>JBARTN010000292.1:0-1687 GCA_049645265.1 Polyangiales bacterium
CGCGAAGCCTTCGCCAAGGGCGACAGGGCAGGCGTCGCCAAAGGAGTCACCGACCGGCTCTGTGAGGCGATGGCCGTCGTCGGCAATCGCGCAACCATCCGGGCGCGGATTCGCGCCTATGCCGAAGCCGGCATCGACGTCTGTGTGGTGAACCCCATCGCGGACGCCTCGGCTGTGCCGAAGCTGCTCGAGGACATTTCCGGCTGCCTCGACGGCCTCGAGCTGCGCAACAGTGGGGTCATGCGCGCGACCGGCGGTGGCGCTTGAGGCGATACCCGGTCCGTGCTTTGCTTCCGCATGCCTCGCATTTTTCTCGTGTCGTCCGTCCTTCTCACTGCCCTGCTGGTCGGCAGTGATTCGTTCCGGAGTGAAGCCAGAGCCGAAGACGCTGCCGCGAGCGCGGAATCCAACCCCAAGGCGAGCCCCGAGGCGACCGCCGAGCCTACGCACCAGCTTCGAATCGCGACCTTGGCGCCCAGGCAGTCCGGCCTCGGCAGAGCCTTCATGCAGCTCCGCAAGGAGCTCAAAGAGATCACCAACGGGCATGTGAACCTCAAAATGTACGCCGGCGGCGTCGCTGGGGACGAGATGACGGTGGTCCGCAAGATGCGCGTCGGCCAGCTGGACGGCGCGCTCCTGACCTCGACGGGCCTCGGCGCGCTCGTGCCACAGGTGCTGGTGCTTCAGGCGCCAGGGCTGATCACCAATTACCCGGCGCTCGACGACGTACGCGAGAAGCTCGGCCCCGACCTGGTCGCGCTCTTCGACAAGGCCGGCTACGAGCTGATCTCCTGGGGAGACTCCGGGCAGGTCCGGATTTTCTCCCAGCACAAGATCCAACATCCCGATGACTTGAGAAACGTTCGTCCTTGGGTCTGGCGCGGTTCGCCGACGATGAAAGCGTTCATCGAGGCTGCTGGCGCAAACGGCGTGACGATGGGCTTGCCGGAGGTCTTCTCGGCTCTTCAAACGGGGATGGTGGACACCGTCATCGCGTCCTCAATCGGCGTCCTCGCGTTTCAATGGCACACCAAGCTCAAGACGATGACCAAGCCCGGCGGTGGCATCGTGGTCGGCGCGTACGTGATCAAGAAGGATCGCCTCGCCGCGCTCCCGAAGGCGGCCCAGGATCACATTCGGCAAAGCGCGAAAGACCACGCCCAGGAGTTCCGCGAGGGCGGACGGCGGCTCGACAAGGAAGCCAGCGAGGCACTCGCCGGCAGACTCAAGTCCGTGAACATCTGGCGCAACAAGGTCGCCTGGGAGGCGGTCCAGCGTGATGCGCGCAATTCACTAGCCGGACGGCTCTACTCGAAGTCGTTGATGACCAGAGTGCAAGAGATCGTCGGCAAGAACTATTGAGGAACGAGATGCTTCGATTGCTTTTTTTGGGATCGCTCTTGCTGAGTGCGAGTGCGTTGGGATGTGCACAAGGGACGGAGTCGGGCGGCGGCGGGGGCACGCCCATCTTCGAACCCGGCCCGACCTGCACGGCGTTCTGTGCCTTGGCCGTGGGCGAATGCGAGGTTACGCTTCTCGGTACCGAGGACGAATGCAAGCAAAACTGCGAGCTAGAACGGTCTTTCGCCGAGCAAACCTCGGAGGCGTGCCTCACGGCGTTCGAAGCGGCGGTCGACTGCGCCGCGGGCCTCGACTGCCAGGACATCATCGACCAGGCCAATCAGGT
>JBARTN010000293.1:0-11029 GCA_049645265.1 Polyangiales bacterium
TGGTCATCGATGAGGGACATGCGCCGTTGCCTCTCGTCGTCGCCTGGGAAGCGTTCGCGAACTTCAACCATGAAGCGGGCATTGATCTCGTAGATGATCTCCAAGTGACGCGGCAGCAATCGCCCAAACATCGATAACGGCCAAGTTTCGAGGGCCTCCGGAAGCAAGGTGTGATTCGTGTATGCAAACGTTTCCGAGCTGATCCGCCAGGCGGCCTCCCACCTCATCCCGTGCTCATCGAGCAGCAGCCGCATCAGCTCGGGTATGGCGAGTGCAGGATGGGTGTCGTTCAACTGAATCGCGAATAATTCGTTCAGATTGTCGGGCCGACCGCCACGAATCTGGTGCAGGCGCAACAAATCCTGAAGCGAGCAGGACACGAGAAAGTACTGCTGCCGAAGCCTGAGCTCTTTGCCCTGCGCAGGCTCGTCATTGGGATAGAGCACTTTGGTCAGCGTCTCCGAGGCCACCTTGCGTTCGACCGCACCGTAGTAGTCGCCCACATTGAAACTTCCAAAGTCGAACGTCTCGGCGGCCTCCGCGCCCCAGAGGCGCAGCATGTTCATGTTGTTGACCTTGTAGCCGGGAATCGGCGTGGCGTAGGCGACCCCCTTGACCACGGTTTCTGGACGCCAGCGGGCCCGGTAACGACCGTTCTCATCCGTATAGGATTCGGTATGACCGCCGAAGCCCACTGGATAGCTGTACTCCGGTCGAACGACTTCCCAGGGGTTGCCCTGTTGCAGCCATTTGTCGGTGCGCTCGACCTGCCAGCCGTCGTGGATCTGCTGCTGGAAAATGCCGAACTCGTATCGTAAGCCGTAACCCACGGCGGGGATCTGCAAGGTGGAAAGCGAGTCCATGAAGCACGCAGCCAGACGACCCAGTCCGCCATTGCCGAGGCCCGGCTCGCGTTCTGCGTCGATGAGCTCGTCGAGGTTCTGCCCGAGCGATGCCACTGCCTCGGCAACCTGGTCGCGAATGCCGAGGTTCAAGAGCGCATTGCCCAGCGAAGGCCCCAGTAGATACTCCGCCGACAAGTAACAGACCACCCGCGTCGGCTGAGCCAGCAACGCCCTGGCCGTGCTCAGCCAACGCTGCATGAGCCGGTCTCGCACGGTGTACGCCACCGCCAGGTAATAATCCGAACGGGTCGCTAGCGCGGGGACATTGCCGCAGCGATAGAAGAGGTTGTCCTTAATTGCCCGGCGCAGCGTGTCGACGCCGACTCCGGTCCGGTCGTCTTCGACGACCCCTGCCATTTTTGGTGACGAGCGCTTCGCGTTCATTGGCCTGCCCTCAAAGAATCAGCCCGATGTGTGGGGTCCGGCTAGTGTCGACTCTCACCGAGAAGATGGCAAGCGGGTCTCGACGAAGTCGCTCGACACGAGCTGAGCTAGCTTGAAAATTGGGCTCGCTGGGACGGCAAACACCGTGATGAACGCCAGCGCCGCCGCGATCACGAGCGGATTTCACCGTCCGAGGCGGCGCCTAGAGCCTGCCCGTTGCCTCTGCGAGTGCGTGCAGCCGTGCGGCAAGCGCGGGACTCAACTGTCCCTGCTCGAGCCTCCACGTCCAGTTGCCGACCGTAGTTCCAGGACGATTCATTCGGTGCCGCTCGTCGAGATGAAGCAGATCTTGAAGTGGGAAGATCACGGTGTCAGCAGGGGACTCGAGAAGCGCCCGAATCGCCGCGTCGACGACGTCTACCTCGCCAGTCGCCTCGAAATAGCCCTGGACGTGCTGGAGCTCCGCCTCAGCGGTCGCGTCATTGGACTGTGCCTGGCGCTGGAGGTCCCGATACCAGCCGAGCATCGTGTTGCTGTCGTGGGTCCCGGTGAACGCCACGCTGTTGCGGGCGTACTCGTCTGGGTGATGCACGCGGCTTCCAGGGTCGCCGCCGAAGGCAAACTGCAGCACTTTCATTCCCGGGAGGCCGTACCGATCGCGCAGGTCCCATACCTCCTGGCTGACCGCTCCGAGGTCTTCCGCAATGAACGGGAGCGCGCCGTGCACCCGCGTGAGCTCATCGAAGAACGCGTGCCCGGGAGCGTCGACCCACTGCCCATCCATGGCCGTCTCGGACTCACTGGGAATGCGCCAGTATCGTGCGAAGCCGATGAAGTGGTCGAGCCGCAGCAGGTCGAATAGCTCGAGCTGGCGCTGCAGCCGGGACTTCCACCATGCAAAGCCGGTGCGCTCGTGATGCTCCCAGTCGTATAGGGCGTTTCCCCAACGCTGTCCGTCTGCGGCGAATGCGTCGGGGGGAGCGCCGGCGACGAACCTGGGGCGACCGTTCGCGTCGAGAAGAAACGCCTCGGGGTGCGCCCACACGTCCGCGCTCGGATGGGCGACGAACATCGGCACATCGCCGACGATCCCCACCCGCCGATCCTTGCAATGCCTTCGAAGCGCCTGCCACTGTCGGTCGAACAGACATTGCTCGAACGCGAAATAGTCGATGTCGTCCACCAGCTCTTCGCGTGCGGCGGAGAGGACCGATGGCGCCCGTCGAGCGACGTCTTCCGGCCAGGTCGTCCAATCGGCAGTCCCGTAGCGGGATCGAAGCGTGATGAACAGGCAGTAGTCGTCGAGCCAGCCCCGCTCCCGATCTCGAAACTCCCCGAAGGACCGCTGCATGTCCTGTGACCCTCGCTCGATGAACGTCCGATGCGCTTGCACCAGCAGCCTCGATCGAAGGCGCTTGGAGCCTCCGAAATCGGCCTTTGCTGTCTTGGAGCCAGCGGGTACACCGTGGAGCGATCGTTCGTCCAGCAAGTCGTCCTCCACCAACGCCTTGGGTGAAATCATCAGCGGCTCGCAGGCGAACGCCGAGATGCTGGAGTACGGCGATTCGAAATCACCAATCGGGTTCAGCGGGAGGGTTTGCCACCAGCCCTGGCCGGCGTCCGCCAGGAAATCTGCAAACGCATGCGCGGATGGTCCGAGATCGCCGGTGTACGCACCACCCGGAAGCGAGGTGATGTGCACGAGAACCCCGCTGCGCCTCGGAAGGTCCACCGTCACCTCTGACCGCGTTCTGCTACGAGGACCACGGTCGAGTACGGCTGCACGACGTGCTTGCTTCCGATCACGATCTCCGCTTTGTCCGGATCGGCGAAGTCGTGAGGAGACTGCCGGTGAGTGTCGATCAAGCGTCGCCACCGGCGGGACTCACCTTCGCGAACGAAAGGGAGCTCGAACGTCAACGGCTCTGTGTAAGCGTTGAACATGAAGTGCCACCCGTAGTGAAAAACGTCGACGGAAAAGGCCAGGCTTCGCGAGTGTCGCGCGACATCGGGTTCGTTGAGCTTCACGCCGTGCCAGTGCACCGGAACGGCGCGGAGCAGGTCCGAAAGACTCATCCCCGGCACTTCAAAGGCTACGCTCAGTCGGAGGTGGATCAGCTCTTTCACAAAGCGATGAAGACCGGCATGCTTCTCCAGAAGGCTCCAGTCGAACCAAGTGAGCTCGCTGTCTTGACAGTAAGGGTTGTTGTTGCCGCGCTGGGTTCGGCGCGCTTCGTCGCCCATCACCAGCATCGGCACCCCCAGCGATAGAAGGTTCGTCGTGAAGAAGTTCTTAATCTGCTGGTTGCGGAGTTGCTCGATCGCGGGATCGTCGCTCGGGCCTTCGACGCCGCAGTTCCAGCTCAGGTTGTAGTCCGAGCCATCCCGGTTCTCTTCCTGGTTCTCCCAATTGTGCTTTTCGTCGTAAGAGACGAGATCGTTGAGCGTAAATCCGTCGTGGCAGGTCACGAAGTTGATGCTCTGCTCGGCCTCGCGCCCCTGGCCTCCGTAGATGTCGGGGCTCGCCAGAAACCGAGCTCCGAGCTTTTCGACGTGCCCCTCGTCGCCTCGGAAGAACCCGCGCACGTCGTCGCGGAACTGGCCGTTCCATTCCTTCCAGTGGTCGCCGAAGAAACTCCCGACCTGATAGAGGCCCGAGGCGTCCCATGCTTCTGCGATGAGCTTGGTGCCGCTCAGAACAGGGTCGGTTTCGATGTCCCAAAGCACTGGCGGGTTTGCCACTACTTCACCTTCGGTGTTGCGCGACAAGATGGACGCGAGGTCAAAACGGAAGCCATCCACGTGCATCTCCGTCACCCAATGGCGCAAACTGTCGAGAATGAGGCGCCGCACCACGGCATGGTTGGCGTTGAGCGTGTTCCCCGTGCCGCTGTAGTTCGCGTAGCGTGACCGGTTCCCCGGTTCGAGGCTGTAGTAGGTGCTGTTGTCCAGACCCTTGAACGAAAGGGTCGCGCCGTCTTCTCCTGCTTCGGCGGTGTGGTTGTAGACCACGTCGAGAATGACCTCGATGTCGGCGCGGTGGAGCGCTTTGACCATGTCTCGAAACTCGTCCAGGACTTCCAATGGCTCGTCGCAGGATGCGTAGCCCCAATGCGGTGCGAAAAAACAGATCGGGTTGTAGCCCCAGTAATTGCTAAGTCCCGGTGGCGCCTCCTGCGGGTCGAATAGAAACACCGGCAAGAGCTCGACTGCGGTCACCCCGAGATCCTTCAGGTACGGGATCTTTTCGATGAGACCGGCGTAGGTTCCGCGCTTCTCGGGAGAAACTCCCGAGCTCGGGTGCCGGGTGAACCCGCGGACGTGCATTTCGTAGATGACCGTGTTGGAGAAGGCGTGTCCGGGGGAGCGGTCCCCCTCCCAGTCGTATGCGCGGAGGTCGGCCACGGCGCTCTTCATTGCGGTCGCCGCCGTATCGCCTGGCCGGCGTGCCGCTTCGCGATCGTAGCCTCGTGGAACCGCGACGGCTCGACCATAGGGATCGAGCAGCACCTTTTCGCGGTCGTAGCGGAGGCCTTCCTCCGGTGCGTACCGACCCTCGGCGCGATAGGCATACAGTTGGCCTGGTCCGATGCCCGGCACGAAGGCATGCCAATAGTGAAATGTTCGGTGGTTTCGCGATGGGTCCAGCCGGATTACGCGCGAAGGCTCCTGGTCTTCAGGGCCGTCGAACAGCAGCAGCTCGAGCGCTTCGCAATGCTTCGAATAGGTGCTGAAGTTCACGCCGCCCGGCTGAGGCGTCGCACCCAACGGAAAGCTCTGTCCGGTTTCGATCATCGAGAAGGCCAACGAGGTTGACACTATATCTCATTGGTTCTTCGCGGGGATCTCTTTTGGCCCATTGGGAACCGCCAGCAGTAGGAACCCCAGAGATGCGATGTCCCCTTAGTACCAGCCGCCGATGCCCACTGTGAAGGATTGGTACTCTCGGGCGATGTCGAAGGCTACCTTGATGTCCCAGAGGTAGTCCTCTGGCCAAAGCCCAAAGACGTCCTAGTTAAGCACGCGAACGTCGAAACCAACGGTCCAGTGTACGCGTAGATCGGTTTCGCGAAATCGGCTTGGCTCGATGTACGTGCCCGTGCGCACCTTCATGCGCTTGGGCCAAACCTCGCTCTCAAAGCCGACGCGCGGCGAGTATCCAATGTCCTCACCCGAGCGCTGAACGCGCTGAGCAAAGAAGGACTCGATGCCGACGCCTTCGTCGACCCGGCCCGTGATCAGCAGCTCGGCGGAGAGGAGGTAGTAGCGACGCGGCCACTGGTTGCGATAGCGTTCGCGAAGGATCTTCCACGCGGCGTACCTGACGTTCTTTCGTGCTTGTTCGAGCCGCTTGAGGTATCGGTCGTAGCGCTTCGTGAGCTCCTGGACCCTGCACTCGACATCGGGGCCGCCTTTTGCACGAATCTCTTCGATCTCCCTCTGCCTCCGTTCTTTGACCATGGCGATTCGATCGTCGATCCGTGCGAGATCATCGCCCGCGAAAGCGTCGACTTCGATCCAAGCCGGGTTCGGTGGACGTGGACCGAACTGCCACGAAAATCCTATGCTTCCGTGCCAGGGGTCGACTCCCTCTCGCGGCAAGAAGAAGTTGCCGGCCTTCAGATCTCCCTGCGGCGTTGCTGTCGCAGAGCCGCCGCGTTTGATGTTGGTGGTGAGCTTCGGGTAGAGCGAAGCTCCGATTCGCCAGCGCTTACCGTTGGGCTTGATGATGATGCCGGCCTCGGCGCCGAAGCCGAACGATTTGTAGGCGACCTGTCGGCCTGAGGTTGCCAGCAGCTACGCGTCCTCCGGACAACATCTCAGTCCTCGCCTATCACGACGCATCGATCTCAGGCAATGAGGTCGATACGTGTACGCGACTTTGAGGCAACATCATTGCAATCGCTTGCATACCGGTCCTGCTCATCGCCGGCTTCGTCTACGCGGCGTACTTCCGCGGACGGTGCCCGTCGTGGTCGCGACCTATTCGGGGACGAGCATCAGAAACTCCGGGTGGTCCCTGAGGTGTTTCTTGATCTTTGCCCGGTGAGTCGGCCCAATATCCCTGAGGGCAACCTTGCGGGGACGGGCTAGCTGTCGATCGTCGAGGTTTTACCCCCCGTGCGCTTTCTGAAGGGTCTGCAGGACCTGGTCGACGGTGAAGCTCGCGGCCTTTTGGCGCGGCGGGTACTCCTCGAAGGTGGAGAGGAACGCCCCGACCTTCTCCTGCGCCGGCACCAGCAGGAACACGTGCCGTATGTACCATTCCCAATAGGTGTTCGACGTGATGGTGGCGCGCTCGTACGGGTCGGTCTTCAAGTTGAACAGATACGGCATTCGAAGGTTCTCGAACTCCCGCTGCCAGATCCGTAACGTTCCAGCCTCGTCTTGAACCTTGAAATGCACCTTCCAGTTGCCATGCCGCAGGGCCAGCAAGTCCCCGTCATCGGAAAAGTAGAAATACTCGATACGCGGGCTGGTCTGCTCCTGACCTGTGAGGTAGGGCAAGAAATTGTAGCCGTCGAGGTGCACCTTGAACTTCTTGCCGGCGGCCTCGTAGCCCTGAAGGAGCTTCTCCTTGACGTTGGGTTCGCCGGCGGCTGCAAGCAAAGTAGGCGCCCAGTCGAGGTTCGACATGATCGCGTTCGAGACTGTGCCTGCCCTGATCTTGTCAGGCCAGCGCACCATGAAGGGCACGCGGAATCCGCCTTCCCAGCCGGTATTCTTCTCGTTGCGAAAAGGCGTCATCGCACTATCGGGCCAAGCGTTCATGTGCGGACCGTTGTCCGTCCCGTAGATGACGATTGTGTTTTCGGCGATGCCGAGGTCATCGAGCTCGTCGAGGATGGACCCGACATGCTTGTCATGGTCGATCATCGTGTCGTGGTACGGCGACTGGAACTCCCCGGCCTGGCCGAGGCTCTCCGGCTTGGTGTGCGTCCACAAGTGCATGTGCGTGAAGTTGACCCACACGAAAAAGGGTTTGTCGCCGTCGGTCTGGCGGCGGATGAAATCCTGCGTGCGCGCCGCGATGTCGTCGTCGATGGTCACCATGCGTTTGCGGGTCAGCGGACCGGTGTCCTTGCACACTTGCTTGCCGACCTTGCCAAAACGGGGGTCGACCGTCGGGTCATCTTTGGTACTCGCCTTGCAGTCCAGCACACCACGAGGCCCGTACTTGGCTTTGAAGGCAGGGTTCTTCGGGTAATCGTGTTCTTCGGGCTCCTCTTCTGCGTTCAAGTGGTAGAGGTTCCCGTAGAACTCGTCGAAGCCGTGCACCGTGGGCAGAAACTCGTTGCGATCGCCGAGGTGGTTTTTGCCAAACTGCCCGGTCGCGTAGCCTTGGTTCTTGAGGAGCTCGGCAATCGTCGGGTCTTGGTCGCTCAGGCCTTGCGTGGCGCCGGGCAACCCGACCTTGCTCAATCCGGTCCGGAAGACGCTCTGGCCCGTAATGAAGGCCGAGCGTCCCGCGGTGCAACTTTGCTCGGCGTAGTAATCCGTGAACTTCATCCCCTCGCGCGCGATACGGTCGATGTTGGGCGTGGAATAGCCCATGAGACCCTCGCTGTACGTGCTGAGGTTGCTGATGCCGATGTCGTCGCCCCAGATCACGACGATGTTGGGCTTACCCTCCGCTTTGGCCGCGGGAGCGTCGCCGGGCTCGCCACGGGGACTCGGCGCAGCCGCATTCGGTTCCGAAGTCGAGGCCGCCGGCGCTTCAGCAGCGGGCTCCGTCGTGGCGGCCTCCTTAGCGGGTTGGCAACCGAGGGTAAGCGCCGCGCTCGCGCACACGAATGCTAGTAAAGAACTTTGGATTCGCATTGATCTTCTCCCGTGTCCCATGAAGGTAGCTTCGGCGGTGAACCGTGCCTTTCGCGTACGGGGATGTCCAGGGCTTTCTGCTCAGCTCTGAGTCGAGCCATGCGACCTTGCCGTCTCGAGCGAGGAAGACTGCCGGCAACGCGGTGACGAGGTATCGAGCCTTTGAGAACGCGACGCACACTACGGCTTCACAGCGGTCAGAAGCTGCTCGGTGCTCGGACGCGTCTTGTAGTCTCGGGCGACATGAGTCCAGGCGACCTTGCCGTCTCGTACGACGAAGACCGCCGGTACCGCCATCTTGTGGTGGTCTTTGCCTGACCATTGTTCGATGTCGTGTCCGTACTTCGCCAGGCGTGCGACGCCGGCAGCGTCGAGCTGAAGCACGACATTGAACGCCTCATGCGCTCTCAAGTCCGGGTCGGAGAGCACGGGAAACGGCACCTCGTAGGCATTCTGCGTGACCGCAGCAGCGTCCGGCCGGTCGACGCTGATCGCAACCAGCGACACCCCGAGCGCTTTGAATCGCTCGTAGGACCGGCTGAGCTCGCGGATCTGGAAGTTGCAGTAGGGGCACCAACCTCCGCGGTAGAACACGACCAGCGTGTTCGCATCGTTCATCGCCGCGGAGGAGAACGTGTTGCCACGGAAGTCCTGAATTTCAAAAGGCGGAATCGCCGCGCCGATGGCCAGCCCCAGGCCATCTTCTCGCGTTCCGAGCGCGCCGGAAGCAGTCACCGTGACTGGCTTCGGACTCGACGCCGCGAACGCCGGGGCCGAGGGCGGCGTGGGCGGGTCGCAAGCCGATAGGAGCGGAACGACGAGAAGCAAGCGGAAGAGCAGATGCATGACAGACCCCTGACGATAGGCGCACCATAGTCGACGAGAAGAATAAGGGTAGTAGAGTCGACCATGCCCAGTCCCCGGAAAGATCGTTTTGACCACCTGGTCGTTCTCATGCTGGAGAACCGGTCGTTCGATAATCTCTGCGGTTACCTCTACGAGCATGATGAGCCGAAGCACTTCATTCCGGACCGGGACCGCGTGTTTCGGAGCGTGGCTGGTCGTGATGACCTAGTGAACGACGACGGTGGCGATCCGCCCACCGAGTACCGCGTTCGCAAGGCCTCCTGGGAGCGGACGGAAGACATGTATGCCCCGTATCCAAACTCCGGGGAGTTTTACGAACCGAACATCAACCGGCAGGTTTACGGCACCGACAGTGTGTCCGGCCCGTCCGCAGCGCTGCCTAACGAGAACCTCATGCGCGGCTTCGTGCAGGACTACATTCGCGTCGCCGAGGAATCGAAGAGATGGGACGGCGACATCAACGTCACGCCCGAGCTCGTGCAGCAGATCATGGACTGCTTTCCGCCGCAGGCCGTTCCTGTGCTGAGCACCCTAGCAAAGTCGTTCGCGGTTTCGGACGAATGGTTCTCCTCGGTGCCAAGCTCGACCTGGCCGAACCGGTCTTTCACGCACAGCGGCACCTCGCGGGGCAGGGTGGTCAATAAGCCCGCTACCGAATGGGCGCTCCACCATGACCAGCCGACGATCTTCGAACGCTTGTCGGACAAGCTCGGGCGCGACGCCTGGCGGGTGTACGGGGAAGAGTCGCACCTCAGCTCCTTGACTTGGCTGCTCCACCCGCCGCTCCGGGACCACAAGTACCGGCACTGCTTTGAAAGCTTCAAGCGATTCCAGAAAGACTGTGCCCACGGCACGCTTCCTGCTTATTCATTCTTGGAGCCCCGGAGCCTCATCAACCCCAACGACATGCACCCGCCGTTCTGGCTCCACCCCCACGTGGCATCGAGCGCGCTGGCGGGCGAGATCTTCATCCGAGACGCGTACGATGCGGTGCGCCGGGGTAAGCGCTGGGATCGCACGCTGCTCGTCATCACCTTCGATGAGCACGGCGGCCTCTACGACCATGTGCCGCCGCCGACGAACGCGACGCCACCTGACGATCCACCCGTCGCGGGGGACCACGGCTTTCTCTTCGACCGTTTCGGACTTCGGGTGCCGACCATCTTCGTCTCTCCGTACATCGAAGAGGCCACGGTGGTTCGTGCCGAGGGCGACACGCCTTTCGATCACACCTCGATCATCAAGTCCCTGTCCGAGCGCTGGGATCTCGAGG
Organism: Polyangiales bacterium; assembly: GCA_049645265.1. Lineage (GTDB taxonomy): Bacteria > Myxococcota_A > Polyangia > Polyangiales > Houyiibacteriaceae > SG8-38. Next base: position 10,252 of record JBARTN010000293.1, read on the forward strand.
GCCTGACCGAACGCGACCGAGCTGCTCCGAGCTTCGCGCCGGTGTTGACCCGTGCAGCGGAGCAACCGCGTCTAGAGACACCTGACGTCGAGCCGCGACCCTACAAGCGCCTTCCGGAGCCAAAGGCCAAACAGGGCCCGATCAGCCACCTCGGCAGTCAGATCATCGAGCTATCGGCGGCCGTAGAAGGCAAGACGGCCCCCGTTCTCAAAACCGCGGGCGAGGCCGTGAAACATCTACTCAGCCACGTGCGTCGGCCTGGGAAGTAGCTCCGACTTCTTGCGCGTGCTTGCAATGTCCGGCGTGAGCGTCATTGCTCAGGGGGATTGAGGGCTGGACGCGACGACCCTTTCGACGGCTTCGAGCAAGCTCTTGCTGTAGACGCGGCCGGCGAGATTCTCGCGTGCTTTCTTCGCGACGGCGTCCCACTCCGCCTTGTACGTTGAGGTGTCGACTTCGATCATGCCGCGGGTGACGAGTGACGCGTAGGCTCTCGCATCGTCACGCCGTACCAGCGCATCGTTTGCTTTCGATGCTCGTACACTGGTCGCCATCAATACTTTCTGATCGTGCTCGGAAAGCTCGTCGAACTTCTCCTGTGTGACGATTCCCCCACCGACGATGATGTTGAAGTTGTCCGTTGCCATGTATTTGAGCCGCGTGTACCACTGGAGCGCGACCGCGGTGAGGGCAGACGCGGGAACCGTATCGACCATTCGCGTCTGTAGTCCGCCGTAGACCTCGGGGAGGCCCATCCGAACTGGGTTCGCTCCGATCA
>JBARTN010000294.1:0-5645 GCA_049645265.1 Polyangiales bacterium
TGACCGAACGAACCGGGCTTCTCCCATTCTGGAAAAACTACGACCGCAAGCTCTACCTCAAAGCCGCAATTCTCGCCGACGAGCTTGGTTACGATTCGTTCTGGATTCCCGAGGCCTGGGGCTACGAGATCTTCTCGCTCCTGACCGAGATCGCGGTGCACACCAAGCAGATCAAGATCGGCACCGCCATCGTCAACTGCTTCAGCCGCTCGCCCGGCCTCATGGCGATGAACGCTGCGACGGTCGACGAAATCAGCGAAGGCCGTCTCATCCTCGGCATGGGTACCAGCGGCAAGCGGGTCATCGAAGGCTTTCACGCCCGGGAGTTTCAGAAACCGCTGACTCAGCTACGCGATGTGATCCGGGTGACCAAGACCTTGCTGGCCGGAAAGCGCCTCACCGAAAGCGGCGCAGAGCTTCACGACTACCGACCATTCGAGCTCGCAATGAAACCGCTTCGCGCCGATGTGCCGATTTACGTCGCAGCGCTCAAACAGAAATCGATCACTTCGATCGGCGAGCTCGCCGACGGCTGGATTCCGACGTTCTGGCCTTACGCGAAGCTCGACCAGGGCCATGCTTGGATCGCAGAAGGTGCCGCCAAGTCGGGTCGTGACCCGAGCGAAATCACCACGGCGCCTTTCACGACGGTCATCCCTCTCGGCGAGGCGGGGGTCCATGAGGCCCGCCAGATCATCTCCTTCTACGTCGGTGGCATGGGCGACTACTACAAGGAGCTTCTCAGCGGTTTTGGATACGCAGACGAGTGCAAACGGGTGGACGAGCTCTACAGTGACAAGAAGACTCGGTCGCAGGCAGCCGATGCGGTCACCGACGAGATGATCGAAGCGCTCAGCATTGCGGGCGACCCTCACTACTGCATTTCGGAGCTGAAACGCCGGCGCGAATACGGAATCGACCTCCCGATCCTCAATCTGCCGTCGAATCTACCCTGGGAGATGGTCGAGATGTTCATCCGCACGATGGCGCCTTCGGCCTAGGGTTTCTTGGCCTGAACGGCCAGCTTGCTACCCTGTGGCCGTGGGGACCAGACGCTGCGACGCGATGCGTAGGCTTGGCCGGTGTACCGGCCTGTGCCTGCTCGTCTTCGCGCTTGCTTGCTCTGTCTATGATTCGGGCCTCATCGATGGCGGTGTGGCGGGCCTACCCGCCCGGCCGGCCGCAAACACGAGCTCGCCAGACGACAGCGAGTCACTCCTCTTTGCGCTAAACGAAGTCTTTCTCCGGCAGTCCGCCGAGATGGCCACTCGCCTTGGCATCGACCTCGATTCGACGATGACGACCGGTCCCAATGACGCCACCTGCGAGCCGCCCACCGTCGACGGCGAAGTGGTCGGCCAGGCCGTCGTCGATGGCGAGAAAGGAACCGACAATGCGATCGGCTCGATTCTGCTTCCGGCGGTGGGAACCGCGCTGCCATGCCTCGAAGACAACCTCGCGTTGACGCAGGGCCGTGGGATCGGCACCGTTCTGCTGTGGGTTCGGGGTTGGAACGGGCTCGACGATGACGCGAGCGTATCGGTGGTGGTCACCAACGCCGTCGACGCCACGAGCGAAGACCCCTCGCTGGTCGGTTTTGCGGACTCCGATCTGGTGAATCTCGTGTATCTGGGCCAGCGCGAAAGTGTCGAGGCGCCTCCTCCTCGCTGGGACAATCAGGACTACTGGTACCTCGATCCAGACGACTTCGACGCGGACGAATCCGGCCGGCCTAACCTCGAGTCGCCGAAGAAACCGCAAGTGGATGCCTATGTGTCGCACGGCCGCCTGGTCGTGCCGCTACGTCCCGGCACCGCGTTCGTGCTGATCGCCGGTGACGGCACCGTGCCGAGTGACGGCGACATGACGATTGCAGTCAATGGCGGCTATCTCATGGGCGACATCAACGAAGAGCGTACGAGGCTCGCTCGAGGACTTTTCGCGGGCCGGCTCACCCTCGAGAAGCTCGCGCTGATCACGCCAAAGGTCGGTCTCTGCGCTTTCGATGCCGAGCTCATGCAATCCCTCATCGGACAGTTTGCCGATATCGTCGGCTTCCCCGAAGACGATCGAACCGGAATGGAATGCGACGCTTTCAGCGTGGGCGTGACCTTCAACGCCGTGGCGGGCCAGGTTGCTGGGCTCGCGGCATCTTCACGACCAAGGCTCGAACCCTGCGCACACACCGAGCCGATCCAAGTGGATCGCTGCTGTCCGAGCGAATGGCTGAGCGGCAAGACGAGAGCGGAAACCTGCGACACCTTCGAGAAGGTCATCAAGGCTGCGCGCTTCGATTCGCTCTCAAACGCCGTTCAGGTTCCGGTGCCCGAGCCCGAGCTGTAGTAGAGGCGAGGCTTCGCTCAGCTGCCGGCGGTTCGGCGCTTTCGAGTTGCGTTCGCCAAGCCTTCGAGGACGGGCACGGTGACGTCCCAACTCATACAAGCGTCCGTGATGCTCTGCCCGTACTGGAGCTCGGTGCCAGGCTTGATGTCTTGACGCCCACCGACCAGAAAGCTTTCGAGCATCACGCCGAACACCTTGGTGCTGCCTCGGGCGAGCTGTTGCCCGACCGCGATCGCGACGCCGGCCTGCTTCTCGTGGTCTTTTTGGCTGTTGGCGTGACTGCAGTCGACCATGATGCGACCTTCGAGCCCGGCCGCCTCGAGCATCTCCACCGTGGAGGCGACGTGCTCCGGCTCGTAGTTCGGCTTGCCGCCGCCGCCGCGTAGGATGACGTGGCAATCTAGATTGCCCTTGGTTGCAACGATGGCCGTCAGACCTTGTTTGGTGACCGAAAGGAAATGATGCGGGTTCCGGGCCGCCTTCACCGCTTCGACGGCGATGAGCACCGTGCCTCGCGTCCCGTTCTTGAAGCCCACCGGCATCGACAGCCCGCTAGCCAGCTCGCGATGAACCTGGCTCTCGGTCGTTCGCGCGCCGATCGCTCCCCAAGCCACCAGGTCCGCGACGAACTGCGGCGAAATCGGATCGAGAAACTCCGACCCGGTCGGCAGGCCCATCTCCGCCAGGGCGCTCAGCAAGCCGCGCGACACGCGTAGCCCATGGTTGATGTCGAAGCTTCCGTCGAGGTTGGGATCGTTGATCAAGCCCTTCCAGCCGACGGTGGTGCGTGGCTTCTCGAAATAGGTGCGCATGACGATGACCAAATCTTCGGCATGCTCATCACGCAGCGCTTTGAGCCGCTCGGCGTACTCTAGCGCTGCGTCCGCGTCGTGAATGGAGCAGGGGCCGACGACCACCAGCAGCCGGTCATCCTTGCCGTGGACGACGTCGCTGATCTCTCCGCGCGCGGTCGCGATCCGCGCGATGGCTTCTTCTCCGGGATGGATCTCCTCCATCAAGATGGCCGGCGGGATCAGTGGCCGAAGGCCATCAATTCGGACGTCGTCAGTAGGCGGGCGAAACATGAGAGCGGGATTTCTAGCATGGAAGCGCGCCCGCGTCTCGCTTGGCCCGTGCAGACGCGCGCTGTGCTACATGGCGACCTCGTGGCTGCCTTCGTTCGCCTCTTTCCCCTTTGGGTCACCCTCGGCGGTGTCATGGCGCTCATCTACCCGCCGGCGTTCGAATGGTTTCTCGAGTACGGGCTCATCACGCCCGGGCTACAAATCATCATGCTCGGCATGGGGCTCACGCTCGAGCTCTCGGATTTTTCGCGTGTTTTTCGTGCACCTGCGCCCATCCTTTGGGGGGTGCTCCTGCAGTACACGGTCATGCCGTTGCTCGGCTGGGGCGTGGGTTACCTGTTTCAACTCCCTACCGCGTTCGCAGTCGGCTTGGTGTTGGTCTGCTGCTGTCCAGGCGGAACGGCTTCCAATGTGATCGCCTACTTGGCCAAGGCCGACGTCGCGCTTTCCGTCTCGATGACCGCTTTCTCGACGATGCTCGCTGCTGCGTGCACTCCGCTGCTCACGACTTGGATCGTCGGCAGCCGAGTCGACGTCGATGGCTGGGCCCTGTTCCTCAGCACGGCAAAGGTGGTCCTGCTTCCGGTGGCGGTAGGGCTCTTCATGCGACGCTACGTGCCGAAGCTCACCGAAAAGCTACTCCCCGTCGCGCCAGCAGCCGCAGTGCTCATGATCGTCCTGATCGTGTCGGCGATACTCGGGGCGCGAAAAGATGCCGTGCTCGAATCGGGTCTGCAGTTGCTCGGCGCCGTGGTTACAGCGCATTCCTTGGGCTTCTTTCTCGGCTACCTGTTCGGCGGTCTCAGCGCGGGCTTTGGCACGGTCGCGCGCACGACCTCGATCGAGGTCGGAATGCAGAACTCGGGCTTGGGTGCGGTCCTTGCACAAGCCCACTTCGCCAACCCGCTCACCGCGATTCCGAGCGCGATCTCGGCGATTACCCATTGCATCATTGGAAGCGCGCTGGCCGCATTCTGGTCTCGGAGGCCTTCGGCCGACGCTCCGAGCGGCTTCTGAGTCGAAAGGTGCTTGCTTCGTGCCAGCGCAGTTTTTGTGAGGAGACTCACAAGTTCCTCGGATCTTGTCATGCTGTTGTATTGTAGTGATGCTAGATTTTATCTGTCCGCTCTGCGGGCCCGAGCCCATGAATTCGCAGATCAACTCGTTACTTGCGGCGCTCCTGCTGACCATTCCGGCATGCAGCGTCTACGATTCCAGTCTGGTGGACAAAGGGCTTGCCGGTGTTCCGGACAGACCGCCCCCGAGCACGAGCTCTGCGGCGGATGACGTTGAAGTGGTCTTCGCGATTCGCAACGTGTCTCTTGACCAATCCGGGGATCGCTGGCGCCGCTTCGGGCTCGACCTGGACGGGATGAACACGACTTCGATCGGAGATGCGACCGAGTGCGTAGCGGCCAACGGGTATCCGCCGCTCGACGGGGACAAGGGGATCGACAACGCCTTCGGTCAATTCGTTCTGCCAACGGTTCTGAGCCTGATGTCGTGCCTCCAAGACAACATCGCGCTCAACCAAGGTTGCGGTCGGGGCACGGTATTGGTTCGGCTGCGCGATTGGAACGGTACAGCCAACGACGCGGAGGTCGATGTATCGACGTTCTTCGCTGTCGACGGAACGTCCCTGGATGACGTTTCCGATTTGCAATGGGGGGGGGTCGAAGGTTCGCACCTGATGCTCCCCGGCGCGATCCAGCATGCTCCAGACCCCGCGTGGGACGGCGACGACTACTTCTTCGTCGACCCGTCCACCTTGATCACCGGCAACCTCGATCGTCCCGTGATTTGGAAGACCGACGCCTACATCAACAATCGACGAATCGTTCTTCCTTTGGATACCGATTCCACGTTTGTGTTTCTCACCGGCCCGGGCAGTTTCTCGATTACGATCAAGGGATTCCTGATTGCGGATCTCAGTGAAGACGGGCAGGCCCTCGAGAAAGGCGTCATTGCCGGGCGTTTCCCTGCCGGTAAGCTCGTTTCCGCGCTCGAGCCCCTAGGCGTTTGCGACGAAGCCATCCAAGGGAGCATCCTCGGCTTGCTCACCGACAACCTCGATCTTCGCGTCGATCCCGACGTTGGGAGCCCGGATGACGAATGCACGGCCACTGGCGTCGCCTTCAGCTTCCAAGGCATCACGGCGAAAATCGCCGACCGAGTCGCCCCTGTCCGGCTCCCAGTTCCCGTCCCCTGCGCAGGCGC
>JBARTN010000295.1:0-4408 GCA_049645265.1 Polyangiales bacterium
GAAGCGTCTCCTTAGCACCTCAAACCCAGCCTTGAGGCGTTCGGTCGCGGGGATCGTGCGGATTCGCCGCTGATCGGCGATGATCCCGGCGGATTGGAATCGTGAGAGCATTTTTGACAGGTGCGACGGGTACTGTCGGTCGAGAGGTTTATCGCGAGCTCCACAGCCGTGGTGCGGAGGTTCGCATTGCTGCGCGTGAGTCGAGCGCTGTGGCCGCCGTTCTCCCCGACGCGAGCGACGTGGTGACGCTCGACTTCGAAGCCCCATCGATATCGCCTGCGTTGTTCGAGGGAATCGATGCGTTCTTCTTCATGACACCCCTGATCGAGAACCAAGTAGGCGCGTCTCTCCGTGTGCTGGACGCCGCCATCGAAGCGGGCACCCCACAGATCGTACGCTTATCGTCTCGCTCGGCGGGCTGGGACGAGCGTTCGGAGCTTCGAGCCTGGCACCGCGAGATCGACGATGCCGTGAAGGAGTCGGGTGCAGGCTGGACGATCCTGCGGCCGTGCTCGTTCTTTCAGAACTTCATCACCTACCAGGCCGAGACCATCCGGACGATGTCGTCGATCATCGTACCGCAAGGTGATGGTTTGATTCCTTATATCGACGCCTTGGATATCGGGGAGGCCGTCGCCGAGTGCCTGATGGACCCGGCGGACCACCAGGGCCAAACCTATGTTCTGACTGGGGGCAGGGCGTACGGCGTCAAAGGCGTGGCCGCCGAGATCGGACGGATGATCCACAAGCCGCTAACCTACATCCCCGTCGAAGAAGCGCAGGCCAGGGACATGATGCTGCAAGCGGGAATGCCCGTATGGATGGTGGAGGCTGGGCTCGCGGTATTTGCGCATGCGAGAGCCGGCGGAGAGGCGGCGGTAGATCCGGCGCTGACCCGCATCATCGGCAGGCCGGCAACGAGCCTATCAGAATTCGTAGAACGCAATCGCGACGCCTGGACGTAGGAACCATACAACCGGAGAACGGCTCGCTACGTCGACTCCGCCCCATATCGCGCCTTTTTCCGCGCCCCTCCATCCATATCCATTCCATAGGAGAACGGCTCGGGATGGGCAGCACAGGGAGTGGGGGGCGAGGCCAGACGTAGGTTGTCTTAGGGAGACAGCCGAGCGGGTACCCCGCGACCGAGCACGCCCGTCCCTAGCCGTTCTCCGATTGTATGGTTGACAGCTACCCAGACTGCCACTGCGACTGTCGCTGTGATAGTCACACCTGAAGTGACCCTCGCGAACCCGCGCCAGACCTATGCCGTTTCCTCTTGGCTCTTCGCGCGCGTGCTTGGCGCGGTGCTCTTTGTCGCCTTCGTGTCTCTGGGCGTACAAGCCAAGGGGCTTTTGGGGGCCAGCGGGGTGATGCCGATCGCGATGCTCATCGGCCAGGCGAAGGGCGCAGGTCACAGCTTCTGGCAGCACCCGAGCGCGCTCTGGTGGGGTAGCGGCGACACGATGATCAGCGCTGTCTGGGTCGTCGGCATCATCGCCGCGCTCGCGCTTCTCCTCGGCTTCGTGCCGAAGCTGGCTCTCGCGGTTTCTTGGTTCGCTTATCTCTCATTCGTCAGCCTCGGCTGGCCGTTCATGTCGTTTCAGTGGGATGTCCTTCTGCTCGAGGTGTCATTCACGGCCTTCTTCTTCGTGCCCCTGCGGTTCTGGGATCGGCCGAGCGGACATCCCGCCCCGCATCCGATCGCACGATGGGCGCTCTGGTGGCTTCTGTTTCGACTCGTGTTCCGATCGGCTTGGGTGAAGCTCGCCAGTGGCGACGCCGCCTGGGCGGACCTGAGCGCGCTCGGCTACCATTACTGGACGCAGCCTTTGCCGACTGCGCTTGCGTGGTACGCCAACCTGCTCCCGGACTGGTTTCAGACCTTCTCCTGCGCCCTGATGTTCGCGGTCGAGTTCGGGGCGCCCGTCCTTCTCTGGTTTCCCTGGGCCTGGGCGCGCCGCACTGCCGCCACTGCGATCGTCGCTCTCATGCTCTTGATCGCGCTCACGGGGAACTACGGGTTCTTCAATTTGTGCACGATCGCGCTCTGCATTCCGCTGCTCGACGATCAACTCCTCAAGCGCTTCGCTCGAGGGAGATTCGACGTCAGCCCCGCGCCCGACCGCAAGACGAAATGGAACGCGTGGCCGGGGGTCGCGCCCGCGCTCGTGATCCTGCTGTCGGGTGTAATCTTCGTGTCCGGCACGTTCGGCCGGGGCGCACCCCGCTGGTTGGGGCCGATCTACCCGTTCAGCACCTTCAACAATTACGGCCTGTTTGCGGTGATGACGACCGAGCGTCCGGAGATCGAAATTGAAGGCACCGTCGACGGCCAGATCTGGAAGCCCTACCGGTTCCGCTATAAGCCGGGTCCGCTCGACAGAGCGCCGGTCTGGAACAGCCCACACCAACCACGACTCGACTGGCAAATGTGGTTCGCCGCGCTTGGTGACTATCGTCGAAACGTCTGGCTGAGCAACTTGATGCGGCGGCTATTGCAGGCTGAGCCGACCGTCCTCGGGCTCCTCGACGAGAATCCGTTCGAAGAACGGCCGCCCAAGCAGATACGCGCGATCATCTATCGTTACGAGCCCACCGGCCGCGACGAACGCAAAGCCACGGGCAACTGGTGGAAGCGCCGCGACCGCGCGCTCTACGCGCCGATCCTCGGCGTCGAAATCGAAGCGCCTAGTACTGCAAAGTGAACGAAACCGACGCCCAGTAGGTGAGCACCTTGTAGTGGCCAGGGCAGCCTGTGCGGAGGACTTGCTCGGTGGAACAGGGCTGCACGAAGTCGTCGGTTCCCGGAATCTGCTGCGGGTCGCCATTGATGTATTCGTTTCCGATGTCCCCCGTCGTGAAGGCAAAGGCGCCTGCGAGGTCGAGCCGGTACTTGTCCTTGATGCTCGGGTCGTTCCGGTCGTTCCAATAGAAGCCGAGACCGCCGGTGAGGTTGCCGCTCAAGCCCGGGGGAGGTGTGAAGTACTGGGCAAAGGCCCCCGTCGTGGCCGACTCGGCAATGTTGGCCCCAAGGCGCAGCGCCAAGAGGTCCTTTTTGAAGCGATACTCGAAGCCAACCTTGACGCTCCAGGCGTTCCTCCAACCGAAGGGCACCACGATGGTGCTCAACACGTTGCCGTCTAGTGACGCGATGACGGTTTGGTTCTTGTTGCCGCTCTTATCCGCCCCGTGAAACTGGAGCCGCGATTCGAAGGCCAAGAGGAGGTGGCTGTTCGCTTGGTACGAGACGCCGAACGCGACGGCGTGGGGGATGAACCAATCGGCTTCCGACTGCAGCTGGAGCGGCTCGGCGCCCGGGATGAGTGCCGTCTCGGTTTCGCCTGTGAGCTTAATCTTGGTGGCCATGCGGTACATGGCGCTGATCCTGACCTTGCGGTGTGGCTTGATGGTGAAGCCAAATCGAATCGCTGGGATCCCCATACCCCCGAGGTCGTTCTTCACGCGCCCGTAGAACCCACCCCCGAGCGCGGCGCCGACGTTCTGGTAGAGGTCGGCTACCTGTTTCGAGAAAGGCAGCCGCAGCGCGAGGCCGAGGATGAACTTCTCATGTGCGAGAAACGAAAACCCCGCCGCGAACTCTCCGACGAAGAACGTGACGTCCAGGTCTTCAGGCTGCGGGTTGGCGCAAGTCGCCGGATCTGTGTTGGCTTCGTTGTCGGGAGGGGGACCCAGATCGACGCCATCCAGGCACCGCACGCCACTGAACGAAGAGCCGTAACCGGTTTCGATGTAGATGCCTCCGGCGAAGACGACGCGTGGCGCAATTCGCCCCGCTAGAAAGGCGGAAGGAAGCGGCCCGTAGCCGAGGCCCGAGGAGACGTCGGTGTTGGGGCCCATCACTGGAGCCGTCTGGTTCACGAACAGATTGGTGAAGTTGAACGTGAAGCCAAATTTCGGAATGCCTTCGAGGTTTGCCGGGTTGAGGGCGAGGGCCGCAGGTTGGTCCATGAAGGTCGTTCCGGTCAGACCCATGGCAATGCTTCGGGAATCGTAGGCCGTTGGCTCGGGATTGGCGCTGGCGAGCGCCGGGGTCAGCATGCCTGTTACTAGGCATGCTGTCAGTAATCTGTGCTTCATTAGGGGGCTCCTCCACCCAACTTGCGGCACGGGGGGGTCGGCGCAGGATACATGGAAAGCCCGCTGATTGGTCAACCAAAAAGCACCTGGATGATGCGCAAATAACCAGGTGAAAACCGTCTCTTAGCGTGCGGGTCTCAAATCGCTGCGAGCTTCGTGGGGCATCCGACACCGGTGCCACCCAGCCCGCAGTACCCGGACGGGTTCTTCGCGAGGTACTGCTGGTGGTAGTCCTCCGCATAGTAGAAGGGCGGCGCGTCGACGATCTCCGTGGTGATGCGCCCATGTCCGGCTTCGTCGAGTGCGC
>JBARTN010000296.1:0-25665 GCA_049645265.1 Polyangiales bacterium
GAGCCGCCCGACCCGCCTGACCCGGCTCCACCGCCGTTATCGACGGGGTCGTCGCCACAGCCCGTGATCGCCAGCATCGAGCCGAACACCAACGCCCATAAAATTTGCCTCTTCTTCATTACCCACCCTCCATCGCCATCGCGCATCGTGGCGTCCGTAATCGTGGGTACCAGATTACTGCAGGTCTGTTCAAGAACTAGTTGCCAGCAATGGCTCATGTCGAGCCAAAGCAAGTCGTGAATTCCCTAGGGCTACAGGTATCACTGAAGATTTACGGACGCCCCCAGCGGCTCCTTGACGCCCCCCAGACCCCGGCCCATATTCCGCCCCCTTCAGGCATAGAAATCCCCATTTTTCAAGAGAATTAGCGCGAGTAACGCATGGCACTGACCGCCGATAGAAAGTCCGAGTTGATCGGTCAATTCCGCAACCACGATACGGACACGGGTTCGCCCGAAGTCCAGATCGCAATTTTGAGCGAGCGGATCAACTACCTAACCGACCATTTCAAGACGCATCAGAAGGATCATCACTCCCGACGAGGCCTGCTGAAGATGGTGAGCCAGCGACGCCGACTTCTCGATTACGTCCGTGGCCAGGACGTGGAGCGATACCGCAAGATCATTTCAGAGCTTGGCATTCGGAAGTAAGCTGAGCCTCGGGGCGTTGTCCCCGGTAGAACGTTGGTTGCTTTGCGTCGGGTCCGGAGTTCGCTCTTCGCTTCGATGGTTTGAGCCAGGCTCAAATCCTGGAATCGGGGACCGAGACCGCTCTCGATGTCAACGCGGACCGCATGCGCGGTAGTGCCGCGCGGAAGGCGAAGAGAGCGATGATAATTAGAGAATCCGTTAAGATTGGTGACAAAGAGATCACCATCGAGACTGGCCGTATTGCCAAACAGGCAGCCGGCTCGGTACTCGTGAGCTCTGGCGAGACCATGGTGCTCGTCACCGTCTGTGGAAACAAAGAGGCACGTCCCGGCGCGCCGTTCTTCCCACTGACCGTCGACTACGTCGAAAAGACATACGCGGCAGGCAAGATTCCGGGGGGCTTCTTCAAGCGCGAGGCCAGGCTGCGCGATCACGAGGTGCTGACCTCGCGACTGATCGACCGCCCCTGCCGCCCGCTCTTCCCTGACGGCTACATGTGCGAGACGCAGGTCATCGCGACGGTGATGAGCGCGGATGGAAGCAATCAGTCCGATGTCCTCGCGATGGTTGGCGCATCGGCTGCAATTCACATCAGCCCGCTTCCCTGGGCAGGTCCGATCGCTGGCGTCCGCGTTGCGCGCGTCGACGGAAAGCTGATCGCGAACCCGACCTACCAAGAGCAAGAGAACAGCGAGTGTGAGCTCATCATTGCCGCGTCCAAGGACGCAATCGTGATGGTCGAGGGCGAAGCCAACGAAATGTCCGAATCGGACTTGATCGCGGCCATCCAGTTCGGCCACGAGTCGGTTCAGGGCGTGCTCGAGCTGATCGAGAAGATCCGTGAAGCGGTCGGCCAAGCAAAATGGCCGTTCACGCCGCATCGGCGCGATCCAAAACTCGACGCACGCGTCAAAGAGGTCGGCCTTCAGAAGGTCATCGAGGCTTGCAACATCGCGGAGAAGCACCCGCGCTACGGCCGATTCAGCGAAATCAAAAAGGAAATCGTCGCCGAGCTCGCAGGGGAGTTTCCGGACCTCGAGGGCGACATCAAGGATGCCTACGAAGGCCTTCGCTACGACACGATGCGTGGCCAGGTGCTCGACGACAAGCGCCGCGTCGACGGACGTGATTACAGGACCGTCCGGCCGATCGCGATCGAGGTGGGACTCCTGCCGCGCGTGCACGGTTCGTCCTTGTTCACGCGAGGCGAAACGCAGGGCATCGTCACGACGACCCTCGGCACGCGTCAGGACGAACAGAAGATCGACGGCCTCATCGAGGAGTACTGGAAGCCGTTCCTTCTCCACTACAACTTCCCTCCCTACTCCGTCGGTGAGACGAAGTTCCTTCGCGGCCCCGGACGTCGGGAGATCGGCCACGGCACCCTCGCGGAGCGCGCGTTGACCAAGGTGCTGCCCTCACGCGAAGAGTTCCCCTACACGATGCGAATCGTTTCGGAGATCACCGAATCGAATGGTTCGTCGTCGATGGCAACCGTTTGTGGCGGAAGCTTGGCGATGATGGACGCGGGCGTTCCCGTCAAAGCGCCGGTCGCCGGCGTCGCGATGGGGCTCATCATGGAAGGCGAAAAGTACGCCGTCCTGACCGACATCCTCGGTGACGAGGATCATCTAGGCGACATGGACTTCAAGGTCTGCGGAACCGACAAGGGCATCACCGCCATCCAGATGGACATCAAGATCGCCGGCTTGAAGCAGGAGATCATGCACGAAGCCCTGGAGCAGGCACGCGAAGGCCGGCTTCACATTCTCGAGAAGATGAACGAGGTCATGGCGACGCCTCGTCCAGAGCTATCGAAGTACGCGCCGCGCATCGAGACCCTCAAGGTCAAGCCCGACCAGATCCGCTTGGTCATCGGACCGGGCGGTAAGATGATCAAGGCGATCACCGAGCAGACCGGCGCCAAGATTGACATTAGCGACGACGGCACGGTCAGCATCGCATCGCCGGATGGCGAGGCGCTCAAGAAGGCGATCGAAATCATCGAGAGCCTCACGCTCGAGCCGGAGATCGGCACCAAGTACAAGGGCATCGTGCGTCGCGTCGAGAACTATGGCGCATTCCTCGAGATCGCACCGGGCAAGGATGGGCTTCTGCACATCACCGACATGGACTGGGGCTTCGTCGAGAAGGTCTCAGACGTGATGGACCTCGGCGACGAGGTGGAGGTCATGATCAGCGACATCGATCGCGAAGGCCGCATTCGGCTCTCGCGTAAGGCGCTCCTCGAAAAGCCGGAGGGCTACGTCGAGCCAGAGCGGAAGGAACGCCGCGAAGGTGGCGGCCGCGGTCGTGACGGCGACCGAGGCCGAGGCCGAGGTGGACGCGACGGAGATCGCGGGGGCCGAGGCGGACGTGATCGGGATCGTGGCGGCCCGGGTGGCGCGCGAGCCGGCGGACGTGACGGCGACCGCGATCGGGACCGCGGAAGGGATCGCGACCGCGATCGGGACCGCGGAAGGGATCGGGACCGCGGCGGCAGCAGCGAGGGCGGAAACCGCGAGGGCGGAAGCCGCGAGGGCGGAAGCCGCGACCCCGAGCGAAAAGACTAATGTCGACCCTGCGCGTCTATAAGATGCGCGCCGACGCGGTCATTCCGCGGTACAAGACGAGTGGCGCGGCGGGGATGGACCTCGCCGCGTGCCTCGACGCCCCACTCGTGATCGCGCCGGGCGGAACCGCGCGCGTGCCGACGGGGTTGCAGATCGCGCTGCCCGCGGGACACGAGGGGCAGGTCCGCCCTCGTTCAGGCTTAGCGGCGCGTCACAGCGTCACGGTGCTCAACGCGCCCGGTACGATCGACGAAGACTACCGAGGCGAAGTACAGGTGCTCTTGATCAACCACGGAAGCGCGGCCTTCACGATCGAGTCCGGTGATCGCATCGCCCAACTCATCGTGGCGCAGGTCACCCAAGTCGAAATCGACGTCGTGGACGACGAAGCCGGGCTCGGCGGGACCGAGCGCGGTCGAGGTGGTTTCGGAAGTACCGGGGTTTAGAGCGCGCGGTCCATCAGCTGAGCGATGGTCGTCTTGGGCGCGGCGCCGACGTGCTGCGCAACGAGCTCGCCGCTCTTGAAGACCATCAGGGTCGGAACGCCCCGGATGCCGTACTTCGAAGCTGTGCCGGGGCTCTCGTCGATGTCGAGATGGGTCACCTTGACCTTGCCAACGTACTCGTCCGCAAGTTGATCGATGAGCGGCGCAATCTGCTTACACGGCCCACACCACACCGCCGAAAAGTCGACGAGCACAGGGTCGTCCGATTGGAGAACCTCCGTGTCGAAGTTCAGGTCGTTTACTGCGTGTACGTTTGCGCCAGCCATCTCAGCTCCTCATGGGGTTGTTCGAGATGCTCTAACTAAGGACGTACGGTCGACTTGTCAACGTGTCGCCGCCCCGGGCTACCCCGTAAACCCCCACCGTGGTAGGCTTTTTCGTGACTTGCCACACCCTGTTGGGAGCCTCGAGACGACCATGAAAGCCGGCCTTTTCATCGCCACCGCGCTGCTCTACGCAATCGCCTGCGTCCTCTACCTGTTCCTCTTGACGCGTGGCTCGGACAGGGCGCAACGGGTGCCGGGAACCGTGTTCGTTTCGGCCCTCGGTGCACATCTCGCATTCCTCTTGTTGGAAGCGCCGGCCGCTGGCGAGTTGCCGCTGGCTGACATCTCGCAGGTCTTGAGCGTTTCTTCGTTCGGCATTGGTATCGCGTTCCTGCTAGCGTCGTATCGCTTCGACGTCACGATCCTGGGCGCGTTCGTTGCCCCACTGTCACTCATGCTCTTTCTCGCATCCGGGCTTGGCAGTAGCTATGCACCGGTGCCTCCGAGAGTGCAGTCGGTCATGCTCACGCTTCACATCGCTGCAAACGTGGTTGGCTTGATCGCCTTCGCACTCGCTTTCGTCGCCGGTGTTGCATACATGGTTCAGGAAGGGCTCCTTCGGCGCCGCCAGCTGAGCGGCGTCTTCCAACGACTGCCTTCACTCGACGTCCTCGATACGATGGGCCTACGGGCTGTCTTGGTGGGCTTTCCACTTCTGACCTTCGGCATGATCACCGGCACGTTCTGGCTCCTGCGTGCCGGCGGCTCGGAATTCTACGTCAGCCAAGCGCTCGGCCTGGTGGCCTGGGCAATCTTCGCAGGCGTGATCGTGCTCCGCGTCGCCGCAGGCTGGCAAGGTCGAAAGGCGGCCCTCGGCACGATGATGGGCTTCTTATTCACTCTGCTGGTTCTGGCCGGCTATGCGCTTCGGGCTGCGGGAGGCAACGCCTGATGCGTGACTTCGTGGTCGTCGGCCTCTCCCACCGTACTGCGCCGGTGGAGGTCCGGGAGCGCCTCGCCGTGGCGCCCGATCGCCTCGAGCGCGAGCTCCGCGAGATGGCCGCCAATGGAGGCTTCGACGAGGCACTGCTCATCTCGACCTGCAATCGTGTCGAGCTCTACGCCACCAGCGTGGACCCGGTCGCAGCGGCGCAAAACGCAAGAGAAGCCTTTGCCGGGCGCCTCTCCAACCCAGTCGCCGACGACATCCTCTATCAGGAGCGTGGCGTCGATGTCATCCGTCACGTCTTTCGGGTCGCTTCAAGCTTGGACTCCCTCGTCGTTGGCGAGCCGCAGATCTTAGGCCAGGTGAAAGAGGCCTTCGATGTCGCGAAAGGCGCCGGTACCGTGGGCACGCTGCTCGGGCGATGTTTCACACAAGCCTTTGCAACGGCCAAGCGCGTTCGACACGAAACTGGAATCGCCGAGGGCACGGTAAGCGTCAGCTCGATCGCATGCGAGCTGGCCAAGAAGATTTTTGGAAACCTCGAAGGCCGAAGGACACTCTTGCTCGGCGCCGGCGAAATGGGGGAGTCCGCCGCGCGTAGCCTCCGGCAAACCGGAACTCAGCTTCACGTCGTCAATCGCAGCGAGGAACGCGCGCAACAGCTCGCCGAAGTCTGCGGCGGACGCGCTGTTACGTACGAACGACTCAGCCTAGAGCTCGCGGAGGCCGATGTCGTCATCGCCTCTACCGCGAGCGAGAAGTTCATCTTGACTCCGGAGCTCATGAAGGGGGTCGTTCGAACAAGGCGCCATCGGCCGCTCTTCATCATCGATATCGCCGTTCCCCGCGACGTCGATCCGCGCGTCGGAAACATGGACAACGTGTTCGTGTACGACGTCGACGACCTTCAGCAGGTTGCCGAAGAGAACCTCTCCGTTCGGGCAAGAGAGGCCGCGCGGGCCGAGCAGATCGTGGAAGAAGAGGTCGAGGCCTTCCTGAGCTGGCGTCGGTCGCTCGAGCTCGCCCCGACCATCGTCGCGCTTCGCAAGCGGTTTGGGCAGATCGCAGCCGAAGAGCTCGAACGGGCCGTACCGCGACTCGACAGCGCCAGTTCGTCCGACCGCGCGGTCCTGGAAGCCATGGGCCGTTCTTTGGTGAACAAACTGCTGCACCAGC
Organism: Polyangiales bacterium; assembly: GCA_049645265.1. Lineage (GTDB taxonomy): Bacteria > Myxococcota_A > Polyangia > Polyangiales > Houyiibacteriaceae > SG8-38. The sequence goes on from JBARTN010000296.1 coordinate 6,118, forward strand.
CCATGACCCAGCTCAAAGCCGGCGCCGGCGAGCCGGACGGCGCCCTCCTCATCGACGCGGTCCGGCGGCTGTTCGCGCTCTCCGAAGACGAAGCGGAGGCCAAAGAGGCCTCGACGGAAGAACCGAAGGAAGCCACGGTCACGCAGCTGGCCACGGCCGCAACAACGGGGTCGACAGGCGAATCGAAGTGAAACTACGCATCGCAACACGCAGGAGCAATCTTGCGCTCGTCCAAACGCGTTGGGTCGGTGCGCAACTACAGCGTCACTTTCCTCGGCTCAGCTTGGAAGAGGTCCACGTCAAGACCAAGGGCGACCGTATTCAAGATCGACCACTCGCGCACGTCGGCGGCAAGGGGCTGTTCGTGAGCGAGGTCGAGGCGGTGGTCGTCCGTGGCGATGCGGATTTTGCGGTGCACTCCTTGAAAGACGTTCCGGGCGACGTCCCGCTAGCCGAAGGGATGGGTATCCTGAGCGTACCTGTCCGCGAAGATCCACGGGACGTTCTGGTCACCGTCGACGGGACCGACTTGGCCTCGTTGAAGCGCGGCGCGAAAGTCGGCACGACCTCCCGCCGCCGCGTCGTGCAGCTACAGCGACAACGCCCCGACCTCAGCTTCGTCCCGCTCCGGGGCAACATCGAGACACGCCTCCGTAAGCTTCACGAAGGGCAATGCGATGCGATCGTCTTGGCCGCGGCAGGCCTCGCGCGAACCGGCGTGCTCGCACGAACGCCCCATGTGATCCTGCCAGCGGATCTTTGCCTCCCCGCCGTCGGTCAGGGAGCGCTGGCGATCGAAGGCGCGCTCAGCAACGAAACGCTTCACGCGCAGCTCAAAGCGATCGAAGATCCGACCGCACGCATCCAGATTACCGCGGAGCGCGCCATGCTCCAGAAGCTCGAAGGGAACTGCCATTCGTCGATTGCAGGTCATGCAAGCGCGTCCGACGGCAGGCTCCAGCTCGACGCGATGGTAGCCTCGTACGACGGCGACCAGATGCTTTCGGCGATGTCGGACACCTATCTCGACCTCGGCTCCCCCGACGCGATGCAGCTCGCGCATCGGCTGGGCCAAGACGTCGCCGACCATCTTTTGTCACAGGGCGCCCACGATTTGATCGTGCAAGCGGGGCTGGCCGCTGTGCGAAATCAGTTGATCAGCAACTGAGGATCGGCCTGCCAACTCGAGCCGAGAATGCGGCGCACGCCGCCGACGGATTGCTGAAGCCATTCATCGCCACCACCGCGGCCTACGGTAGCCACGTAGACCGTTTCGCCTTCGAACGACATTGAGTGCACTTCGACGCTCTGCCCCTCCAGCGCACTCGGTAGTCGACCATTGAACGACGGCGATCCCAGGAGCGGTGCAACGGCGCCGAGTGCTTCGCAGATCGAGCGCTCCCCAGCCGCTGCGACTAGCAGGCCGTTGTCCATCGCTAGGACCACCGCGTCGAGCGCACCCTTCAAGCGGGAGCTCTCGAGCTGAAGGCACAGCGCGCTGTATGGATCCTGACTTCGACGTATGCGGCGTTCGTACATGGACACTCCCCGATTGATGTAGGTGTATGTAGACTATTATCCCACGGCATCCGGGGCAAGAATCTGCGTAAACCGGCGAATTCCACCAAATCGACACGTTGGGCAAGACTGCTAGAGTCGCGCTGAAATGAGTCTCGCGGACGTGCTCGGCAGTCACCGAGTGGTGGTGACTGTCGGCAGCGGCGGAGTCGGAAAGACGACGACCGCGGCAGCCATGGCCGTCCAGGCAGCGATGGACGGCCGCAAAGTCCTCTGTCTCACGATCGACCCGGCGCGGCGCCTCGCCAACAGCCTGGGCCTCGACGAAATGACGACCAGCGAGCAGGACGTGCCCTCCTCGCTCTTCGAGGCCCATGGATTGCAGTGCAAAGGGTCACTCTCGGCGATGATGCTCGACACGAAGCGTACCTTCGATGACCTCGTGGCGAGGCACGCATCGGACGCAGAAGCACGCGACCGAATCTTGAATAACCAGATCTACCAGTACGTCGCGAGCTCGCTGGCCGGCACCCAAGAGTACATGGCGATGGAGAAGCTCCACGAGGTGCGCAAGGATCCGACCTGGGATCTGATCGTGCTCGACACGCCGCCGACGGCGAGCGCCCTGGATTTCCTCACGGCGCCCGAGCGGCTGATCGACGCGATCGACTCGCCCGCGATGCGGTGGTTTCTCCAGGTCTTCGAAGGTGCGGGCAAGGAAGCATTTGGTCTGGTCGGCCGCGGCGCGACGGTCTTGCTCAGGGGTATCGGCAAGATCACCGGCATCGAGTTCTTGGAGCAGGTGGCGGAGTTCGTGAGCGGAATCAACGACCTGTTTGGAGGCTTCAAGGAGCGCGCAGAGCAGGTTTCCGATGCGCTTCGGAGCCCGGAGGTCGCGTTCGTGCTGGTGACCAGCCCCGACCCGCTGGCCATCGGAGAAGCCCGATTCTTCAGCGAAAAATTGCAGGATGCGGGCATGAACCGCGAGGCGATCATCATCAACCAGGTCCATGCCCTGATCCCAGAGCCCGACATTTCGGCCGAAGCGCAGGTGGCGGAGCTACGGGAGGTGCTGCCCAAGTCACTCGACGCGGCCGACATTCATCCCCGGCTCAGCGAGGCCCTGAAACTGGAGCGCAGCTGGGCAGTGGCGGACCGGGCGGAAGTCAAACGATTGAACGAGCAGGTCGGCTCGGAAACCCATATTGTGGAAGTGCCCGCCTTCGACGAAGATGTGCACGACCTTGCCGCCCTTGCGAAAGTGGCTTCGTTCCTGACCATGGCTACCTGAGCCGCCATCATGCCGACCGATTCACCAGCGCGCTGGAGCGCAATCATCCTCGCAGCGGGCGAGGGGTCTCGAATGAAGAGCAAGCGCCCCAAGGTCTTGCACGAGATTGCCGGGCGGGCCCTGCTGTGCTGGGTGGTGCAAGCAGCCCTCGACGCAGGTGCCTCGCGCTGCCTCGTAGTCCTAGGTCACGGTCGCGACGACGTCGAGCGAGTGATCGCGACGCGATTTGGTGAACGCGTGGAGATGGTGCTCCAACCCGAACAACGGGGCACGGGGGACGCCGTCCGCTGCGCCATGGAAGCGGACGCTGCGCTCGAAGGGCGCGTACTGGTTCTCTACGGCGACTGCCCTTTGATCCCGGCTGCGCTGCTCCGGAATCTGGTCGAGCGGTCGGATCGAGCTGGGGCGGACCTCGGCCTGGTCACCGCCACGCTGAGCGATCCGAGTGGCTACGGCCGCATCGTGCGGAACGCCCTGGGCCACGTGCAGCGGATCGTCGAAGAACGCGACTGTTCTGCCGATGAGCGACGCATCCAGGAGGTGAATCCCGGGCTCTACGCCATGGGCGCCGGCTTCTTACGAGAAGCCATTGCAAAACTGACACCGGACAACGCCCAAGCTCAACTCTACTTGACCGACGTCGTCGCGCTGGCCGCGAAGCAGGGCGAGGTGCTAGATCTGGAAGGTGACATGACGGAGCTCACAGGCGTCAATGATCAACGGGACCTGGCACTCGCTTCGGCAACGCGCCGTCGGCGCATGGCGGAAGAGCTGGCGCGAAGTGGTGTCCAAATCGCCAACCTCGATGCCCTATACGTCGATGCCGAATGCGAAATCGAGCCGGCTGCGTCACTCGGCGCAAACGTACACCTACGCGGCCGCTGCGTGGTGCGAGCCGGGGCTCAGATCGACGTCGGCTGCGTCCTGACCAATGTCGTCGTCGACAAAGATGCCAACGTGCTGCCGTACACGGTTGCGACGGACTCCAGCATCGGAGAAGGCGCCCAAGTCGGCCCGTTCAGCCACTTGCGGTCGGACACCAGGCTCGGTCCGCGCAGCAAAGTAGGAAACTTCTCCGAGACGAAAAAGACCACGCTTGGCGCGGGCTCGAAGGTCAATCATCTTTCCTACGTCGGAAACGGCGAAATCGGCGAAGGCGTCAACATCGGCGCCGGCACGATCTTCTGCAACTACGACGGCGAGCAAAAGCACACGACGGTGCTCGAAGATGGGGTCTTCATCGGCAGCGATACACAGCTCATTGCGCCGGTGACGGTCGCACGAGGCGCATACGTCGCCAGCGGCACCACCGTCACCCATGATGTTCCCGCGGACGCCTTGGCGATGTCGAGAACGAAGCAGGAAAACAAGGAAGGGTATGCGGCTCGCCTCCGAGCGCGCCTTCGCAAGAAGAAGAAGACCTGAGGCGCTTAACCCGGGCCTTTCTCAGAACGTGATCTTGAGGTTTGCGCCGCCGGGGGCAACGCTGAAGTCGAAGTCCGCGCCCTCTACGCTGCGTTCGTAGTACTTGCTGGAGCAAGCGATGCCGCGGTAGGCCTCATACGCGGCAACCGAGCTGCGCGGTGCGGTTGCAGTCTGGATCCCCATCAAGACCGGCGGCGCCACGTAGAGAGCCGCCGTGAGGCCCCGACTCGCGCCCGTCCATTGGGTCGCCTTGACGGTGCCGCCGACGACGCCGTAAATGAGTGAGCCGGCCACGCCGAGCGCGCCGCCCATCAGCTCCTGGGCCCCTGAAGCCTTCTTCAACGTTTCGGTTGCGTATTGAAGCTTGGCGCGCCGAGCTTCTTCGGTGCTCTCGTCCATTTTACGGATTCGTTTCGCGCCCCAGACGTCGGGCGCCGGGATGATCGCATGCATGAGTCCGAAGAAGTACGCGCCGCCCGCGAGGTAGGCCCATCCAAACTTGTCCGGGTCGTTGTTGTCTTGAGCAGCGTGGACGGCGGCGTAGGTCATGCCACCGCCTCCGGCGAGCCAAAGGCCCATCCAGATGTAGCGCCAGCGGGTCGCATGAGGCTTCCCGTCGTCCATCTTTTCTTGGATGTAGCGGATGCGGTAGCGCACCTCGTCATCGCTGAGCTCCTCGATGCAGCTGAAGGCGTCTTGCGCTTGGGCCGCCCGCGGAGGGGCCAGGATCGAGAACAAGACCGAGAAAGCGAGCGCACAAGTGAGGACCCATGCCACGCGTGAAACTGCAGAATTCAGGTTTCGATGATGTTCGGCCACAACCTACCCCTGTTCGCCAGGTGGCCGGGATAGTACGCAAAACCTCCTCAGACTGCGATAGTGATTTGCCTCGTGAGCCACTTTTTTTCTGAGACGGTATTCGCTGGCGGATTGTAGGGATCCAGCCTGACTAGATGCCCACGGGCCCGCTTCGCCGCCCCGCCGGCCCGGCTCGCTGCCTCGACGGGCCGGATCGGAGCGTTATGCTGGGGGCGTGGATAGCGTTGTTTTCAAGGTCCTCATTACAGTCGTCGCGCTGTCGGTGCTCATCATCATTCACGAGGGTGGCCACTATCTGGCCGCACGAGCCTTCGGGATGCGGGTGCTGCGGTACAGCATCGGGTTCGGTCCAACGCTGTTTCGATACCAACCCAAAGGCAGCCCGACGGTCTTCCAAGTCGCCGTGATTCCGTTCCTCGCCTACGTGCAGATTGCGGGAATGAATCCCAACGAGGACGTCGACCCCGACGATCCCGAGCTGTTCCCCAACAAAAGCCTTTTTGCCCGGGTGACGACCATCGCCGCAGGGCCGATCGCCAACTACCTCACCGCTTCTGCGATCGTCTTCGCGCTGGGCGTCACCAATACCTTGCCGCCAATGCAGCCAGCGGAGCCGATGCAAGTGGGCCATGTGGTCCCGGATTCGCCCGCCGCACAGGCAGGCTTGCAAGATGGCGACCTCATTGTCGTGGCCAATGGTACGGAGATCCGCAACGTCTCCGAGCTGATTGAAGCTACTTCATCACGCGCGGGTCAGCCGACGGTCTACATGGTTGAACGTAATGGTAAAACACTGCCGCCGATCACGATTACGCCTGCCGATCACGGCGGACGAGGACAGATCGGCGTGGGCGCCAAGATGATGCCTCTCTACGAAAATCTCGGGGCCTGGGACTCGGCAAAGTTGTCGATCGCGCTGCCTTTTCAGATGACGGTGGCCCAGCTGAGCGGCCTGGCCCAGATGGTCGAGCGGCGCAGCACCGAAGGCATTGGCGGACCGGTCATGATGGGCAAAATGGTCGCCGACGCGGCGCAGGCCGGGCTGCCCGCGTTCCTTTGGATCTTGATGTTCATCTCGGTGGCGCTCGGCATGTTCAACCTGCTGCCCTTTCCGGCCCTCGACGGAGGACGGTTGATCTTCCTCGGCTACGAAGCGGTCACGCGTCGGCGCGCCAACGAGCGCTTCGAGATGGCCGTCCATGCCTTGGGCATCGTCTTTCTGCTCGGGGTCATGATCCTCGTCACGTATCGCGACATCTTCGGCTAGGCGCTTGCCGCAACACGCGGACCGAGTAGCTTTGCCCGATGCGTCCCGATGTGATCGTAGTCGGTGGCGGTTTGATGGGGTGCAGCGTCGCCTATCGGCTTGCCAAAGATGGAGCCCGAGTCCTGGTGCTCGAGCGAAGCATTCCCGGAGCCGAGGCATCGTCCGCGGCCGCCGGGATTCTCGGACCCACGGTAGAGTCATTCGAGGACGCCTTGGCGCTTCAGCTCGGTCGGCGGAGTCGGGAGCTTCACGCTGAGCTCGCAGACGAGCTCGATGAGTTGTTCGGGGTCGACGTTGGGTTCCGGCGTTGCGGGGTCGTCAAGCTCGCCTTCGACGAGGAAGAGCTCGCAGGCCTCGACGCGCAGGCCTCGACCCTTCGGCTTCATGCGATTCGCTGTGATCGATGGAGCGGCGAGGAGCTCATCCAAGAGGAGCCCGCCGCGAACCCAGACGCCGTCGGGGCGCTGTGTATTCCCGAAGATGCCCAAGTCGAGCCCAAGAAGTTGCTCTCGGCGGTCGCGCTAGGTGCCGAGCATGATGGCGTCACGTTCCGTAGCGGCTCGACCGTCCGTTCGGTGAATGTCGAGGGTGGACGCGTGCGAGGCGTCCATCTTGGCGACGAAGTGATCGAGGCCGATCGGCTAGTCGTCGCAGCGGGCAGCTGGACGACGATGATTCCTGGGCTGCCCTTCGATTCCGAAACGATCTTTCCGGTGCGCGGCCAGATGATCGCGACTGAAACACGGCCGCCGATCTTCCGCCGTATCGTCTTCGGCGCCGGCGGTTATGTTGTGTCGCGGCCCGACGGTCGCGTCCTCTGCGGCTCGACGACGGAGCGGGTCGGATTTCAACGCGGAATCTCCTTCGGCGGCATGGCCGACGTCATCCGCAAGGCCACCCGAATTGCTCCGGGCCTGCGGGACGCTGCGATCCAGGAGCACTGGTCGAGCTTTCGGCCGGGCACGCCCGATGGGCTGCCTCTGGTCGGGGAGACCCGAATCGAGGGCTTGTTCTTGGCAAGCGGACACTATCGCAACGGGATCCTGCTTGCGCCGCTGACCGCCGAGCTCATCGCCGACGCGATGGCTGGCAAGCCGAGCTCGAGAGAGAGCGAGGCGCTTTCGCCAAGAAGATTCGAGGAGCCGCGCGGATGACCGCGGTCGTCGAGGAAACGCTCACTGCCAACGGGCTCCGGCATCACGTGATTCGTTGGGGCGAGCGTCCGGTCGATGTCGTCCTTTGCCACGGCTTTCTCGACATCGGTTGGAGTTTCGACGCGCTCGCGAGGGAGTTGGTCGACGCGGGGCACGGCGTCGCTTCCTTTGATTGGCGAGGTCACGGCCAAACCGACTGGATCGGCACGGGCGGGTACTACCACTTCCCCGACTACGCTCTCGATCTCGCCGAGCTGCTGCCACAGCTCGGCGATCCACCTGTTCATCTCGTAGGCCATTCGATGGGGGGCTCTGCCTGCGTGATGTACGCAGCTGCCCGCCCGGAGCAATTACGCTCGCTCACACTGATCGAGGGGATCGGGCCGCCGGAGATGGAGCCGCGTGACCCGGCCGCGCGATTGCGCGCCTGGCTCGATGGAGTGGCCAAGGTTCGCAACAAGCGCAGCAAGCCCATGGCAGATACGCGAGCCGCTCTAAAGCGCATGCGAGCTCAGAACCCGGATCTCAGTGACGAGCTCGGCTTGTTCCTAGCGAGAAAGAGCACGAAGAAGGTGGAAGGCGGGCTCCAATGGACGTTCGATCCGCTGCACAAGACCTGGGCGCCTCGGCCCTTCCAAGTCGAGATGTTCGAGAAGCTTCTTGAAGCCATCTCCAACCCGACCCTCGTCGTGGCCGGCGAGCGGGGCTTTCGCTTGCAGGACGAACAGGATCGCATTTCGAAAATCAAGCAGCATCGCTTCGTAGAGATTCCCGATGTGGGGCACATGATTCACTGGTTCGAACCGCAAATGCTCGCTGCCGAGCTCACCGAATTTTTTGCCGAGCACCGGCCTTGACCGGCTGTGGAGCTCGTGAAACGCTGCCGGCCGATGCGTCAGATTTGCCTAGTTTGTCTGGTTCTGGGGGCGCTCGCGACAGTGCGGGCACTCGCCGAGGACGCGCCCGCGAACCCCGACGAAGCTCGACGCGCAAAAGTCGTTGCGACAGTCGGCACCGAAACGATCACGGTTGGTGAGCTCGAAGACTTGATCAACGCGCGCTCGCTGCACGCCCGCACGCGATTCGCGGATCCGACGGTGCTCCAAGAGTTCGCCGATGAGCAGGTCAAAAACGAGATGTTCTATCAAGGCGCCGAGAAGCTCGGGTATGCGAATGACCCGCTCGTCAGGCAGTTTCTCGATCAGACACTCGTCCAGCTCTACGTCCGAAAAGAGTTCGAAGAGGCCACGACCCCCGAGAGCGTGCCCGACGAAGTCGTCGCCAAGTACTACGAAGAGCATTCGGAGGAGTTCCGACGACTGGAGATGCGCCGCGCGCGACACATCCTGGTGGCGAGCGAGAAAGAAGCCTCAGACATCCTCCGGCAACTCGAATCCGGTGAAGGGCCAGCGTTTCGAGCCCTCGCGAAGGAGCGAAGTCTCGACACCGAAACCAAGCTCCGAGGAGGCGACCTGCTGTACTTCACCGCCAACGCAGCTCTCGTGGGCAAGCCCGATGGGCCGGGGATCGACGCCACGCTTGCAAAGGCTGCGTTCGCGCTCACGAAGACTCGGGAGCTGAGCAAGCCGCTCGACCTCGGGGACGGGAACTGGAGCATTCTCGAGCTCACGGGCATCCGCCCCGAAAGGATCCAGACCGTCGAGCAGGCCAGCGCCGTGATCCGTAGGAAGATTTGGCGCGACGAGCGCGAGGCGACCCTCACCAAGACGATCAACGATCTGCGGGCCGAGCTCGAGCCAGAGACCTTCCCGGAGCGGATGGACGCCGTGGTCCTCCAACCCAGCAGTGAGCCGATCGAGCCCCCGAACCAGTAGAAAGCCCCCGGGAACCCTGCGGGCTTGCAAAAACGCTGGGCTCCGGCTACTAAATGAACGTTCATTCATTTTCGCCGCGAGGGAGCGATGCCGTCTACGTTCCAGCCCTTTCAGGAAGAGCATCAAATTTTCCGCCAGCAGGTTCGGACCTTCGTCGAGAACGAGCTCGCGCCCAATGTCGACAGCTGGGAGAAGGAGAAGTTCTTCCCCAATTCGGTGTTCAAGAGGGCCGGAGAGCTCGGAATCCTCGGCGCCCACTACCCGGAGGACGTCGGCGGAAGTGGCGGCGACTTCTGGATGAGCGTGGTGAAGTCTGAAGAGCTCGCGCGCTGCGGCTCTGCCGGTGTGACCATGGGCTTGCTGGTTCAGGCCGACATGGCAACGCCGGTCATCGCTGACCTAGGTTCCCGCGAAGTGAAGGACGAGTTCTTGGCGCCGGCAATTCGTGGCGAAAAGATCGCCGCGCTGGGTGTGAGCGAGCCCGGTGCAGGCTCCGACGTCGCAGCACTTCGAACGACTGCGCGAGCGGTAGGCGACGACTACGTCATCAACGGATCGAAGACCTACATCACCAATGGCACCCGGGCGGACTTCATCACCTTGATGGTCAAGACCGACCCCGACGCTGGTCACAGCGGCATCTCGATCATCGTTTGTCCGACCGACGTGAAGGGCTTTAGCGTGTCGAAGAAGCTCGAGAAGGCGGGAAATTGGTCGAGCGATACGGCCGAGATCTTTTTCGAAGATGTTCGCGTTCCGAAGCGCTACCTCCTAGGACAGGAGGGCATGGGCTTCGTCTATTTGATGCAGAACTTCCAGTCGGAGCGTCTCGTCGGATGTGTGAGCGGCCTCGAAGGCTCGAAGTTGGCGCTCGATCGCTCGGTGCAATTTGGCCGCGAGCGCGTCGCATTCGGAAAACCCTTGATCAAGCGGGAATACTGGCAACAGAAGTTCGTCGACCTGTACACGAAGTACGAGGCGGGCAAGGCGCTGACCTACAACGCCTGCGCTGCGTACAACGAGGACAAGTTCGTGAATCAGGGCATGCTTTCGATGGAGACGACACGGATCGTATCGATGTCGAAGGCCTACGTGGGCGATGTGACCGGGGAGATCATGGATCAGTGCCTGCAGTTCCACGGCGGCATGGGCTATCTCGAAGACCTTTGGGTCGCCCGCGCCTGGCGAGACGCCCGCCTCTTCCGCATCGGCGGCGGGGCGACCGAAGTCATGCGCTACGCCACCGCGAAGATCATGGGTTTCTGAGCGCAAGTCGCGAAATTCCAGGGCGATGCGCGGCATTGGTACGACGGCGCGGCGTTTTCGTTGACGGTCTGTCGGCTAGTGCTCAATCTCTTCCCCATGAAATGGTTTCTTATCTTCGCTCTCGGCCTGCTCGGCTGCGGTGATGACCCGCCACCTACGATTAGCGGCGGCGGCGACAGGGTTCCAAGCGGGAGCATCGGCGGAACCGGGGCCGCGGGCGGTGCGGGCGGTGGCAGCGGTGCAGGCGGTGGAGGCGGCGTCGGCGGTGCCGCGCCCAAGGGTGCGTGCGACAACGGAGCCGACCTCGACGCGATCGAAAACGCCAGCGACACCCTTCGCAATATCGCTCGCAATTGTGGCCTATTCGTTTGCGCGGCCAGCATCGGGGACAGCGTGGCGTACGGACAGTGCATCGATGTCTGCGTCGCCGCGCGCGTCCCGGGCATCTCGACGGACTGTGCCGACTGCTACGGCAACTTGGAGAGCTGCGGGCTGATCCCGTGTCGGTTCCAATGCCAGACCAACACCTGCAGTATCCTATGCCTCAACTGCCTGACCGGCGCGAGCTGCATTACGGACTTCGAGGAGTGCCGGGGGATCCCAGGCGACGGCTGCGCCGGATGAACGCGGAGCACTGACGCTGGCACTGGCACTGGCACTGACACTGGCGCTGACACTGGCGCTGACACTGACACTGGCGCTGACACTGACACTGGCGCTGACACTGACACTGGCGCTGACACTGGCGCTTCCAGACTTTGTGATCGCTTGTCCTTGGTTTGGGTTTTGGGCCGCACAGGGTGAGGCCCAAAACCCAAACCAAGGAGTCGCTGATGCAAAAAATGAATGTTTACGACAGAGCACGGAACGTGGTGCGAGAGCTTGCTCCGCTTTTCCACACGATTCGCGAGCAGGACAAGTCGCTGGCCGATCAACTGAAGCGGGCTGCGCAGAGCGTGGTCCTGAATATCGCGGAGGCGCGTGGGAACGATGCTGGCAATGCGCGAGCTCGATTCTCGACCGCTTGCGGCTCCGCAAAGGAAGTCCGGGCGGCGCTGAACGTCGCGAGTGACTGGGGCTACATTGAAGCCCACACGGCAACACACCTCGACGGGAAGCTCGACGAGGTGTGTGCCATCACGTGGTGTTTGGGCCGTCGGCCCTAGCGACCCGAGAGCCTCCAAGACATCGCGCAGACTTCATCGAGCGCGATGTCTACCTCTGCAACCTTCGCGCTTGGAACGTAGCCGTACGCAATAGCTAGCTGGAGTCCGGTACGAACTTCCTTGGCCGAGCCGCACGCTGAGGCGAACCGCGCTTTCGCGGTTCCGGGGTCGTTTCCATCGGCCTCAGCGATGTTGAGAACGACGCTGTTCATCGCCCGGTGGATTTGGTCGAAGAGCGACTTGTCCCGCTTCCGAACCACCGGAAGCACCTGCCGCAAGCCTCCTGCCGCCTGAAGCGCCCGTTGTTGAATGATGAGTCCCATGAGTGATCTCCTTTTTTGCGTGTGAGTGGGGTTCCCCGAAAGGGCGAAGCCCGCCCCCACTCACACGCAAAAAAGGAGATCACGATGACCAAGTCACATCACAAGAGCACGTATCGCTGGCACTGACGCTGGCACTGGCACTGACACCGGCACTGACGCTGACACTGACGCTGACACTGGCTCCTTAAGCCGATCTCGATTCCGATCGCTACGGCTCGGGGATCGCCTCTTGAGCCTTTTCCCAGGGATCCGTCGTTCCAATCAGATCGACGATCATCACCGCCTCTGCGGCCGAGATGTTGTCTTGCTTCGGCGTGCTGATGTCGAGCCAGCCGGCGATGCGTCGTGCGATCGCAAGCCGGGTGGCGAGCTCGCTCCGGGCTCGGGCCAGGCTGCCGAACCGTGTCCAGCGCATCGACCAGATGTCGTCCGCGATCCAGTCGCCGAAGACTTTGTTGGGCGAGACCGGATCGACGACGCGCTCGCCGGCTCGCTCGAACGAGTCTGCCCAGGGACGCCCGTGCTCGGTGCGTTCTCGACGATCGACCAAGAAGGCAATCGCGTCGCCGAACCATCGCGTCGCATGGGCCGCTCGCGTGGGGCCGCGAAAGTCGAGCATCTCGTCGGCGACTTCCGACCAGCTCATGCCCCGGAGCGCTGGGAACGGCTGCGCATCGAGCACAGTCATCAGGTTCGTTCCTTCGAGCAGGGCCCCGATCAGCTCTGTCTCGCGCGCCGCGTATTGATCAAAGCTAAGCGACTCGTTCGACGACCAAAAGACCTCGTCCAAGACCACATGCTCGGGTTTCAGCTCTCCATTCGAAGCGACCAAACAGGACCTTGCCTCTTCCGCACGAACCGGCGGCAACGGCCCTAAGGTGCGGCAGGTGCAGCGGTGCTGCGTCGAGATCCGTCCGCCCGAGGGTGTTGCCGTCAGGGCGTAGGGAAACTGGATGCACGGCGTCGGCTTCATTTCGGGGCCGATCTGGGCGTGAATCGCGCATCCCTGCTCGCTCCAGAACACGCAGCGCCCCGTATCGCTCCGCATCATGAGAACCGCCGCGTCCTCCCCTTCGTGCCGATCGATCGCGTCCTCGGAGATCATCGCAAGCATCTGGCAGTCTTCGTCGCTCAGCGCGCCGACTGCGTGGATGTCGCTGCAGCAAAGGCCGTCTCCCACGCAGTCGAACCGCGCGCCGGCACGCACCAGCAGCGGCTCCCGTCTCGCGCAGATGGTCAAGCGCTTGCCAGACGGGGCTTGGAGGACAGGTAGAGAATCTCCATTCCTGGCATGACCATGAGGTCGCCGCCGGGGTTGATCTCCTCCTTGCCTGAATCGGGGTTCCGGACACCGATCACCAGACAGCCGGTCGAGGCACGGACCTGCCGACTCACCTCATCGAAGGTCGCTGGGGCCAACATGTCCTCCGGCAGCGGGCCCACGTAGAGATTCTGATTCCCGGCAAAGACCATGCGGCTGGTCGCGTCGGCCACACCGGGATAGACGACCGTGTGCGCCAGCAGCGAGTATCCCACTCGACGCGTCTCGACGACCTCATCGCTTCCGGCCGTTCGCGCATGCTGGACATTCTCGGAGTCCAGAACCTCGGCAATGATCCGCACCGGGCTCTTGCGCTTCGGGGTCGCCAGGCTCTTGGTCAATGCGGAGCGAATCGTGAACACTGTGAGGATCGTCGTCGCGTCCGCCTGCTGTGGCTTCACACGTCGCGAACCGGTCACGATGACCGTCGAGGAATACCCAATGCGCGCTTTGTCGAGCTCACTCTCTTTGGTGGGGTCGCCCTGGACCCACATGAACTCCGGGGCGAGCTGGCGTGGGCGCTCATAGGGACCAAAAAGCACGATGCGCTGCTCCTCGAAATCGATCTCCTCACTGAGCACGTCGAGCAGCATTCCGCTGCCCATCTCGTAGCCACAGACCACGATGTGATTGACATAACCGCTCATTCGAAACTGCTCCTCTCGGATGCTCAGGACCGCGTGTAACAGGCTGTGGCCAATGACGCCCGCGAAAAGAGCCAAGGTGAACAGGCCGCCGACCATCATCACGCCGCCGATTAATCGGCCCAGGGTAGTCGCAGGCGTGATGTCGCCGAAACCTACCGTTGTGATCGTCACCAAGGCCCACCATAGCCCGTCGCCGACGGTTCGGATCTCGGGGTTCGAAAAGCGTTCCACGAGAAAGAGGCTGATTCCGCCAAGAATCGTTTCCACGCCAAGGACGGAAAACGCAAAGGTGAAAAGGAGACGGTCCTCTTCGAAGGCGTGCATCAATCCGCGGAAGGGATTCGCATAGCGGAAGAACTTTTGGGTGCGCAGGAGCCGCAAGAGACGCAAGGCGCGCAGACCGCGAAGCGCGGGAACCAAGGCGAGGACCGTGACGATGTCGATCAACATCATTGGCGTCAGCGCAAATCGAATCCGATCGAAAATCTCGGTGCGAAGCCTTCCCAGAGGCGGCTGCTTGAACACCTCGAGCACCGGCGGGCGATACGTCAGGATCCTCGTGCTCACCTCGATGGCAAACAGCCAGAGAACAACACGGTCGATCCGCCGAAGGATCTGATCGCCCGTTGAGCCATCAGGGAAAAAAGGCTCGGCGACGAGCACCACGATCGACACGACGATCAGAATCCAAACGGTCGACTCGACCACGCGATACACATGAGCTCGCGGGTCGTGAAACGCAGCATGTAGATAGTCACGCGCGGTCATGCGACGCGAGGATCTATGGAGGGACCGCTGGTGTCAACCGCTGCAACGGGCGCCGCCAAGCAACCTACTCGGCGGCCACCGGTGTCTGCTCGATCTCGTTCAGCTCGATCGCGTCGGCGAGAATTTCGGCAATGTCGCGCTGGGCGATCTCATCGGCCTTTTCCTCGTCCTTGATACCGTCCGTCAGCATGGTCATGCAGAATGGACACGCGCTTGCGACTGTCGTCGCACCCGTGTCAAGCAGTTGCAGTGTGCGCTTGTTGTTCACGCGCTCTTCGCCCTGCTCTTCCATGAACATCTGCGCGCCGCCGGCACCGCAGCAAAGGCCCTTCTTGCGGTTCCAGTATGGGACCTCGGTCAGCTCCAGGCCTTCGATCGACTCTAGAATCTGACGCGGTGAATCGTAAACCTGGTTGTAGCGGCCGAGGTAGCAGCTGTCGTGGTAGACGACCTTGCCCTTCACGGCCTTCGACGGAATGAGCTTGCCGGCTACGAGCAAACCGTTGAGGAAGTCGCTGTGGTGCACCACGTCGTAAGATCCGCCGAAATCGCTGTACTCGTTGGCCAGTGTGTTGAAGCAGTGGGGACAGGCGGTGATGATGGTCTTCTTCGAAGTTTCGTAACCGTTGAGGGTTTCGATGTTCTGTTCGGCTAGCATCTGAAAGAGGTATTCGTTGCCGGCGCGACGCGCGGGGTCGCCGGTGCAGGTCTCCTCGGTGCCGAGAATCGCAAAGTCGATGCGTGCCTTCTTCAAGAGCTTGGATACGGCCCGCGCCACCTTTTTGGCGCGGTCGTCGTAGCTGGCCGCGCAGCCGACCCAGTAGAGGACCTCGGCGTCGGGCTTATCACTCAGAAGTGGGATGTCGAGGCCGTCGGCCCAGTCAGCCCGATCCATCGAGGAAAGGTTCCACGGGTTGCCATTGGTCTCGATACCGTTGAACGCGCCCTGAAGCTCGCCAGGGAATTCGTTCTTCATCATGACTTCCTCGCGTCGCATGCCGATGATCTTGTCGACGTAGGAAATCATGACGGGACACTGCTCTTCGCAGGCGCGACAGGAGGTGCAGCCCCAAATCACATCCGGGTGGAGGATGTTGGGAACCAGGTCGACGACTGTTCCGCCCACGAAGTAGGCTCCCTCCGGCGCAGCTGGGAAGGTGTGAATCGGCTCCTCCGCGGCGCTCGGCTTGGGATCCGCTGCCGGCGCATCGCCCGGTTCTTCGACCAGAGCGTCCTTGCCAAACATGGCTTTTTCCGTGGCATAGAGATGATCTCGAATCGCCAGCGTGAGGTGTTTGGGCGAGAGCTTTTTGCCTGTGATGTATGCCGGGCAGTTGTCGCTGCACCGCCCGCATTCGGTGCAGGTGTACAGGTCCATGATGTGCTTGTACGTGAGGTCGCTGAGGCGGTTGATACCGAGCGACTCTTCCCGCTCTACTTTGCCTTCGAGGTCTTCGACCTTGGGAAGGGCATTGGGCCTCCGCTCGTAGGCGAACACGTTCGGAATGACGGTAAGCACGTGGAAGTGCTTCGAGTACGGAAGGATGTTCAGAAAGATTAGAACGAACGCGGAGTGCCACCAGAAGCCAGTGTGCTGGACGGTGCGCACCAAGCTGTCGTTGTCGACGCTCGAGAGAAGCTGCGCGACGATCCCGCCGAACGGCTCCCACCAGCCGGCGTGAATCGCCTCTCCGTACGCACGCGAATCGATCACCAGGGAGGCACCGACGTAGAGGAAGTCCGCGGCCATCATCGTGATGATGATGAAGAGGATCAGGATGGGCTCGGTGAAAACGTAGCGGTTTGCGTGGTGGCCGAGCGTCATGCGAGGCTTGTCCTTGACGGCTTTCGGGTCACCGCTGTCCAGACCGCGCTTCACCCAGCGGAGGTAGAGAAAGAGAACCGAGCCGACGATCGCGGCGAACGCTGAAAGCTCCTTGACGATGGAGTAGAGCTTTCCGAAGAGGTGGTCGGTGCTCAAAAGGCCCCAGAAGTCGAACCCAGGGTCGAAGCCGCGGCCCCAGAGCATGAGGCTGTTGAGCAAGAGCACCTGGAAGGCGATGAAGATCCCGACGTGGGCGAAACCCGCCATGGTGTAGTTGGGCATTCTTTTCTGCCCAAAGGCGTAGATCAGCAGTGTCTTGGTCCGGTCGGCAATTTGCTCCGAGCCCCAGCCAAACCGAGGGTCGGGCACCCCGACCTTGACCTGCCTCAGCCGCCGAAACGCGGACCATGAGAAAAATCCGAGCGTGCTTCCCAACAGCAACGTCATCCAAATCGGACCCATCGTCTTCTCCCTGAGTTCAAGCGCGGAATCAGTACAACTGCAGGCTCGCGCTGCGCGGAGGTGTAGGGGTGCGGCGCGGCGAAGTCAAACCCCACACCCAGCGGGCGATCGGGCTTCGAATGACCCTGTCGACTATGATTCCGAGGTGAGTCGTTTGGCTTCCATATTTCTGCTGGGGGTCGCTGCATGCACGGCCCCAGCACTGCGTACCGTTCCACGCGTCGTGGATGGCGAGTTGGAGCACGGCCCATTCGTCTCTGCGTACGCCTACGAGTGGTTTATCGAGGGCGAGGCATCGGCAAGCCAGGGCCGCCACGGTGAAGCGGCAATGGCATTCGAGAACGCGACCGCGGCGCCGGCGGACGACGCGCTCCTCATGACCCGCTTGGCCGAGGAGTACGAGCTCAGCGGCGAGTCGCGCCGCGCCGATCGCACATTGACTTTGGCACGTCGCGCTTATCCGGGTTCGCCGTGGGTCGCGCTCGCCCAGGGTCGCATCGCGCAACACAGGGGCGAGGAGCGAGACGCGATTGCGGCGTTCGCCCGGGCCCGGGAGACGGCACCGGGTTGGGATGCGCCGGTCATTGCACTGGCGGAGGCACTGATCGTGTCCGGGCATCCAGAGAGGGCGAGCGCGATCTTGCTCGAGTACCTGGGCTCCTCGCTCTACGCGCGTTCGGAGCGCGCCCGGAGCGTACTGCTCGACCTGGCACGGCGCAGCGGCGACGCGGAAACCTTGGGGCGTGCCCTTGCTCTCGATCCGCATTCGACGCCAGCAGCTCGCGCCCGGGAGGCTGGGAAGTTTGCGCTCGAAAACGGCCAGCCCGCACTGGCGGCCCGAGCGCTCTCGGCAGCGTTGGACACTCCCGAAAACGTCGCACTGTGGCTGCAAGCTCTCATGAAAAGCGGCGGCCGAGCAGAAGTCGCGTCGTTCTTGGTAGGCGCTGACAGCCAACGCCTGGGAGGCTTGTCCGAGCACGTCGATCTGCTCTTGGAGATAGGCAAAGTCGACCGGGCACTCGATTTGTTGGAATTCGCAGAGCCCTCTCCCAAGGTTGAGTACGCCAAGGGGCGTGCGCTCCTCATCGACGGAAACTACGTCGAAGCGGCTGCCGTCCTCGCGGAGGTCCCGTTCGGCACGGCGAGCTTCGAAGCGGCACGACTGGCGTTCGCGGAGTGCTCGACGGCGCAGGGCCGACGTGGTGCCGCCGCCGAAGCGTTGAGCCAGGCGCCGAACTACTCGCTGGCCATTCGAGAAACTCTGGCGGAAATCTATCTCGAAGAAGGAGCGCTGCGGGCGGGCCTTCGTCTGTTCGATCCGAAACGAGACCTAGAGCGGGCTGCGCTTGCGGCACTCTTCGAGCGGGCCGGGCATTTCGAGGAGGCGGCGGCTTACTACGCGGCGGTCAAGGTGACGTCACTGGACGAGGCTCGGCTCCGCGCGCGCGTTTCGGCAGAAAGGCTCGCTTCACGGGGCAATCGTCGCGCGGCGATCGCAGTTCTCGATCGATGGACCGTTGCGGCCCCCGATGACCTCTATGCAAGAGTGCGCCTGGTCGAGCTGCTCGCGGCGGACGATCAGGTCGAGGTTGCCCAAAAGAGGGGCCGCCGCGCGCTCGAGGTCATCGACGAGCCGCAACTCCGGGCACATCTCGTCGCCGTGCTCGAGCGTTCCGCCAGCTCGGAGTAGCGAGCGGCGACTAGTAGTCGCCGAAAAGATCTTGAATCCGCACGTCGAGCGCGGTCGCGATTTTGTAGAGCGAGCTGATCGACGCGCTCGACTCGGCGCGCTCGATTTGCGAAAGGAGTGACACGCTGAGCCCGGTACGGCGGGCCATCTGCTTCAAGGTCAACCCGCGATCCTTGCGGAGCCCTCGAATGGTCTCGCCGATCACACGGTGAAGGTTTTCTTCGGGTGTACGAAGGAGCCCCTTTTTGCGCATGACGCGATCGAGAACCTCGCGGAACTCGTCGGGGTTGAACGGCTTTTTGAGGTAGTCAACCGCGTCGAGCTTCATCGACTGGACGGCGGTGTCGAGAGACGGATAGCCGGTGAAGATCACCACCGCCACATCGCTGTCGACCCTGCGGATCTGCTCGAGGACTTCAACGCCGCCGAGGCCGGGCATCATCAGGTCGAGCACCACGAGGTGGAACCCGCCATCTTTGACTTTGTCCGGCGCATCTTTGGGATTGGCAAGGGTCGTGACCTCGAAGCCGTCCTTGGTCAGGAAGGTCTCCATGAACTCCAAGATCGCCTGGTCATCATCGACGACGAGCACTCTTACCGGTGGTAACGCCTTTGCCATCCTGCCTCCGCCGAAATTGTAATTGCAGTGTTCAATTCTAGTCGGGGCGAGAGGATTCGAACCTCCGACCTCACGGTCCCGAACCGTGCGCGCTACCAAGCTGCGCTACGCCCCGTATTTCAAGCTCGGCGGAATCTAGCGTTATCGTCGAG
>JBARTN010000297.1:0-2281 GCA_049645265.1 Polyangiales bacterium
TCTCGAGACGATCAAGCGATGGCGGCCGCGCTTCTCGGCGCTCAGGAGTCGAACTGAGATGCGATTGCCCGTTGCGATCGGAATCGGGTTCGTGGGGCTCCTGGGCGGGCTCTTGTTATCGGAAGCCCTTGGACTTCGCGTCAATCTCGCCACCTCGATGCCGGTCGGGCTCTATCGGCTCGGGCCCTGCGGCGAAGGGGTCGGTGAAGAGGTCGGCCTCGGAGATCTCGTCGCGGTCGATACCAACGCCGCCGCGCGCTCAAACGCCAAGCTTCGTTTCTTTCGCGAGCGCGGATACCTCACCTTCACAGGAAACCCTCGGGACTTGCTCCTCAAAGAAGTCTCGGGTCTCGGCGGTGAGGTCGTCGAAGACTGGGGCGAGACGCTGCGCGTGGGCGGGCGAGCCTCGAACCGGGTCGCTTCGTTTCGATCGGCAACGGCCCGAGGCGAACCGCTGCCCCAGCTTTCGTTTCCGTATCGTTTGCCACAGGGCGAGCTCTGGCTGAGCAGTGACCATCTTCGCGGCATCGACTCGCGCTACTTCGGCGGCGTGTCCCTCGATGCGGTGGCCTGTCGCGCGGAGGCGCTATGGACCCGATGAGAGTGTTTTTGTGGCTCGGCGCCGCGGTCACGGGCGTCGTCGGGTGGAGTGGGCGGCTCGAGTGCCTTCCCCTCGCCGCGCTCGTCCTCGTGCTCTGGCGTCTGAGCCGCTCGCGACTCGAAGCGTTCGGGGTCGCCGCGGCGTACTACGCGGCGCCGAGCTTCGGCTGGATGCCCGCGTCCTCGGTCTTCTTTGGTGCGGACACCGACTACTCGGGTAAGGCCATTCTCGTTTGGATCGGGGCCGCAGCGTTGCAGACGCTTCCCTGGGGTCTCCTTTGGTCGAAGCGATTTTGCGGGAGTGCTACGTCTCGTTTGTCACGAGGCGTTGCGCTCGGCTTGATCTTGATGGTGCCGCCACTCGGGCTCTTGAGCTGGTGCAATCCTTGGGTGGCGGGTGTGGCGGCTTTCCCCGGGCTTGGTTTCGTTGGATTCGGGTTGGTCACACTGGGCGCGTTCGCGCCTGGCGCACGAAGCTGGCCTCTGTGGGTCGCGCTTTGCCTCCTCGTCTCGACGGTGGCCTGTGGTCGCGACGCGCCGGGTCGCGATTCAGACTGGGCCGGTCTCTCGACACGCGATGGAATGCTTTTTGAGGGCGACGTCGGGGCACGCTACGAGCGCGCGATCTCGGTCGCCCAAGCGGCTGCGCACCTGCGCGCCGAGGTGGTGCTCTTGCCCGAGGGGCTTGGGGGGCATTGGACGCCGAGCACCGAGGCACTCTTTCTGAGTGAAGCGACCGAGTCCGATCAAGTTCTGCTCGTCGGAGCGATCGAAACGCGTGGGGGTAAGCGTCGCAATGGGCTGGCCATCGTGGGGCAGGGGGAACCGCGGTTTTGGTCGCAGCGGTGGCCCGCGCCGATTGGCATGTGGGCGCCCTGGCGGTCGGCGCATGTGCGAAGCGATCTATGGCGCTCGAGCGTGGCCCAGATCGATCGGCGGCGGGCCGCGATGCTCGTCTGTTTCGAGCAGTTCGTGTCGTGGCCGGCGTTTCAGACGGCGCTCGAAGATCCGGACGTGGTCCTTGCCCCCGCGAACCTTTGGTTTGCACGCGGCACGAACCTCAACCGGGTACGCGAGGTGACGCTTCAGAGTTGGGGGGCGTTGATGGGGTGGTCGGTGGTGGAGGCGATCAATGGCTAACCTGCGAACCCGCGTTGTCGTCGTACTGCTCTTGTCGCTGATGGGGTGTGCGCACCGCCGTGTCGCTGAGGAGGTGCGTTACGAGGAGCCCGATCTGGGCGCCTGGGCCGACCAGCTCGGTTCGATCTTGGAGCCCGCCGAAGCGTGCGTCGCGCGGCACCCGGCTCCCGACGCCGTGATCGTGGCGGTCCGCATTCTTGGAACGGGGGAGATCGCGGTGATGACGCGGACGCGCGCGGAGACCGTCCTGTGCGTCCATGATGGCCGCGGGGTCGTGCACCAAGCCCGGATTTCCTTGGATACCGCGTCTCTGCCGTTTGTGAGACTCGGTGCGATTGCCCCGCCTCCGATCGAGTGTCACGAGTTGCGGCCGTTGCGATGGGGCTCCGAGTTCATAGGGTGGCTCTTCGAGCCGAGGTGTTAGGAGCCATGAGGCACCTTCGGAGCAATGTAAGCTACCTCACAATTGGAAGTTGGGGGGCGATGCTCGTCGGTTGTGTGGCATGGGCGGGTATGGCGTCCGCCGTGCACGCGCAGCCTC
>JBARTN010000298.1:0-13913 GCA_049645265.1 Polyangiales bacterium
ACGGCCTACTGCTCGGCGGCCTTCCACCATGACTCGGAGGCCGGCTCTGGTGACGATAGTGCGCGCGCCGATGCGTGGTCGAGTAGCGATAACGCGCGCTCCGATACGCGGGCGGGCGCCGGTACGCCGGGTACCTGTGATACCAGTGATAGTGGTACCAAGGGTGCCAGATTGGAAAGAGCACCAGCGGCGCAACGTAGACGCCGGTCCATACGTACACTGTGGTCGTCGACTTTTGCGGAGCGGGTTGCTCGGCGGTGGCGGCCGGAGCTTGCTCGGCGCTGGCTGCCACGTCGGGACCTCCTGGAGCGGGCGTCGGCCGGTAGACGACTTTTTTCGTCCCGGACTTCGCCCAACCTGCATTGTGAAACACCCACTGCTTGCCGTCCCAGTCCCAGCGCGGCGGCACCAAGATCATGTCTTTGACCTTGTAGATCCACTCACCGCTCTTCCATTCGAACTGCTCTCCCGTCCATGTCCAATGCCCGGGCAGCCACTGGTACGAAGTCTTCGCGAGGAGCTCCGCGGATGGTTGCTCTTCTTCGAGCGATTCGGGCGTCTCCGGATGCGGAGGCCGATCATCGGTTCCGTCGACGGCCGGCGCTTCGGCAGGTGGCGCGTCTTCGGGCGGAGCCGGCATGTCTTCGGGGATCTCGTCTGCCGAGCGAACGTCGTCACCTTCGGTGGCATCCTGCGCGAACGCGAACGCAGGAATTCCAGAAGCGAGTAGAAGCAGCAGGAATAGTCGCATGACTCCTCAGACCTCGGTGGCGCAGATCCTATTCACCGGCGCCCAAGCGCACCGCAATGAAGGCCCAGTCCTTCTTCGAGCCGCGGAGGCGTCCACCCCAATCGGCCATCACCATTTGCCAGCCGTACTTCTTGCGAAGCGCCCGGAGACCCGCCTGCTTGTCGGCCTCTTCGTCGACCAGTCGCGCGGCGCCTTCGTGCCAAGGGCCTTTGAGCCCGCCGCGGACATTGCACGCCGCGATGCGGATTTTCGGGTTTCGCCGCAATCGCTTCACCTTGTACGAGTCGCCGTTCGTGAAAATCACGAGCTCGTTTCCGTCCCGGCCCACCCAGACCGGCGTTTGCACGCCCGTTCCGTTCTTTCGGAAGGTCTCGAGGTTTACGTACCGCGCTTTGCCCAGGTCATCGATGGCCGACATGGCCCGATCATAACGCGGTTTCGCTCCCGCGCATCTCCTGCTAAGAGGCGGGGATTATGCCTAAACCCCCGCTTCCTTTGCTTTTGATTCTTGCCGCGGCCCTCGGCTGCAGCTCGAGCTCCTCGACGAGCAACGGGTACAGCCCGACGACCGACCTGTCGAATCTCTGCACCACGCCGCTCGGGCCCAACGAGCCACTTTGCAGCACGGCTTTCGGGGACGCCATTTGGTCCGGCTCGCACAGAGCGAGCTATGCGCAGGGCTCTTCTCCATTCCCTGGCCCAAGCGACAGCGCCAACACCGAGAGCGCGCATCTGGAGCTCCCGGGCGCCGGCATTCCAGTCATCGTCTCGTTCAGCTCGCCTTATGAAGATGGCGGCCGAGCCGCATGGTCCAGCGTCACCGGCGCCGACGCAGCGATCGTCAAACTCGATCACGAGACCTTCGAGATCGTCGACTGGTACGTCCCCGGTGACCGAGAGGACGACCCTCCGACCTTTACGCTCGGCTTGAGCGGTGCCTATACGGCGATCGATTCCGAGAACCGTTTCATCGTGGGTCGCACCCGATTCGTTTCATTCTTTGGCGATAGCGTCGATGGCGATCGTTCGTCTCCAATCGAGCTGAAGAAACGTATCTTCATGCCGGACGAAGTCTTTTGTAACGAGAACGATGTAATCGCGGGCATGTCCCTGACCTACGATGGGCACCTCGCGTTCGCGACCGAGCTTGGCAACCTGTTCGTGATTCCCTCCGATGCCGATCCCAACGAGCTCGGTGAGGTTCCGGTCATCTCGACGAATCAAGACTGCGCGACGGCGGACGAGGCCGACCTCGAAATCGTCTCCAACAGCGTCGCGGTCGACGAAAGCGGCGGGATTTACGTGCTCACTAGCGCGGCCATGTACCGCTTCGATTGGGACGGCAGCACGCTGAGCCTTGGCTGGCGTGCCGGGTACCAGACCGCCGAAGACGCTCCGAGCCCGATTCGTTTGGGTCCGGGCTCCGGGTCCACCCCTAGCCTGATGGGCACCGCCTCGGACGACGATCGCTTCGTGGTGATCACCGACGGCCTTGGGCTGATGAACCTCGTCCTCTTCTGGAGGGACGAGGTGCCGGCAGACTGGGAACCCATCGCGCCTGGGAAGGACCCTCGCATCGCTTGCGAGATTCCGATCGACTTCGGAACCGGCGCCACGGAAGCGATCTCCGAACAGTCCGTCGCTGTCCGAGGTTACTCGGCGGTCGTCGTGAACGACTTGCTCAGCAATCCGACGATCAATCCTCCGTTGATGTTGGCACTTGGCGCGATCGCGCAGAACGCGGTGTCGGCGCTCGAAGGCGGCATTCCTGAGAAAGCTCCCTTTGGCCTCGAGCGCATCGACTGGGATCCGGAGACCCGCACCTGCGCCACCGTCTGGGCCAACTCGGAGATCAGCGTACCCAACGGGATCCCAAGTATCAGTGTGGCGTCTGGGCTCGTTTACGGCGCGGGTCTGCGCGATGGCCAGTGGGGCCTCGAAGGCCTCGACTTCGAGACTGGCGAGTCGCGCATCTGGGTCGAGGCGGGCCCGGGAACCTGCCTCCCCGAGCACACGATGATCCTCTCGATCCTTCCCGGGGTTGCCGACGTGCTCGAAGCCGTCCCGGATTCCTGTGAGAATTCGTTTTACGCGGCGACGACGGTCGGCCCGGATGGCATGGTGTACCAGGGCACGCTGAATGGGGTAACCCGCTATGTTCCCGCGGCGAGCGAGTCGCTTCCGGAAGCCGAGCAAGCGGCGGCTGGCATGGAGCAGGCCTTGGATCTTCTCGACCGTTCCGAGTCAGACGCGGCAAGCAGCATCAGCGAGCGCGACTACCTGCGGCGGGCGATCGCTCAGCTGCTCGCTACGCAGAACGTCGCTCTAGACTCGGGGCTCGACGACGTTGCGACGGCCGCCGCCGCCGCGATGGAGTCGCTCGATGCCGCCGTCACCGCCTTCGATGCAGCTGAGCCCTACGACAGCTACGTCCAGGATGCCCGAGCGGCCTTGAGCGCGATCTAAACGAAGCGCGTGTCCGATTCCTCAGGGGACAATTACGACGCGCCGCTGTCACTCGGCGCGACGCGAAGGCTCTCGGTCACTTGCACTCGCTGATGCAAGTTGCATACGGCCACGCACGGGTGAACGCGATGCAGGCCCTACTGCAGGCATGCAGTGGGCTACCAGCGCAGCATCGGCAGTGGTCGCCAGGGTTGCTTGAGCGCCCCGAGCAGCAGGGTTCGACATACGAAGCCTCGAAAACCGCACTTCGGGTACGCGGACTGGGCCTCCCGGCGCAGTGCGAAAGGCACGCCGAAGCCGGGAACGGCAAAGAGGTCGACGAGGTCGGCGCGCCGAAAGGGCTCGACTAGATTCGCGTCCTCGTTGCGATAGGGCGTCAGCTTGTGGTGGAAGCCAATCATTCGGCTGACCGCTGGCGTCAAGGCTGAGAAGCCGAGTGTTTCGAGCTGCTCGGCGGCTGCATCGATGCTTGGTGGGAGATAGTCGAGGGTTTGATCGGTGACGAACCGGAGATCGTGAAACGCTGCGGCCAGAGCGATCGCGGTGTCGTCCTTCGCTGGATCGCCGCCGCTCCGGACGATGAGATGCCGCGTGTAGTGGTACATCCGATAGACGTGACCGCGATACCGTGGGTAGCGGGGGCCCAACGCGTCGCGATAGCGGTCGAGCACGTCGTCGATCAGCGGCGAGTCTTCCATCTCAATCGGGTCCTTGTGTGAAGCTGGTGAAGCGGGATTTTTGGCTAACGAATCCCCGCGTTTCAAGTATGTACACCATCACACTTCCCCCAAGAAGGAGCATCGTATGGACAACAAGACCCTAGGTTTACTCGGATTTTCTGGCGCTGTTCTGCTGGCGGCCACGGTTTCGGCCGCGGCCCCCAAGTGGGCGGCCAAAGGTTCGACGATAGAAAAGTGCGCGGGTATCGCCGCCAAGGGAAAAAACGACTGCGGCGCAAATGACCACAGTTGCGCCGGCCACGCGAAGCGCGACAATGACCCCAACGAATGGGTCTACGTCCCCGCCGGCGTATGCGAGAAGATCAAGAATGGCCGCGTATTCAAGACCAAGAAGGTCGAGTAGGCCCAGGCATGACGGCCCGCATGGGCATCAGCGTTCGCCGTGAGTGGGTCGAACCGCTTCTGGTGACACATCCGTCCCTTCCGGCGCTCGAGGTCATCTTCGAGCAATGGCTGTTTGCGTCGGATTCGGCGCTCGAGCAGCTAGAGCGGCTCGGAGACAGGTACCCTTTGCTCTTGCATTGCCTCAGCATGAACATCGGGTCCTGCGATCCGCTCGACCGACACTACTTCGAGCAGGTGCGCGCCTTTGCGGATCGTTTCGAAGTCGCTGGGATTTCCGATCACCTGAGCTGGCGAAGCATGGGCGGTAACTGGTCGCTTTCCTTGCTTCCGCTTCCAAGGACCGAGGAGACGCTGGGGCACCTGGTCGATCGCCTGGACGAAGTCCAGGTGTTCCTAGGGCGAACGATAGCGCTCGAGAACGTCTCTCAATACCTTCCCGTGCCTGGGGACATTCCCCCAGCGGAGATGTTCAACGAGATCCATCAGCGCTGCGGCACCGCGATTCACCTCGACCTCAACAATTTGCTCGTGTGCGAGCGATGGCTCGGGGAGTCACCGGCTGCCTTTCTCGACGCGCTCACCGCGGAGATCGCCTGGGTGCATGTGGCAGGCCAAGAGGACGTGCCGTTGCCCGTGGACGACCACAGTCGCCGGCCGAGTGCCGCGTGCATGAAGCTTCTGGATGACGCAGCGCCAGCGGCGCCAGTCATTCTCGAGTGGGATCGTCACCGCCCGTCGCTCCAAGAGCTTCTGCCCGTCATCGCCCCCAAGGAGGCCGAACGTGTCGCCAACGCACTTGTCTGAATGGCAGGCCCGCTTCTTCTCGGAGCGCGTGAGCGCGAGGTCCTCCGGGCGCGAAGGCGTGTACTTTCGCGAGCAGGTCTTCGGAGCGCTCGCGGTTCTGTCGGAGGCCTTGCCCGAGCTCGAGGCCTCTCTTGGAAAGTCGAACTTCCGCTACTTCGTTCGAGAGTTTCTAAGCAGCACATCGCCCCAAGACGCGTTCGGGACGACGCTGGTCGAGCCGTTTCTCTCATTCCTCGAGGGCCGTCCGGAGCTGGCAATGAAGTAGTCAGGTTGCGAACGCCTCTTGCGTATGTTTACAAACGGCCAAGCAGGAGGAGACGAATTACGTGACCGCCGAAGCTACAACGCAGGCCCGCCCGAGCTCATTGCCCACGAAAGAGGCTCCTCGGAGGAAGGGGCATTGGTTTTGGGGATGCGCGCTAGATCTAGCCGCGGATCGTATGCAGTTCTTGATCGACGGTCATGAGGAGCACGGCGATGTGTTCGTCTCGCGTGCGCTCATTCGTGACCTCATGTTCGTGCGCGACCCGGCGGTGGTGAATGCGATCAACGTCACCTACTGGGCAGATTTCTATAAGCCCGACTACATCAAGCAGATGTGGAAACCGTTTCTCGGGAACGGTCTCGTGCCGAACGATGGCGAATCATGGAAGCGCCAGCACAAGCTCATTCTGCCGGGCTTTCACAAGAAGCGCGTCGACGCCTACGCGCAGACGATGGTCGAGTTCACGGATCGAATGCTTGATCGCTGGAAGCAAGGCGAGCAAAGAGACATGCGACTCGAGCTCAACGCGCTTGCGCTCGAGGTCGTCGCCGACACGCTCTTCGACATCGATATCGGCGAGGGTGACTCCGAGACGATTCGCGACGCGCTGGCCGATATCAGCGAGATCTTGGTGGGCGATGCCGATAAGATGATTCCGCGGCCCGACTGGTGGCCTACGGCCGAGAACCGGCGGAAGAAGCGCGCCATCGCGAAAATCGAAGAAATCGTCCGGCGTGTGCATGAAGAACGGCTGGCCAACCAGAAAGACCGCGGGGATCTGTTCTCACACATGGTGTTCGTGGAAGACGAGCAAGGGCGCATGTCCGACCAGCAGCTTCGCGACGAAGCGATGACCCTCATCTTCGCAGGGCACGAAACGACGGCGCATGCGCTGACCTGGACTTGGTACTTGCTTGCCAAGAACCCGGACAAGGTCGAGAAAATGCGCGAGGAGCTTGCCCGCGTGCTCCAGGGTAGGCGCACCCAAGTAGAGGACCTGCCCAATCTTCCCTACCTCGAGATGGTGGTGAAGGAGTCGCTTCGACTGCTGCCGTCGGTATGGGCGTACGCACGTCAAGCACAGCGAGACCTCGTCATCGAGGGCTACGAGATCAAAAAGGGGCAGACGATCACCATCAGCCACATCGCGATGGGTCGTAACCCCACGTACTACGACCAACCGACGGAGTTCCGGCCCGAGCGCTGGACCCGTGAGTTCGAGCGGAGCCTTCCCCGTGGCGCCTACGTTCCGTTTGCCGGGGGCCCGCGCGTCTGCCTTGGCAAGCAGTTTGCCATGATGGAGATGCGAATGATCCTCGCGACGCTCCTCCAACGAATCGAACCAAATCTCTCCGAAGGCTTCGAACCCGACTTCGTGACCGAGCTCTCGATGCATCCAGGTGAACGCGGCATGCAAGCGGATGTGAAGTTCACAGTGAAGAAAGCACCATGACCTCGACCAGCGCAACATCGTCCTTGGCCAGCAGCTCGAGAGAGCCGCTCAAAGCTCGGACCATGGGCTTCATCCTCGCGAACCTGCTCTTCCTCGTACAAGGACTGGTCGGGTACGGCGGCGTTCTCCTCGGCGTCTTGCCTCAAACGCCGACGGACGACATCGCCTTCTTGCTGGTCGCCGTCGCCTATCACGGGCCGTTCTTCGCCTTTCTCGATGCGAACGGCGAGCGGCGAACGAGGGAAGAGAAGTTTCAGCTCTTCGTAAACTGGTGGATCATCGTCGCCGCGAGCGCCACGATCTTCTGGGAGCTCCCCTGGTACTACCTCGAGGACAACATCCTGCGCCGCGGGATCCCGATGGACCGGTTCCACGAAGGCTTGGAGTGGCTATGGATCTTCTGGGGCTACGGGATTGCCGACAACCGCTTCCTCAACGGAGACGGAACGGTTCTCTCCGTCGAGTTCTTGTCCATCCATACGTCGCTCATGTTGATCGTGACGTACTTCATGATGAAGAAGGGCAACATCTGGGGCTACTGGCTCGCGGGGCTCGGGATGATGGGCGTCGCCTACGGAACCGTGATCTACGTGTTTTCCGAGTGGTATGAAGGCTGGCCCCTGATCAGTGATCGCCCGTACGACTTCTGGGTGAAGTTCATCCTGACGCAGACCCCTTACATCTTCTACGGGGGCCTGGCGGCCGTTTTCTGCGTGTATTTGGCCGGAAAACAGGCGGTCAGGGACTATCAGGCCCAAACCGGGGACGCCTGAGGGGCTGCGGGCCGAAGAAAGATCAAAAGAAACATGATACAACTCTTGTCTGTTGTTTCATATCGTGTTACTAAGGTCTCAGCGGCAGCAACCGTCGCGTGACTAGAGGCTCGATATGGCGACCGTGATCATAGATGACTGTATCAACTGCGGGGCGTGCGAAGATGAATGCCCCAACGGCGCAATCTCGATGGGCGACGACATCTTCGTCATCGATCCCATGCTTTGCACCGAATGCGTCGGCCATCACGGCGAACAAATGTGCGCGGCAGCCTGCCCCCCCGAAGCATGCGTTCCAGACCCCGATCGCGTCGAAACCGAAGAGGAGCTCATCGCGCGCGCCCGGAAGATCCACCCCGACAGGTTGCTCACTCTCTCCGCCGAGACCTCACACCTCCGTGCGAACCAAGGCTGATCCGAAAGGTACGAATCGATGTCCGATTTTGACGTAATCATCGTAGGCGCGGGTCACAACGGGCTCACCGCCGGAGTCGAGCTCCAGCGCGCCGGTAAGAAGGTCTTGATCCTCGAGAAGACCAACTGGCCCGGCGGGCAGGCCGCGACCAAGGAGCTCTTCAAGGGCTACAAGCACAGCGTCGGCGCCTGGGCGCTCCTCATCTTCCGCGAAGAGCTCATCAAGTACCTCGAGATGGACAAAGAAGGATTCGAGCTCTTTCGGCCCGAGAGCTCCTTCACCGTTTTCGGCGACGAGGGCGACACCCCCTTCATCGGCTACACGGACCCGATCGACCTCGCCAACCACCTAGCCGAGGATCACGGTATCGAAGCGCTCGACGGGTTCAACAGCCTGGGCTCCTTCTTCGCGACCTTCAAAGAGATGTTCGAGAAGTACATGCACGAGACTCCTCCGACGCTCGAGGAGATCATCGCCATGGCGCCCGATGAGAAGACGCGCCGGACTCTCTCCAAGCTCAGCTACGGAAGCGCCATCGAGGTCATCCGCGAGTTCTTCAAAGAGTCCGGCAAGCACGGCACGATCCAGGGCTCGCTTTCCGCCTCGGCGATCGACGGCACGCACATGGGCCCCTTCAGCAAGGGCAGCGCGCTTTCGATGTCGTACCACTACACGGCGGGTGACACGTACGACTTCAAGATCCCCAAGGGCGGCATCGGCACCGTCTCCTCCACGCTCCAGAAAGTGTTTGAACGTTACGGCGGCGAGGTGCGCTTCAAGGCGATCGTCGATCAGTTCGTCATCGAAGACGGCAAGGTCGTCGGCGTCCGCATGAAGGACGGCGAGGAGATTCGCGCACAGGCCGTCATTTCGACGCTCGATTCGAAGATGACCTTCGGCAAGCTCTGTGAGCCGGGCAGCCTGCCCACCGACTTCACCAACGCCGTGGACGACATCGAGTACGCCAACGGCTACGTGCAGGTCCACATGACCATCAAGCGCCTTCCGACCTTCACGAATCAACTCGCGTTCGTGAACGGCACCGTGCAGAGCTGGTTGGTCGCTTACATCAAGTCGCCCGAACAACTTCACCGTGCCTGGCAGCAGTCGAGGGCAGGACAGGTCGCCGACGACCCGGCGGTATATTGCTACTTCCCGTCGCAGCTCGACTCGAGCCTCTCGCCAGGGGACGGCACGCATACCTGCACCATGTTCTCGCACTACTTCCCGACGGATATCCCGGACGGCAAGCACAACGAAATGAAGACCCTCATGGTCGAGCGGATGATCACCCAAATGGAAAAGGTGATCCCCGACTTCCGCGATCTGATCATGGACCAGGTGGTTTTCACCCAGCAGTATTTCGAGAAGGCCTTCAACGCGACCGAGGGCGACTTCTCGATGGGCCTTCTGCACCCCGGTCAGATGTTCGGCGACCGCCCAGTTCCGGGTTGGGACGGCGGCCACGAGACCCCGCTCGAAAACCTCTACATGGCTGGTGGGGCCTGCCATCCTGGCCCCGGAGTGACCTGCCTGCCCGGCCTGAATGGCGCTCGCGTCGTGCTGGCGCGATTGGGCCAACAGACGGAAGAAGCGGCGGAATAGCCACTACGAAACTAGATGGACGACTTCAACCCCCTGGTCCTTCTGATCCCGTTCATTGCGGGGTTCATCGGCTGGTTTACGAACTGGCTTGCCGTCAAAGCGACGCTCTACCCGGTCGAGTTCGTCGGAATTCCTCCGCTGCTCGGCTGGCAGGGCGTCATTCCGAAGAACACGGAGGAGATGTCCCGGAGCTTCAGCCGGCTCATTCACGACAAGTTGCTCGACATCGAATCGATCTTTGCGGGGATCGACCACGACGACAACGAGGAGCTCGATCGGGTCGTCGAGGATGTGTCCCAGGAAATCATTCGCGAGTTCTCGACGAACATCGCCCCGGAGTCCTGGGCGCGCGCCCGCGAAAAGCTGCGCGAGTACATCAACACCCTGGTGCGGCGCAACGTCCGCAGCGTGACCGTCGAGATCCTCGAACGGATGGGCAAGGAGGCGGGTGAGTTCATCGACGTCGACGCGATCGTGCGCGAGGCGATGGTGGAAGACCGCGCGCTACTCGGCCGAGTGCTGGTCCAGATCGCAGGCCCGGAGTTCAAGTTCATCGAGCGTTCGGGCCTCTGGTTCGGCTTCCTCTTCGGCCTCCTCCAAATGGGCGTTTGGATCGTCTATCCCTCCGCTTGGGTGTTGCCGGCCGCGGGATTCCTCGTCGGCTACATCACCAACTGGCTGGCGCTAAACCTGATCTTCGAGCCGCGCGAGCCAAAACAAATCGGCCCGTTCAAAGTGCAGGGCGTCTTCATCAAGCGGCAGCGCGAGGTCGCGACCTCGTTTGCCGACGTGATCTCCGAACGAGTTCTCAATGCCGAGAAGATGGTCAAGCACCTCACCGACGGCCCTTCGCGTGATCGAGTCATCGGGATCCTCGAAGATCAGGTCGAGGAGAGCATGAAGACCTACGAGCGGGACGCGATGGTCGCGATGCTCGTTTCCAAGGACAAGCTCGCAGAGGCCAAGGCCGACCTGCTCGATCGGGTTCACCGCGCGGACATGAGCAACAGCGGCCAAATCAAGGCCTTTGCGGATCAGTCGCACCACATCCATGCCCAGCTCGAGCAGAACCTGGTCGCCCTCGACGCGGCCCAGTTCAGTGGGATCCTGCGCCCCGTTTTCCAGAAGGACGAGTGGAAGCTCATTCTGGCCGGCGGCGTGATCGGCACGGGCATCGGCGCGTTGCAAGTGGTCGTGCTCTTCGGCGGCTTCTAGGCGCTCCCCCGTGCGATCCGAAGTTCTGAGCCCGGCCGCGCCGCTGAGCGGTCCGAGTGGCGGACTACTCGCTGACGTCCCGCATCATCACGACACCTTGCGCCGCGCCGATGTAGAACGTGCCATCCGGGTGCGCGTGCACCTGACCTGTAATCGGATCGAATGGCCTTTGGTCGCCGATGTAGGTCCGGAAGATCTCCTCGCCGGTCTCCCAGCTGGTCGCCGTGAGATAGAAGAGATTCAGAGATCGATCCTCTACGGTTGGGTCAGCGCCATAGCCCCAGATGACGCCGCTCGCCGTGGCCAGCTGGGCGCTATTGCCGAATGACGTGTCGTTCTTCCAGACATTTTCGCAGCCGGTCACATTGCCCTCGCCGTCGCGGAGGACGCGGTAGCGCTCGATGCCGGGCAGGATCGTGTTTGCGGGTGCGAACGGCCCGCCGAAGCCGGCATCGTTCACCACGATCATGTCGTCGTTGTAGCCGACTACCGTGTTTTCGGTGGCGCTTTCGCCATCGCGAAAGAGGGGGACCGTGCAGACCGGCGGATTCCCCATCGCGCGGTCGAGGACCAGAAGGTTGATCTGACCATCGGCGTTGTCGCAGATCGAGATCAGGTCGTCATTGGTTCCTAGGAGAGTGGGGCTGGTCCCGGAACCCGGAAGAACGACGCCCGACCCCGAACCGGGATCGTACGGTGCTTCCCAGTCGGTCCGAATCTCGCCATCGCCGGCGACCGAGAGTCGGAACAGGGATTCGTAGGTGACGAAGTAGATCGCGTCTTCGTCGACCACCATCGAGTTCTGAAGGCTTTGGCCGATGTCGGTCATCTCAATGCGGTCGGTTTCGGGGTCGAAGTAGCCCACGCGACCGTCTGTCACCATGAACCAGACCCTGCCCTCGAAGTCGACCACGGTGTCCTGCAGCATCGGATCGGTCGTCTCCATCGCAGGCTCGAGTCCAGGGATTTCCTTGGTGTAGTCCTGCACGAACTGCGGCGCGCCTTCGATCACTTCGATGTGATACTGCTCGAGCCTGTTGGTCGGGGGGCCGATGATGATGTTCTCATCCTGATCCATGCTGAAGTAGGCGCCGCCCGCCGCGTTCGCCACGAAGGGCTTGAGCCCGAGATCTCGCTCCGCGACGATGTTGACGTTCTCGTTGTCGAACATCGTGAGCGTCACCCGCAAGCCGCCTGCATCGTTTGCCACCAGGCAACTCCCTACGACGTAGCCGTCGCTTAGAATGGTCATCATCGGGCAAATGCCGGCCACCGTTCCCAATTGGTTCGTGACAATCTCCAGCGCCGGTCCGACGGGCCCGGTCCGATTGTACACGGCGGAGTTGTAGTGATCGTTATGGATGCGCGAGTCGCCGTCGTTATTGAGATAGGGATGCGGCGTGATCTCGAGGGCAGGAATCGGTGCCGCAACCACCGCCTCGCCAACGAATGGGTCGATGCCAAGCTCTTCGGGCGTCCGCCGTGGAAGAGGCGTCGCTTCGCGAATGGGCGGGAACCGATCGGCACCACCGGCGCCACCCGTGCCGCCAGATCCAGTGGCCGAACTGTTGCTGTTCTCGCCGCAGCCGACGACGAGGAGCGCGAGCAATCCTGCAAACAAAGAGGCAAGACGAGTGGTCCCCCGTGGGGAGTAAGAAATACAATGCATGGCGGGCTGCTTATTCGTGCTTTCACTGATCGGCAAATCGTTGGCCCCGTTTGGCACATGAGACAAACTATGTCAACTGTTTCATCCCAGAAAAAGGGGACAGTCCCCTTTTGATAGGGGTTAATGACCTAGAGAGGGACGAGTGAAGCGCTTGGAAATACGGGGTTTGTCCTCGAGGCGGGTTCGCGTCTTCAACCCTGACGAGGTGACGGCGCGAGGCACGGGCGAAGTCGACCCAGGTTCGGTCGGTCTGCGCCACGACGACATCGAGTCGATTTGGAGCGCGGTCGTCGACTTCTACAAGACCGGCTTTCATCCGGCGCTCGGCCTCTGTATTCGGCGGCGCGGTGAAGTCGTTCTCGAACGCGTCATCGGACACGCGCGCGGCAACGCTCCCAACGATCCCAGAGACGCGGAGCTCGTTCCCGCCACGACGAGCACGCTCTTCAATTTCTTTTCGGGTTCGAAGTCCGTTACGGCCATGCTCATTCACCTTTTGGCCGAGCGCGATCAGCTCCACGTCGACGAACCGGTCGCGACGTTCATCCCTGAGTTCGCTCGCCATCGAAAAGAGCGGATCACGATCCGTGATTTGCTGACACATCGTGGTGGCATTCCAGCCGCGCCCAGCGAGGTCGCCGACTTGGACATGCTGCAAGACACGCAGCGAATCCTGGAGATGATTTACGAGCTTGAACCGAGCTACAAACCGGGAACCGTTCCGGCTTATCACGCGGTCACCAGTGGTTTCATTTTCGCCGAGATCATCCAGCGCGTTTCGGGCGTCGACATTCGTGAGTTTCTGCGCAGAGAGATCTCCGAGCCCCTCGGCATGAACCACTTCAACTACGGGCTGCCGGAAGATCGACTCGATGACGCGGCCATCGATGCCTGCACCGGCCCCAAGTTGATCTGGCCGATCAAAGACATCTTCAAGCGGTCCCTCGGGGCCTCAGTCGAAGAGCTGATCGTGCTTTCCAACGATCCGCGATTCCGTACCGGGGTCATTCCTTCCGCGAACCTCTTCGGAACGGCGAACGACATTTGCCTCTTCTTCGAGCTTCTCGTCGCGGGCGGTGCGATCGAGGACACTCGCGTCTTTTCCGAGTCCACGGTCCGTCGAGCGGTCGCGCCGCAGACGCCAGGCCAAGTCGACAGAATGATCCTCTTGCCGATGTCGTATTCGATGGGCTTCATGCTCGGCACCGAGCCGCTTGGCCTCTACGGCTTCCGCGCGGGGAAGGCGTTCGGCCATGTCGGGCTCAGCAACATCCTCGCCTGGGCAGACCCGGAGCGGGACATCTCGGTGGCGCTCATGAACTCCGGGAAGCCCTTCTTCGCTTTGGATACGGCTTACTGGCCTGAGATCATCCGCAGGATCAGCACCCGAATCCCGCGCGACGGCGGCCGGA
>JBARTN010000299.1:0-14992 GCA_049645265.1 Polyangiales bacterium
TTTAGGTTCCAGTGTCCTTAGGGCGTGCAGGTTCGAGTCCTGTTCCTCGCACTGAAGTGATGTCGCGGGGTTGGCTCGATCGCCGATCTCGGGTACCTCGAAACCACTTCTACACCGCGCCGCGTGCCGGGGTGATCGTTCACCGCAGGCATCCCGGACAGGATCTTGTAAGAGAAAGTCCGTGGGGCCTCGTACGCTGTGACCTCTTCGAGAATCTTGAACATGGACCACGAACGCTTCTTCGGAAACGTGAGCTCTCGTTTGGCGTTCACGCCATTGGGCGAGGGCGTGCCGTTCTGAACCAACCGCACGTGCGCCCCATCTACGAACGAACCGGTGTTGGCATGATCTTGCACCCGTTCCCACACCGCCACGGCAGCAGCCTCGATTTCGCGCTCTACGTGAATGGTGTGGGTGGGATGCATGGCACGTGTTTAGGGCTTCCGCGTTCGTCGGCAAACCTCCGAGCTGGCGTTAGAAACAGCGAAGAAACCGCTCTCTCGGTGGGCCGTCCTTCGTGTGGTAATTTCTAGACCGCGCGCCGGATTCTGTCCCTTGACAGACCTGAGACGCGCGTGGTCTTGTCACTACTTCGGAGCAAAATAAACAGAAGGGCGCTTATGGACTGGAATTCATTTGGAAGAGCATGGTTTATGGTCTCACTGGCTGCTGCGCTCACATGCACGTCCTGCTCCGACGAGGCGACCTCGGGCGGCAACGGCACTCCCGCCGGAGGTTGTGAGTGGAACGGCAATTGCTCGACCGCCGCGCCGAACGGCGCCTACGATTGCCTGAACGACGATTTCACGCTCGTGCAGTGCATCGACGGAAACTGGGAGTTCGTCGCCAGTTGCTCCGGCTTCTCCCAAGGCGGCCGTCCCTGCACCTGCAAAGGGGGGTGCGGGACCAACACCGTGGAGTGTAGCTTCGCGTTCGACGTCTGCGGCAGCCAGCAATACGAAACCTGTGGCGCCAACGCCACGGCTCAGATCAATGGCGTTTGGGAGTGCGTGCCTGACCCGTAACGCGTGCAAACGGCAGATCGTACGCAACGGGAGACTGGCCCTACCAATATCGGCCCGCAGGGCCGAGATCCGCCCGGTCAGCTCGGCGCCCGCGCCAAACACTAGAGGCATTTCACAATTTGCTATGATAGACGCCGATGGACGACACGGCCGAGCTGACCTGCCCGTACTGCTTCGAACAGGTCGAAGTCTACATCGACCCGCAAAGTGAAGGTCAGCTCATCCGCGACTGTGACGTCTGCTGTCGGCCATGGGCCATGCAGGTCAGCCGCGGCGTCGACGGAGAGCTGTTCGTTCAGGTGACGCGCAGCTAGCGGAGGCGCGCTGCACCGTCAGGTTTCGCGCATTCCGCAAAGACTGGAGTATCGTCTACGCCGATGGGGGTTGGTCCGGACGGTCGTGCAAGGGCTTGGGGACGGTGGGGGCTGGTCGCCATCTTGCTCGTGTTCGTGGCGATCTACGCGCGGGCCGTGACGTTCGAGCTCGTCTGGGACGACGTCGAAGCGATCCGTGACAACCCGATCTACGCGGGGCCGCTGCTCGACGGCCTCGACGCGACACAACACGACCACTTGGACCCTGCGCTCCGCAAACTCTCCGGATTGAAACCCGCGCACGACAGCTATCGGCCCCTCCTCTACCTCTCGTACCGGTCGGACGTCGCCCTTTCCGGCATGAGCCCGCCGGGCATGCATCTCCACAATCTCTTCCTCGCGCTCATGGCGATTGTGGCGTTCTACTTCGTTGCCTCGAGTTGGCTGGCGTCCGAGCGCCCCGCCCTGATCGCGACCGCGATCTTTGCCTTGCACCCTCTTCAAGTAGAGAGCGTCGCGTATGTCTCGGGCCGCGGTGATCTCCTTGCCGGGCTCTTCGGCTTGCTCGCGGTGGTGTCGGCCGTGCACTTCGAACAGACGCGCAACCGAGGTCGACGAGGGCTCTGGCTGTTCGCAGGCACTGCCTGCCTCTTGGCATCGCTGCTTTCCAAGGAAGCCTACCTCGGCTTGCCGATCGCTCTTGCGGGAGTCGCGTTCGCACGGGGAAAGCTTCGGGAGCAACGGATCGTTCTCGCCACCTGGGTCGCAGCGATTGTGGTGTATCTGGTGCTTCGTTTTGCGGTCGGCGGCGTCGCGGAAGGTGGAACCGGAGCGCTCGCCCTCGCTGCCCTGCCCGGCGTGTTCCTGCGCTATCTCCAAATCGCCCTGCTCCCGTTCGATCTCTCCACCGAGCGGCTCTACGACGCGAGCTACGTGCTTCCGGGTTGGCTTGCGCTCGCCGCGCTCACCGCTTGGGTCCTGATCGGCCTCCGCCGTGGCTGGTCTCAGACTTCGCGCACCGTCGCAAGCGGCCTCTTGTGGATGCTGGTGCTGCTCGGACCGTCGGTGGTGGTGGTCATCGTGATGAGCGTCGTCGCCGACCGGTACAGCTACCTCCCGCTCGGAGGATTCGCGGTCGCCCTGTCCGCTCTGCTGACCGCCGCTGTGCGCGAGGGCAACAAGCTTCGTGCGGTGCTCGGCCTTGCCGGAATCCTTTGGGCGGCCATGTGTCTTGCGGTCACGGTCGTGCAGGTGGGCACCTGGAAGGACAACCGAACCTTGTACGGCCACGCGGTGGTGACCGCGCCGCAGAGCTCCATGGCGCACTACCGGCTCGGTCATAGCTACGCCACAGAGGGGCAGTGGCCGGAGGCGATCGCCCTGTTCGAACGCGCCATCGCGCTTCACCCATCGAACCTGCGGGCCCTCAACAATCTGGGCGTCGCGTACCTGAACACCGGAAAATACGCGGAGGCCGCGGGCACGTTTGAGCGGGCTCTTGCAGAGAGTGGACAGATGCACTTCCGTGCCTGGTACAATCTAGGGGTGGCCCGGATGAACATGGGGGATCGCGAGGCGGCGTGCGCAAGCGTCGAGCGAGCGCTGCAAATCAATCCGAGCTACGCGGCGGCCGAAGCGTTTCAGCGCGCGAGCTGCCAACCGAGGGATTGATGTCGATCGACGTGAGTTTCGTACTGCCGAGCTACCGAGGAGCTGACGCCGCCCGCCGTCACGTTCCTTTGCTTCTCGAGTACTTGCGCACCGTCGGACTGCACCACGAAGTCATCTTGGTCGACGACGGAAGCAAGGACGGTGGCGAAACTCAACGGGTGGCCGAAAGCCTGGGTTGCCGCTACCTCGAAAATCCAAAGAACCAGGGCAAGGGTGCCGCAGTTCGCCGGGGCATGCTCGCCGCAACGGGACGCTACCGTTTCTACACCGACATCGACGTCCCCTACGAGCTCTCGAACATCGAGGCGATGCTCTGGTATCTCGATTTCAAAGAGTTTCATTTCGTCGCCGGTGACCGGACACTGGACGAATCCAGCTACTACCTGCACGTGCCCTGGTATCGTCGTGCAGCCAGTTACGTGTATTCGACCGTCGTCGGGCGATTGGTCGCAGGAGGCTGGTTCGACACCCAGTGCGGGCTCAAAGGCTTTCGGGATCACGTCGCCGAAGATCTATTCAGCGTCGGGCGCATCAACCGTTTCGCATTCGACGTGGAGCTCTTCTACATCGCGCTCAAGCGGAACTACGACATCAAGCGGTTGCCGGTGAGTCTGCGATGCAACGAAACCTCGACCGTCAACGTCCTCAGAGACGGCGCAGCAATGGTCCGGGATCTCGGCGCCATCCGGCTCAACCAGTTATTCGGTCGCTATCGTCCGCTCTTGCCCGTTCAGCGAACGATCGACAGCTCGCCCCGAGCCAACGCAGCGCCACGCAAGGTGACCCTTCATGACCAGTAGCGAGCGGCGGCTCGGCGACGCCATCCAAATCCCCGGCAACTACCAGTTCCAAGCGGCCTTTGCGGGCAGCGCGCCTCAGCGGTTCTGGCACCAAACCCGGTTCGAGGTCTGCCTAGACATGCTCGAGGCGGGCCCTTCGATGCGCGTGCTCGACGTCGGCTGTGGGTCCGGCGTGTTTGCGGACATGGTCGCTGCGGTCGACGGCACGGAGGTCACTGCGGTCGACGGCAACCGCGAGGCCATTTCGTTCGCCCAGCAACAGTTCCGCCGTCCGAATCTGGACTTTCGTCACGGCCTGGTCGATGAGCTCGCCTTCGAGGCTTCGAGCTTCGAGCGGATCTCCTGCCTCGAGGTGATCGAGCACATCCATCCCGAGCAGGGACGCGCCGTCTTGCGCACCTTCCATCGACTCCTTTCACCGGGCGGCCGGCTCGTGATTTCCACACCAAACATGCACAGCTATTGGCCCGCGCTCGAGTGGTCCCTCGATCGCCTCCGCCTCGTCCCGACGATGGAAGGCGAGCAACACGTCGCCGGCTATCACCCACGGTCGCTTCAAGCACTCGGCGAGGAGACCGGCTTCCGCCTCCTATCGACCCGCACCCTCTTCGTGCTCTCCCCCTGGCTCGCGCTCGCGAACTGGCGTCTCGCCAAGGCCCTGCACCGACTCGAGAAAGCAAACCCCATGCACATGGGAACCCTGCTGGTGCAGAGCTTCGAACGGGCCTGAGTTGACGCGCGCGCGGCGGGAGAGTTAACTCCCTTCATGACCAACGTTAGCGTCCTCGGGGCGGGGGCCTTTGGCACCTCCCTGGCCCTCTACTCCCACAACTTGGGGCACCAGACGCGCGTCTGGGCCTACGACGACGGGCTCCCTGAACTGGTCGCCGCGAAAGGCGAGAACGCCGCGTATCTTCCGGGCTTCCCGACGCCAAACGACCTGCTCTTCACCAACGACATGGCGACCGCCTTGCAAGGGGCCGACTTGGTGCTGCTGGTGGTGCCGTCGAGCTTCATGCGCAGCGTCGCAACCCAGGCCGCACCGCACCTGCCGCCCGGAGCGCTCGTCACTTCCACGGCAAAGGGCATCGAGCAAGAAAGCCTCGCGCTCATGAGCGATGTGCTCGCGGACACCATTCCCAAGCATGCGCGATCCGCGACCTACCTTTCCGGCCCGAGCTTCGCGAAAGACATCGCCTCGCAGTTGCCAGCGGACGTGAGCCTTGCTGCAGCCGACATCGAGACGGCCCGCGGCGTACAAGAGATCCTCCATTCGCCGCTTCTTCGAGTCTACGCAAGCGACGATGTCGTGGGGGTCCAGCTCGGTGGCGCTTTGAAAAACGTCATTGCTGTGGCATGCGGCGCCGCACACGGGCTGGGCCTCGGCGCTTCGACCGTGGCCTCCCTGATGACCCGTGGCCTGGCGGAGCTGGCGCGCTTGGGCGTTGCGCTCGGTGCGAACCCGCTCACCTTTCTCGGCCTCGCCGGGGTGGGCGACCTGAGCCTCACCTGCAACGGCGAGCTTTCGCGAAACCGTCAACTCGGCCAACAGCTGGCCAGCGGCAAAACTGCCCGTGAGATCGTCACGTCCCAAAAAGCGATCGCGGAAGGTTATCGCACCTCGATGGCGGTTCATCAGCTCGCGAGTCGGGAAGGCGTGGAGATGCCGATCTCCGAGGCGGTCTACAAAGTCTGCCATGAAGGCGCTTCGCTTCCCGAAGAGGCTACGCGCTTGATGGGTCGCGAACGCAAGGACGAGCTCGCGGGGATCTTCATGACCGGAAAGCGATCCGGCTAGCAGGCGAACGAAGGATTGAAGCCAGCCCTCAGGGGTTCATTTCGTATTCGTCGCGAAGGTCGTAAACCTGCTGCCAGACACGTTGGTAGCGCGCTTCGTCGAACACGGGCTTGCGGATCATCTTCTGACAAGCGGCCATCTGTATTTCGTTGCTCGACGGCTTCGAGTAGAGGCTCAGTGCGTGGCGCGAGAAGTCGCGGACCATGAAGTCGAAGATTTGGTCGATCTGGTCATCGGAGATGTCGTAGATCTTGGCGTTCTCCAAGATCAGCTGGCCGTAGACCACCAGCGCGAAGATTTCACCTCCGGCGAGCAGGAAGTCGATGTCTTTTCTTTGTCCTTCATCGGGCGGCGCCGCGAAGAGCATCTCTTTGAAGGCTGCGATCTGTTCGCGAAACACCGCAAGATTCGGGGTGTTTCGGCTCGCATAGGCGATGGTGTAGTCGTGGAATCGAATCTTCCCGAGCCCTTTCGTCGGGCCCTGGTCGAAGAGAAAGTCGTCGTTGGCTGCCTGGCTCTGCTGCGGCACTTCCGTGTAGTCGGCTGGCGCAAAGAAGTAGTTCGCCATGAACTTCACGATGAGCGCGATATTCACGTGCACGGTGCCTTCGAGCTTCGGCAAGGCACGAATGTCTACGGCGGCCTGCTCGAAGAACATGTCCTTCTCGAAGCCCTTCGCTGCGATGACGTCCCACATGAGATTCATCACATCCTCACCCTGGGTGGTTACCTTCATCTTCACCATGGGGTTGTACAGCAGGTAGCGGCGGTCTTCGGCCGAGGCGACGCGCATGTAGTCCGCGGCCCGGAGCGCAAAGAGTTTCATGGCGGTCAAGCGCGCGTACGCGTCGGTGAACAACTGCTTCACATGCGGAAAATCGGTTACGTACATGTTGTAGAGGCGTCGATTCGAAGCATGATGAATCGCTTCGTAGAGCGCGTGGGTGCACATCCCGATAGATGCCCAGCCAAGATTGTATTTCCCGATGTTCACGGTGTTGAGCGCGCTATTCCATGCGTGCTCCCCCTGGGCGATCATGTCGCTTTCTTCGACCGGGTAGTCCTCGAGCGCGAACTCCGACACGTAGTTCTGGCTGGCGCAGACGTTTTTGATCAGATGGTAGTTTTCGTGCTGGGAATCCGCACCGAAGAACACGTAGTCACCTGAATCCGCAAGCTTTCCAAAGGTCGACACGATCGCGGCCTCGTTTCCGTTGCCGATGTAGTACTTGCTTCCACTGGCGCTGTATCGGCCGTCGCCTTTCGGGCTCAGGATCATGTCCGTCGAGTACACATCGGCGCCGTGCTCTTTTTCCGACAAGCCAAATGCGAATATCCCACCCTGCTCGAGGGCGCGCGCAGCCCGAAGCTTGATCGCCTCGTTGTCGCTCATCCAGATCGGCCCGAGACCGAGCACGGTGACCTGGTAGGTGTACCAGTACTGCAAGCCGTAGAAGCCTAGGATTTCCGCGAATTCACAAATCCGCCAGGTGTCCCATCGCGAGTCCGGTGCGCCATTTCCCGCGGGCGTGCACATGGTGGCAAAGATCTTTTCCTCTTTGACGAAATCGAGGAAGTCCGCGTACCAAACCCGCGCGTGATAGTCCTCTTTGATTCGCGCTTTGCCCTTCCGCTCGAAGAACTCGATCGTCTTGAGCATCACTTCGCGGGACCGCTCGTCGGGATAGGGGCGGCGGTGTTTCTTCGGGTTGAGCAGGACTGTCATGCTGTGGTGATACCACGGTGCGATCGCTTGCAAAAGACGTGCTATCCCTCGTGGAAATGACAGCCTATCTGTACCCCATTAGTCTGGCCACGTTGTCCGGGCTGGTGTTCCTTCTAGAGCGGTTCTTCCCCTGGCGGCCCGGACAGAAGCAGCTCCGACCCAAGCTCTGGTCGGACCTGATTCATCTCGTCTTCAACGGTCATTTCCTCGGGCTTTTGATTGCA
The DNA here is from genome assembly GCA_049645265.1 of Polyangiales bacterium. Classification (GTDB taxonomy): domain Bacteria; phylum Myxococcota_A; class Polyangia; order Polyangiales; family Houyiibacteriaceae; genus SG8-38. The sequence goes on from JBARTN010000299.1 coordinate 7,559, forward strand.
GGCTTGGCCAGCACCTGGGTCTTGCCATACGTCGACCGCTGGTTGAGCGCCGAGGGGCTCACGGACACCGTGTATCGCAACGCCGCCGCAGATTGGCCACTCTGGTCGCAGATCATCGTTGCCCTCGTCGTCGTCGATTTCATTCAATGGTGTGTCCACAACTCGCTTCACCGGGTTCCGTTCCTCTGGGAGCTGCACAAGGCGCACCACAGCGTGAAGGACGGCGAAATGGACTGGATCGTCTCCTTCCGTTTTTCGTGGCTCGAGGTGATCGTCTACAAGTCGGTGCTCTACTTGCCACTGGTCTTCCTTGGCTTCCGCTGGGAGGCGCTGATGTTCCATGCGATCTTCGGCACGCTGATCGGCCATCTCAACCACGCCAACTTGGACCTCGGCCACGGTTCTTGGCGCTACGTTCTCAACAGCCCGCGGATGCACATCTGGCACCACGACTACGAAGGTAACGCCAAGACCACGGTGAACTTCGGAATCATCTTCAGCTGCTGGGACTGGATCTTCGGGACGGCGAAGATGCCGCCGGACCCCCCTGCGCATTTGGGCTTCGAGGGCGTCGAGACCTTTCCCGACAACTTCTTCAGCCAGGAGATTTGGCCGCTGCAACGGCTGGCGCCCGGTATCCACAGCACCATCGTCTGGTCGGTGATCGGCGCCCTGGTCATGGCCGCGGCCTGGTATCTGCGCGAGCCGCACCAACTTCGGCCCGAAACGTCAAGGCTGGGCGAGGTCGCCGTCCAGCGTCTCGAGGCTTCTATTTCCTGGGAAGCGCCTGGAGCGCCTTTCGAGCCCGGCGTTTGGTAGCGGGGTCGGCGGCCGCGCGCTCCAGCCATTTGCGGGCCTTGGCGGACTCACCAAGCCTCTGATAGCAGCGGCCGATCGCGAGCTCTTCCTCCGGCGGGGGCTCGTAGCTTTCGTCATCACCGAGCCGCCGCTCGAATGCGGTGACCTTGACCCTGCACTCGGACGGCTCATCGCTCTTCGCATCCAGGTCATCCAGCTCGGCGGACGCCAGATCCGCGTCCTTGGCGACCGCGCTGCCCACAGCGGAGCGCTGGACGACGCCCTCCCCTTTGGCCACCGCCGGTTTCGCCACCGCTGGCGCCGCCGCTGGCACCATCGCTCGATTCTCCGCCTCAACCTCGGGGGCCGACTGTTTCACCATTGCGTCGCGTCGTTTCTTCGCCCTCGGTGCCTCACGACGCGCGGGCCGGCCGGCGCTCTTCGCCGATTCCATGACCCCAACCGGGGCAGCGTCGGCGATGTCCTCCATCGCCACCACCGCAGCCTCCTCCGATGCCGGCTCCCCACCGAACCGCTCGTCGCGTGGAGCCTCCGCCATTGGAACCGTTTCCTTGGCCTCGAGCATCGGCTGACCCGCATCGGATTCGAACTGCACCGTTCGCGGGATCGACCAAACGCCGACGCCGACCGCGAGCAAGGCAACGGCGGCCATCGCCCAAGGCGGAACCTGCACCATTCTCTTGGAGAAGGGGATCATCTTCGCCTCTTCCACCGCCCCGGAAGCCGGTTCGGGCGCGGCCAATTGAAGGTGCCGATCGGCCAGGCCCAGGATCGCCGCGTCGATGTGCGCAGGTGGCTCCTCGACCGGCAACTCCCCGGCGAGCGCGAGCGCCGCCTTCACCGCATCAAACTCGGCGCGACAGTCCGGGCAGTCCGCGAGAATTGCGCGCACGCCTTCGGGGTCGACCGACTCGCGCTCGATCAGCTCGAAAACCTGCTCTTTGCACTCCTCGCAGCTCATGCTTTTTCGGCTCCCTTGCCCGCCTGCTCGCGCAGATCATCCAACCCCAGCTGAAGCCGTTCGAGCGCGTAGCGCATTCGGCTTTTGACCGTGTTGACAGGCACTCCGACGACCTCGGCGACCTCGTTGAACGCCAGCCCTTGCAACTGGCGCAACAAAAACACCTCCCGCTGCTCCTCCGGCAGCTCCTCCACGGCGATCCGAATCCGTTCCCCCAGCGCCTGCCCCACGGCAAGCTGATCCGGCGCCAGCCCAGGATTGGCCACCCGCTCGACCATCGGATGATTCGCGCCCCGCTGGATTTCGTCGAGCGAGGCGTGCCCGCGGAACTTCATCTTTCGTTGCTGGTCGATGCAGGCGTTCCGAGCGATCGTGTAGAGCCAGGTCGAGAATTTCGAGTCGCCACGAAACTCGGCGCAACGCTCGATGACCTTGGTCCAGCTGTCCTGGTAGAGTTCTTCGGCTCGCCCTCGATCGCCGACTCGACGCAAGAGGAAGTTGAAGAGCGGCCCGCGATAGCGTTGAAAAAGCACCTTGAACGCTTCCGAATCGCCGTCCCGGTACGCGCGCAGAAGCTCCTCGTCCGACAAATCGCTCACGCGGAGCCCCCATCATCGGCGCGCAACAGCTGGTGGTTTGGACGGTCACACATGAATAGACGTCTGAGGTCTGAAACAGATCTAGCCGATGTGACCTAAGTTTTACAAACGGATGGTGATCGCCGCGTTAGATTGAGCTCGTGGGACCAAGCTCTGCATCGACGAAGTCTCCGAACCGATTGGTCAATCGACTGGTCCGTCATGGCGAGGTGGCGACGCTTCGCGAGCTCTGTGGGCAGGTTCTCACCGCGAACACCCGCTACCTCGTTCTCGACCTCGATCGGACGATCCACCTCGGCCGCGACCTGGGTGAGGCCCTGGGCTGGGAGCTCTGCGCCTACCAAGGCTACGGACGCGAGCAGTTCGAGCGGATGGGAAGCAGGCTCGAGAGCGGCAAGTTCCTCCTCGACTGGGATCACCCGCAAAGCACCGCGCGTTACCTGGCGAGAAGCCTCAAGATCTGGGCCTATCCCGGGGTGTACTATGGCTTCTGGGGGAAGGCCGCCTCGCGGCTCGACTGGCTGCGGAGGCGTGGGTTTCAGCACTTCGTCGCGGACCCGATTCGCGCAGCGCAGCGCGTTCCTCAGCTCACCCTGCTTCGACATCTACAAACGGCGTCGGACGATGTGCTGCGAGAGCTCGCCCAGCGTATCTGGCACCGGCACGAGCCCGACCAGGTCATCGACCGCGCGGACCTCGCCTGGGTTCGCGCTCAATGGCCTCAAATCGAGGTGGTGCTCACCAGCGCTTCCCCAAAACCGACCGTCGAAGTCGCGGGCGAAGCACTCGGTGTCGACCACGTACACTACTCGACCCTCGATCACATCAACAGCGGCGAGGCGAAAATCAAGCGTCTTCGGGAGCTCTGCGGCGGCCTGGGCGACCCCGCGGTCGAAATCGTGGGCATCAGCGACACCAGCCGTGGCGAAGACCACTGCTGGGCCCAGCATTTCACCCGCGTCGTCGACATCAACAGTCCGACACCGTTCCCTGCCATCGTGTCGAGTGACTCTCCTCTCTTGGAGGTCCACTCCGCGACCGTGCTCACCCGGCACGAGCGTGCGCAACGCGCCGCAGGCCAGCGTGACTATCTCGATCCCCGCCGGAAGAAGCTCGCTCCAATGCGAACCAAGCTGGAGCTCACCCGAGAAGATCTCGAACGCCGCCTCGGCCGCTTGCTCGAACGAGTCAACTCCCTCGCCAGCGCCCCCGGCCAAATCAGCGGCGACATCGCCTACCGCCTAGCAATGCTCCAAGAAGCCTCCACGACACTAGCCCACGCCTAACTCCGCTCGCACCGGGCCGTTGGAAACGCTTCACCCCGGGCAACGATCAACCATAGAACCGGAGACCGGCTCGCGACGGGCGTGCTCGGTCGCGGGGTACCCGCTCGGCTGGCTCCCTAAGACACCGCACGTCTGGCCTCGCCCCCACGCGAGCGCCTGAGCCGAGCCGTTCTCCGATCGTATGGTTTGATGGTTCCCGCGTCTACTCAAGAGGCTCGGGCTCGTCGGCGTCTAATTCGAGCTCTTCCTCATCGCCTTCGAGCGTATCCAGCTCCAGCTCCTCGTCTCCGCCTTCGAGCGAATCCAGGTCCAGCTCCTCGTCGTCACCTTCGAGTGAGTCCAGGTCGAGCTCCTCGTCGTCGCCCTCGAGTGAATCCAGGTCGAGGCTGTCGTCGTCACCTTCCAGGCTATCGAGGTCCAGGTCGTCATCGCCCTCCAGGTCACCGTCGAAGGAATCGAGGTCCACCGCGTTGCTCTCGACCAAGCTTGGGAGCCAGGTCGAAAGGGATGGAATGTAGGTGACGATGATCAGGGCGAGACCCAAGAGTCCGATGAACGGCAAGACGGAACGATAGAGCTGGGTGATCGGCTTGTTGAAGCGGAAGCTCGAGATGAAGAGGTTCAGGCCTACGGGCGGCGTCATGTAGCCGATCTCGAGGTTGAGCAGGAAGACGATCCCCAGGTGGTAGGGGTCGACGCCGAATCGCAGCGCGATCGGCACGATGAGCGGCACCACGACGACGATCGCCGAGAAAATGTCCATCAACATGCCAACGCCGATGAGGAAGAAGTTCAACGCGATGAGGAACATCACCTGGGACGTGATGAAGCCCTCCATCGCATCGAGAATCATCATCGGGACGCGCGCCTGAATGAGGAACGCGGTGAAGCCAATCGCGGTCGCCAGGATGGCGAGAATCGCGCCGACCAGCGTCATCGACTCCCGGATGATGCGCGAAAGATCGCCGCGGAAGCTCACATCCCGGTAGATCCAGACCTCGATGATCAGGGTGTAGATCGCCGTGAACGCGGCCGCCTCATGGATTCGTAGCAGGCCGCTGTACATCCCACCGAGGAGCGCAATGGGAAGCAGCGCCTCCCACTTGGCCTCCCAGAGGGTGGTGAAGGCTTCACGAACATTGAAGCCGGTGCGCGGCATCTTGTGCTTGATGCCGGTGGCCGAGCTGTAGATCGCGAGGGCGGCGACGGTGACGATGCCGGGAATCAGCCCCGCCAAGAAGAGCTTTTCGATCATGATGCCGGCGACGACGCCGTAGATGATCATCGGCACACTCGGAGGGAACAAGAGGCCGAGCGAGCCACCCGTCGTCACCAGGCCGAGGGAGAAGTTCTCGTCGTATTTGTCCGCAACCAGGGCCGGATAGAGGAGACCGCCAATGGCGACGATCGTGATGCCACTGCCACCGGTGAAGGTCGTGAAGAAGGCGGAGGCCACCAGGCAAACGATCGCCAGGCCACCCGGCATCCAGCCGAGCCAGGCACGCGATACCTTGACCAAGCGATGCGGTGTGCCGCTCTCCGCCAACAGATAGCCAGCGAAGGTGAACAAGGGAATCGTCACCAGGAGGGGCGAGTCGGCGAACTTCTCGCTGAAGACGTCGTTCGCGGTGCCGGTGATGCTCGTGTCCGGAAGGGCTCCGAACAGCAGCATCGAAGCGGCGCCGAAAATGGCAAAGAGGGGCGCGCCGAGAACGGCCAGCACGGTGAGGAGGACGATCCAAATCGTGTCCATCGCTCAGCCCTCCCCTTCGGTGTCTTTGGGGAGGCGATTGGTGGTGAACGCGACACTGGCCGCAATCGCACGACTCAAGAATCGCGCGGCAATGAACATGAACATCGCGGGAACGATGAGCTGCAGGGCAACGTCGGGCGTCGACATCTGGGCCCCAAACACTTCGAGCGCGCTCCTGAGCCCGCAGAACAAATCCGGCCGCGAAAGCCCCGCCTCGGTCAGGATCTCGATGGGCGCATTGCAGATGTGGATCATGTCGTCGGTAGGCCCGAGCACCGAGTACTCGAGCGGAATCTCCTTGGCGTTGTTGAGTACCGAAAGCCAGAAGACGCGGCCGAGATAGAAGCAAGTGATCGCCGAGAAGGTGCAGACGATGGCCCGCAGCAACTGCTTGATACGAGGCGGAGAGAGCCGAGGGAGCACATCGATGGCGATGTGTTTCTCGTCGAACGTGGAAAGCGAAGCGCCGAAGAAGGCAAGCCAAAGCGTTCCCTTCTGCAGGAACGAATCGGCCCAGTCCATCCGCTCGAGGACGAGGTTTGCCCATTCAAAATCGAGGTTGGTGAGATTGCGGAGCGCCGCTTGGGTGGCAGCGACCAGGATCATGATCAAAAGGACGGTCGCGGCGATCGCCGCCTCGCCGCGCGCGAGCCCTCTGTCTAAACGGCGGATGTACTTCACTCTTGCCTCTCCGCAGCCGCTTGGTTCGGAACGCCGGAGCTACGCAGAGTAACTTCGGTAGTGGCCGATATCACTAAAAAAGTTGGTCTGCGTTCTCGATGTAGAGGGCGGCGCGCACGCGAGCCATGCGATTGGCCAGCCGCGCCTCGGGAAGGGGATCATCGGCGTCCATCACCTCGTTCAGGAGCTTGTCGAAAAGCTCTCGATCCCCCTCCTTGACCGCATAGTAGCGAGCCATGTTGAGCTGGATCTGGAGCGCGCGCCGCTCGGTACGTGCCAACGCTTTCTCGAAGTAGACCTTGGCCACTTCCATGTCGCCGGCCATCTCCGACGCGGTCGCCACGCCCATGAACGTGTAGCCAGCCGCGTTGTAGTAGTCCGGGTCGAGCTCGATCGAACGCGCGACAAACGCCTTCGCATACTCGAGGTCGGCGACTGCCTCCATGTCGTCCTTGGCAGTGTTGATGTAGGAGCCCCAAGCATATCCGTGCCAGAGCAACATCTCGGCATCGGCCTTTTCTATGAACGCCTCCTGCAGCCAGGACTCGAGCTCCTCGACGGTACCCCGAACCGCGAGGTCGACGTCCCCGTTGTGCAACCGAACCCAATGCCGAGTCAGGTCGAGCGCCCTCAGGTACATGATCCGCGCACGCTGCCGTTGGACGTCAGCGTCTTCGTACTCACTTTCGAACTCGAGCTCCTCGACATCGGCCTCGACCCAGCCGTACGCGTAGGCGATGTACGCCTGCGCCAACTGCGCCAAGATCGCCTCGTTGTCCGGAACGACACGGAGGATCCCTTCAAACTGCACGACCGTCGCCGGAAGCGCTTCACCCGCCAGGTCGTAGTCCCAGTACGATTCGAATGCGGGCGCCGCTCGGGTGAACAGTCCCGCCGTCGAGTCGGCGGTGAACTTCGCAACATCGCAGCCGCCGAGGACGACGATGCAGATCACGCCAATCGCCGATCGTAGCCGGCGAGACAAGGGATCTTGGTGCATGGAGTGAGGTGTACGAAAATCTAGGGGAAACTGTCAATCGAGATCGTGTAGGGCAGATTGCTTGACGGAGGGGGCGGAGGCCCCCAGCATTGGGAAATGCTTAGATTCCGGTTGCTCCCTCTACTAATGGGCCCGATCGTCGTGGCCCTCCTCTCAACCTCCCCCGCCGATGGCTCCGTCGTCGAAGGGCTCGAGCTCGAAGAGCTGGCCGCCGAAGCCGACCGGATTGTCCTTGGCCGCGTTCTGTTCTCCGAGTCATTCCTGCGCCGAGACGGGCAGATCTGGACCTGGCATCGCATCTCGGTGGAGCGCGAGATTCGCGGCCATGCCCCCGA
>JBARTN010000300.1:0-7325 GCA_049645265.1 Polyangiales bacterium
ACACCACGCTTTGCGCAGCTCGCTTCAGTTGATCGGCCAGCGACTTATCGTGCTCACGAATCGTGTGAAGAAGGGGCACCAGCTCTCGCACCACCTTCCGTGCTCTGTCGTAAACATTCGTCTTTTCCATCAGCGACTCCTTGGTTTGGGGTTGGGCCTCACTTCAGTGCGGTCCGACCCAAAACCAAGGACAAGCGATGACAAGTAGGGATCCGCCGGTGCCAGTGCCGGTGCCAGTGCCGGTGCCAGTGCCAGTGCCAGTGCCAGTGCCAGCGTCCGCGCCAGTGCCAGTGCCAGCGTCCGCGCCAGTGCCGCTGTCTAACTAGTCTGCTCCACTGCCCAGGCGAGGTATTCCTCGCTCACCCGCTCTGCCGCCACCGCAATGATCTCCGGCACGTCATACGGATGGTTCGCCGTGATCCACGCGGCCAGCTCTTCGAACCGGCCCCTGCGCGTCTTGATCAGCAGTTGTATCTCGGAGTCGATCTCGACTTTGCCCTGCCAGCGATAGAACGACGTCAGCCCCGGAATTGCGTTGACGCATGCCGCCAGCCGCTCCTCGACCAGCCCATTGGCCAGCTTTTGCGCAGCCGCTTCGTCGGGCACCGTACACAGCACCAGCACTAGCTCGTCGTCGGCGCTCACAGGTCGAGGGCACTCAAAGGGCGTGAACCCTCACGTCCAGACCGCGGTCGATGACCGCGACGGAGCGTTTCGGAATCATTTCGTAGCCGACGTGGTCTTCATCGACGCCTCCCACCACCATGATGTATCGCAGTTGCGTGCTGCCCACCGGCGGGGGCGTATAGTCCTCTGGTGGGTCGTGGAGGCCCTGGCGTTCGACGTAGATCATCGCTGCGCCGTGCCTGAGCGCGTACATCGAGCGGCCGTTGGTCAGAATGAAGCTGAGGCTGCTGTTGGTGCTGCCGACTTCGGCGGCGAGCCGTTCGATGAGGGTGACCGCGGCACTGATCGCGGGAAGCGTTTGCGCCTCGTTGACATCGGGGTTGTCGAGCTGACCAGCGTCGTGAAGCATGGTGAGTATCGCGTGGAAGAGATACTCGCTATCGGTCTGACCGCGGATGTTGCGTCGAAGGAAGTCGGGGATCATCTCGGCAAGATTGTCTCGGATCGCATCGAAGCGCCCCATCGTGCCCTGATGTGCAAACAGCCAACTGCGCATGCGGAACGGATGCGCGTTCTCCGCGCGGAAGTCTCCGACCGTTGGTTGACGCATGTGCAACACTGCGCAGTCCGAATGAACGTCGCCCGCGATGTTCTGCCAATCGACTCGCTCTCCTGCACGAGTTGGGCGCTTCTTATGGAGCACCTCGTCTCCGTGATAAAAGCCGATGCCCCAACCGCTCGCGTTTTCAGCTGCGGTCTCGTGGCGAAGAACAGCCCGCTCTTGGTACAGGGCATCGCGCATTCGGTCAGCACGATTCGAGACGTAGCCGATGAGCCTACTCACGGTTTGAGCACCCAAGTGAAGTGTAACTGGAGTCCTGCTTCATGAATCACCCCATCTCAATTAATACCATGCGTCCCGATCTGCATCAACGAACTGGGGGCCCACACGTCGGGTCTGGACGTACACAAACTGGGCCCCAGGATCGGATTGTGATAGCGAGTAGTATGTCCGTCGCATTTGACGGTGCGTTGGATGACTACATTCAGCACTTGCGGGTGGAGCGGGGCCTCTCGACACACACGGTGGATGCCTACGCCCACGATCTCGCTCGCTTCGTTGCTTGGCTCGACGATGGATCTGCGACGCTCGAGCAAGTCGACGAAGCGCGAGTCGCCGCTCATCTGGTCGCGCTTTCGCAGTCCGGTCTGAGTGCACGCACACAGGCCCGGGCGCTGAGCTCCATTCGCGGCTTCTTTCGGTTCCTCGTTCAGGAAGGGCGCCAGCCGCTGGATCCGACGGAGCTCCTGGAAGGGCCGCGCCTCTTGCGCAAGTTGCCGAACCTCCTCAATCGCGACGAGGTCGTCCGGCTCTTGGACGCGCCAAGCGGGACGAAGCCGAACCGGATTCGCGATCGCGCGATGTTGCACACGATGTACGCCGCCGGCCTCCGCGTGACCGAGCTCACCGAGCTCGATGTCGGCGACCTGAATCTCGAGGAGGGCTTCATTTCGGCTCTTGGCAAAGGCAACAAACGACGCATCGTCCCCATCGGGGCACACGCGCGAGCGGCGCTGGTCGAGTATCTCGCCGAGGTGAGGCCGAAATGGGCTCAACCCGCTAGCCGCGCCTGCTTCCTTACAGCGCGCGGGAAGGCGATGACTCGGCAGGGGTTCTGGGGCCTGGTGAAGCGATACGCACGAGCGGCCGGCATCACCAAGCCGATCTCGCCGCACACGCTCCGACACTCTTTTGCGACCCATCTGCTCGCTGGGGGCGCTGACCTCCGCTCGGTGCAGACGATGCTCGGGCACGCGGACATTTCGACCACGCAGATCTACACCCACGTCACTGGGGACCACCTGAACAAGATGCACGAGCGGTATCACCCTCGCGGGTAGGCGTGATCCGTGGTTCGGGGATTCGGCCTGGGGACCCCAAGTAGTCGCCTCGCGGTCACCGAGTGGGTATCCTCCGGAGAATGTCGAGGTTCGACGTTTGGATCATCCGATTCGAACCGGGGGAGTCCTCTCCGGCGGAACGTCTAGAAACGGCCTTCGGCATCGATTCTGCGAGCGCTCGGTCACTCGAACGAAGCGTTCCCAAGGTCGTCAAGCACGCGGTGCCCGCAAAGGCCGCCGGGGAGATGCGCATCGCCCTCGAGGCGATTGGAGCGGTGGTCGAGTGTCGCCCCGCACGAGAGGTGAAGCCCGTCGCCGGAGCGACCGGGCGCGAGAGCGCCGCAGTGTTCCATCCACCGGGCGCGGACTTGTTCCCGGCAGGCCGCCTCTCAGCGATTGACCCGTTCGCGAGCGCACGCGAGTTGGGCGTGCCTCGCATCTCGGTCGACCAGGCGACTCCTCCGACGGCCGATGCTGACCTCGGCTCATCGTCCGAGGCCGAGCTGCCAGAAGAGCGGAGCGATTCGCAACGCAGGCGCGTGAGGCGGGCCGCAGCCACCCTCGGTGCCGGCCTCGCGATCCTCGCGATGGGCTACTTCCTCGGGAACTCGGTGCTCCGCGGCGAAGCCGATTGGATGGGCATCGGCTTCGACGGCCTGGGTATCTACTTCCTCGGCGTGGGCGGATACGACCTCTTCACCGGTCTCAGGAGCCAGTTGCGGTGACGCCAAACTTCCGAAAGATACTCTGGTTCGTCGCTTCGCTCGCATTGGCATGGGGACTGAACTCGTGGCGTCAGAACGCGGGCGCGGCAGGTCTCGAAGCGGCCCGTAACGGTGACCTCGGGGCGGCGGAGCGGTGGATCGATCGAACCCTGCGGGAGCAAGACTGCGAGCTCCACGAGGCGCGCGAGTACGTAGCCTCGTCGGCAACTCGGCAATACGTCCGCCGGCCCGACTATGTGGAGACCTTCGTCGAGAAGCTCTACGCCGGGGGCGCGCCTGAAATCGAGGTTTGTGACTCCGACAAGCTCGGCTTCCGATTTGCACATTACCTCTTGGTTACGCTGCCCGACGACCCGGGTGAGCAAGAGACCGTCGTTGCCGACGCTCAAAGTTTGGTGCGCCGCGATGCGGTGGTGTACAGAGGTGTGACTTCAGCCGAGGTCGAACAGATCGTGCGCACCTCGACCCTGATTGGAACGCGCCGGGTCCTCGTTGAATTGCCCACCGAAGCGGACTGAATCGGGATTCGGGCGCCTCAGTAGACTCGTGCTATAGCCCTGCCGCTCTGCACGCAATGGAGGCGACCTCGAGGAGGCAAGCACCGTGAACATTCACGAGTATCAAGCGAAAGAACTCTACCGGAAGTACGGGATTCCCGTGCCGAACGGCATCGCGTGCATGTCGCCCGCAGAAGCCACCGCGGCGGCGAAAAAACTCATCGATGAAACGGGCAACGAGGTCGTCGTCGTCAAGGCGCAGATTCACGCGGGTGGCCGCGGCAAGGCCGGCGGCGTGAAGGTCGTCAAAGGCGTGGACGCCGCGACGGCGGCTGCAAACGAGATCTTCGGTAAGACGCTGATCACGCACCAGACCGGTCCTGAAGGCAAGGTCGTGCAGCGCCTCCTCGTCGAGCAAGGGCTTGCAATCAAGAGCGAGCTCTACCTAGCGCTCGTCGTCGATCGCGAGAGCCGCCGAATCGCCATCATGGCGTCGACCGAAGGTGGCATGGACATCGAAGAGGTGGCGGCGAGCACCCCGGAGAAGATCCACACCATTGCGATCGATCCCGCCGTCGGGCTCCAAGGCTACCAGGTTCGGCAGCTCGCGTTCGGGCTCGGACTCTCCAAGCAGGAGCAAAAGAACTTCAGTAAGCTGCTCGGCGGGCTCGCCAAGCTTTTCGAGAAGGAAGACTGCTCGATCGCCGAGATCAACCCGCTCATCCTCACAGAGGACGAGCAGGTCATTGCGCTCGACGCAAAGGTGAACTTCGATTCGAATGCGGAGTTCCGCCACAAAGCGTTTTGGGATTCGGTGAGAGACCTGTCCGAGGAGGCCCCCACCGAAACCGAGGCCAAGGAAGCGGGCCTCTCGTTCATCCAGCTCGACGGCAACATCGGCTGCCTCGTCAACGGCGCCGGCCTGGCGATGAGCACCATGGATACCATCAAGTACTACGGCGGCGAGCCGGCGAACTTCCTCGACGTCGGCGGCGGTGCAAGCCAAGAAGCGGTCACCCAAGCCTTCCGGATCATCCTCGAGTCGGATGCCGTCCAAGGCATCTTCGTGAACATCTTCGGCGGCATCATGCGCTGCGACACCATCGCCAATGGTGTGGTCGCGGCCACCAAGGAGCTCGGCTTGACGGTTCCCCTCGTCGTGCGGCTCGAGGGCACCAAGGTCGAAGAGGGCCGAAAGATCCTCGACAGCTCGGGGCTGGCCATCACCTCGGTGGCCACGATGGCCGAGGGCGCGAAGAAAATCGTCGAGTTAGCAAAGGGATAAGGGCGATGTCGATTCTCGTAGACAGAAATACCAGGCTCGTCGTTCAGGGCATGACGGGCAGTGTCGGGCAGTTTCACACCGAACAGATGCTCGCCTACGGCACCAAGGTCGTCGCCGGGTGCACCCCGGGGAAGGGCGGCCAGTCGCTCATGGACGTGCCGATCTACGACACCATGCGTGAGGTCGTGAAGCAGACCGGGGCCAACGCCTCCTGCATCTTCGTGCCGCCGCCCTTCGCCGGCGATGCCATTTTGGAGGCCGTCGACGCCGAGGTGCCGCTGGTCGTCTGCATCACCGAGGGTATCCCCGTGATGGACATGATCAAGGTTCGACGCGTTCTAGATTCGCAGGATAAGACCCGCCTCATCGGGCCGAATTGCCCAGGCGTCATCACGCCTGACCAGTGCAAAATCGGCATCATGCCCGGCCACGTCCACACGGCCGGGCGCGTCGGCGTCGTCTCGAAGAGCGGAACCCTGACCTACGAAGCGGTCGGCCAGCTCACGGCGCTCGGCATCGGTCAGAGCACGGCGGTCGGCGTTGGCGGTGACCCGATCAACGGAACCGACTTCATCGACGTTTTGAAGCTGTTCAACGACGACCCCAATACCGACGGGGTGATTTTGATCGGCGAAATTGGCGGCAATGCCGAGGAGCAGGCCGCGGCCTGGATCAAAGAACACTTCAAGAAGCCCGTCGCCGGGTTCATCGCGGGGCGCACGGCTCCGCCAGGCAAGCGCATGGGTCATGCGGGCGCCATCATCAGCGGAGGCAAGGGCACCGCGGATGCCAAGATTGAGGCCCTCGAGAACGCCGGGGTGAAGGTCGCCCCGACGCCATCCGACATGGGCACCACACTGCAGAGTCTTCTCTAGTAATCAGTATTTGGAGGGAGAAAACCATGTCGAAGAAACCGATGCGTGTCACGGTCACAGGCGCCGCAGGCCAGATTGGCTACAGCCTTCTCTTTCGAATTGCTGCTGGTGAGATGCTTGGGGGCGACCAGCCGGTCATCTTGCAACTCGTCGACATTCCCCCGGCCATGAAGGCCGTGAGCGGCGTGATGATGGAGCTCGAGGACTGCGCCTTTCCGCTCCTCGCGGGCATGGAGGCCAGCGACAACCCCACCGTCGGCTTCAAAGACAGCGACGTCGCACTGCTCGTGGGCGCGCGGCCGCGCAGCAAGGGCATGCTTCGCAAGGACTTGCTCGAGGCCAATGGCGCGATCTTCACCGGGCAGGGCAAGGCGCTGAGCGACGTGGCTAGCCGCGACGTGAAGGTGCTCGTCGTCGGAAACCCAGCCAACACCAACTGCTACATCGCCATGAAGAACGCACCAGATCTCGATTCCTCGAGCTTCAGCGCCATGGTCCGTTTGGACCAGAACCGCGCGATTTCGCAGGTGGCTTCCAAGACCGGGCGGCCGGTGACCGACGTCAAGAAGGTCACCATTTGGGGGAACCATTCCGCAACCCAGTACCCGGACCTCTTCAATGCCCAGATCGACGGCAGGAGCGTCGCATCGCTCATCAACGATCAGGCCTGGATCGAGAACGACTTCATCCCGACCGTGCAGCAGCGCGGCAAAGCGATCATCGACGCGCGCGGCCTTTCGAGCGCGGCTTCGGCCGCAAACGCAGCGATCGACCACGTTCGCGATTGGCATCTCGGCACCGAAGACGGCGAATGGGCCTCGATGGCGGTCCTCTCGGACGGTAGCTACGGCATCCCCGAGGGGATGATCTACGGCTTCCCATGTAGCTGCCGCAGCGGAAGCTGGTCGATCGTCCAGGGACTCGAGATCAACGAGTTCAGCCGGGCCAAGATGGATGCCACCGCTGCGGAGCTTCAAGAAGAGGCTGCTGCCGTCGCTCATCTGGTCTAGGCTTCGGCCCATTCCAACCGGGGAGGCGGTGCCGCGATGCGAAAGCCGAGGCTGGTCGAAGAGCACGAAGCGGCGGGCAAGCGCATCGTCGTCGACGACCATCACATCTTCGTCCGCGAAGAGGGTGAGGGTGAACCGGTTCTGCTCCTTCACGGCGTGCCGTCGAGCTCCTTCCTCTTTCGGAAGATGCTTCCCGAGCTCGCCGGTCATGGGCTTCGGGCGATCAGCTTCGATTTTCCCGGCGTGGGCCTGAGCGACAAGCCCAAAGACATCGACTACGACTGGCACTCGCTCGCGAGCTGGGTCGGCCACGTCGTCGACGCGCTGGCCCTGCCGCCCGTGCATCTAGTCCTGCACGACGTCGCGGGGCCGATCGGCGCCGAATGGGCGATCAAGAATCCGGT
>JBARTN010000301.1:0-45207 GCA_049645265.1 Polyangiales bacterium
CCTGACCGAGGCCGGCGCCCATGATGACCGAGGTCGGTGAGAGCATCTCGGGCATCCCGGGTCCGCCCTTCGGTCCCTCGTAGCGAATGACCACGACGTCGCCTTTGCCGATTTCGTGGCGTTCCATGGCAGCCAACATCTCCTCTTCACAGTCGAACACTTTCGCCGGACCCTTGAAGTGATAACCCTCTTTGCCGGTGATCTTTGCAACCGAACCTTCCGGGGCGAGGCTGCCGCGCAGAATCGTGAGATGACCGGTCTTCTTGATCGGCGTGTCCCAGGAATGGATGACGTCTTGTCCGTCGCTCAGGTCTGGGAGCTCCGCGAGATTCTCAGCGAGGGTCTTGCCAGTCACGGTTAGGCAGTCTCCATGAAGCGCACCGTGCGCAAGGAGATATCGAAGGACGGCCGGTGTGCCGCCGACCTCGTGTAAGTCCTCCATCACGTACTGGCCGCTCGGCTTCAGGTCCGCCAGAAAAGGGACACGATCACTGACGGTTTGAAAGTCGTCGATCGTCAAAGGAACGTCGACCGCACGCGCCATCGCAATGAGGTGCAGGACCGCGTTGGTCGAGCCACCGAGCGCCATGATCGTCACCATTGCGTTTTCAAAGGCCTCTCGCGTCATGATGTCGCGCGGCTTAATGTCTTTCTCCAGCAGGAGCTTGATCGCCTCTCCCGCACGCAAGCATTCCTCTTGCTTCTGCGGATCTTCCGCGGGGGTTGAGGAGCTGTAGGGCAGAGACATGCCCATGGCTTCAATCGCCGATGCCATTGTGTTGGCGGTGTACATGCCACCGCAGGCCCCCGCGCCCGGGCAGGCGTGCTCGATGATGTCGAGTCGCTTGTTCTCGTCGATCGATTTCGCGAGGAGCTCGCCGTAGGACTGGAACGCAGAGACCACATCCAGCTTCTCGCCTTCACTTCCTCGCCCGGCGCGAATCGTTCCGCCGTAGATCATCAGCGCGGGGCGATTGAGACGGCCCATCGCGATCATGCAGCCCGGCATGTTCTTGTCGCAACCGGGAATCGAAATGTTGGCGTCGTACCATTGCGCCGCCATCACGGTTTCGATCGAGTCTGCAATCAAGTCGCGTGACTGAAGCGAGTAGCTCATTCCGTCGGTGCCCATGCAGATCCCGTCGGACACTCCAATGGTGTTGAAGCGCATGCCCACGAGTCCTGCATCGACGACCCCGCGCTTCACGACGGCGGCCAAATCGTTGAGGTGCATGTTGCAGCTGTTTCCCTCGTACCAAACTGCCGAAATGCCCACTTCGGCTTTGTCCAGGTCGGCGCGGCTCAGGCCGGTCGCGTGCAGCATCGCCTGGGAAGCGCCCTGCGAGGCCGGTTGGGTGATTCGGCTGCTGTACTTGTTGATTTTTCTGCTCATGGGGGGCTGCGGAGTCTAGCACCGGGAGAGCCCTCATCCGCCACCGCGCCGTTGACTTGACCCACCCACGCCCTGGTCCTACGTCTGTTCAAGAAAATTTGAACAAACCGAGCCACCCGAGTGCCCACAGCCGCCGCAAAACAACAAGAACCCAATGATTCTCAGCCCTTGTGGCGCGAGGCTGAGCTTCGTGCCGCCGACGCCATGGGCCAGCTGATGGAGTTCTGGGGCTTTCGCCGCCACATGGGCAGGATCTGGACCGTCCTCTACCTGTCGCCGGAGCCGATGACCACGGCGGAGCTCTCGGAGACGCTTCAGCTGAGCAGCAGTGCGGTGAGCCTATCCCTTGGGGAGCTGGTTCGATGGGGCGCCGTCCGGAAGACTTGGCTCCCGGGCGAGCGGAAAGACTTCTACCGAGCGGAAAGCAACGTCTGGAAGCTTCTTCGCCGAGTGTACGAACGACGCGAGCTCAATTTGGTTCGGGAGGCCTCCGACGCGTTTCTCGACGCGCAGCGTTTTCTCGATGAGGCGCGCGATCATCTTGGCGGCCGTGACCGCCAACGCGTGGACTACATGCGCACCCGAATTTCAAGATTGAGAACGCTAACGAAGACTGGCGAGCGGCTCGTTCGCTTGCTGGTCGCAGGCCGCGTGCTCAACCCGGCGGATCTGCAGTCAGCGGAAGAAGAAGACTGATGCAGCAGGAGACAATCGGCGGAGGCGTGGCATGTCGTTGATCGCGGCAGTTCGATCGGATGCATCGTCCGATGTGCTCACGAGCCTGCAGGCCGTGTGCGATTCGCAGGGGCTTGGAGACCTTTCCGCACACTTGGCCGATCTCGCGGATTTGGTGACCTGGGATATGACAGCGCTCGAGAAGGGCATCCAAAATCTTCCGGTCGGCGAGAGCCTGGTCCACAAGAGCGCGCACCATTTACTCGAGATCGCTGGAAAGCGGCTTCGTCCGATGTGCGTGGTCCTAGCGTCACGTCTCGGCGGGGGCCTCGACGACAAAACGCGCGAGTTTGGTGTTGCGGTGGAGCTGGTGCACTGCGCCACTCTCCTGCACGATGATGTCGTCGACGCAGGCGATCAGCGTCGTGGCGTGCCTGCCGCGCGCACCCTCTATGGCAATGCCGCTTCGATTTTTGCCGGTGACTGGCTGCTCGTTGACGCGCTTCGTCGCGTTCGCGCGGCTGAAATGCCCGATGTCCTCGTTCGGTTGCTGGACATCATCGACGAGATGATCTTCGCCGAGGCCATTCAGCTCGAAAACCGGGGCCGAATCGATGCACGCATGCGGACGTACATGCAAGTCGTCGAGGGCAAGACGGCGGCGCTTTTCCGCTGGGCGATGTTCGCTGGCGCGCGCGCCGGCGGTCTCGACTCCGAGGCGTCCAAGGCGCTCGAACAGTACGGCCTCCACCTCGGGGTCGCGTTTCAGTTGATCGACGACCATCTCGACTACGCGGGCGACGGCTCGACGATCGGAAAATCGCCATTCACCGACCTGCGCGAAGGCAAGATGACGCATCCGGTGATTGTGGCACTCGAGCGGGACCCTGCGCTCCGCTCGGTTCTGGAAGAGCTGATCGTGAACCCTATCGATGAGGTTCCAGAGGCAGCGAAGTCGCAATTGCTGTCTGCGCTCCATCATACGGGGGCGCTCGAGTCGACGCGCGAGCTCGCGATTCGCAAAGCCGAGGAGGCCTGCTCGTCCTTAGGCGGGCTGCCCGAGGGTCGGGCGCGAGAAGCATTGATTACGGTGGCCCGCGCCACCGTTCACCGGGAGTCCTAGGGAGCAACGAGGAAAGAGTCACTGATGTCCAAGCAACCACCAACCGTGACTAGCCGCATCCCGGGGTTCTACCGCGAGCACGTCGAACAGCGGCTTCGAACCATGCTCGATACCGGCCTGCTCTCCCAGGATTCGGTTCGGCATCTACAAGATGGAGGGCGCCTTACGCTCGAGGTCGCCGACCGAATGAGCGAAAACGTGATCGGCGTACACGGCTTGCCGCTCGCGATTGCGCTCAACTTCCGCGTGAACAACAACGATGTCCTGGTGCCGATGTCGGTCGAAGAGCCTTCGGTCGTTGCGGCGGCATCGAACGCCGCGCGCCAGGTGCGCATGACTGGCGGTTTCTTCGGCGAGGCCACGCCGCCCATCATGACCACGCAAGTTCAATTCGACGACGTGCCCAATCCTCACGAGGCGAAGCTGCGCGTCGAAGCCCAGCGCGAGCTCATCTTCCAGATCGCTGACGAAGCGATTCCCGGCATGGTGCAGCGCGGCGGTGGCTGCCGTGATCTCGACGTGAGAGTTCTCGATGAAGATGAGGGCATCCTGGTCGTGCATCTCTACGTCGACGTCGGCGATGCCATGGGTGCCAATGTCGTCGACGCAGTCGCCGAAGCCGTTGCTCCCCGAATCCAAGAGTTGACTGGCGGCACGATCGGCCTGCGCATTCTGAGCAATCTTTCGCTGCGACGGCGCATCAGAGTGCATTGCGACGTCAGCGTCGATGCGCTTGGCGGTCCGGATCTCGCGGACGGCATCGTGAAAGCCAGCCGCTTTGCCGAGCTCGACCCCTTCCGCGCCGTCACGCACAACAAGGGTGTGATGAACGGCATTGATGCCGTCGCCCTTGCGATGGGGCAGGATTGGCGCTCCATCGAAGCCGGGGCGCACGCGTTTGCATCGCTGACCGGCAGCTACAAACCGCTCGTCATCTGGAGCCGCACTGAGAGCGGCGTCCACGGCGAGCTCGATATGCCTCTGGCTGTCGGGACGGTTGGTGGCTCGACGCGAGTCCATCGTGGCGTTCGTGCTGCTTTCGAGCTCATGGGCGTTCAGAACGCCGGTGAGTTGGCCATCGTCATGGGCGCGGCCGGTATGGCATCCAACCTGGCGGCACTTCGAGCGCTTGCAGGGGAAGGCATCCAGCGCGGTCACATGCGGCTCCACTCGCGCAAGCAAGAGGTGCAAGAGAACGCCCGGCTTCAGGCCAAGAAGCTCGAACGAGGTGCCCAGTGAGCGAAGCGGTCCATCCCGGTTCGGGCGAAATGTTCGATCAAATTGCGGATCGCTACGACCTGTTGAACAGGTTGATGTCGATGGGCATCGATCAGTCGTGGCGTCGCAAGACGGTTGCTGCGCTGAACTTGCCGGCGGATGCGCGGGTTTTGGATCTCGCCACCGGCACTGGCGATCTCGCTCTGATGATCGCCCGATTTCACCCCGACGCGGAGGTCATTGGTAGCGACCCATCGAGCCGGATGCTCGAAGTTGGTGTCGAGAAGGTGGCGCGCAGCGGGGTTTCCGATCGGGTGCGGCTCGAACTGGGTGACGCGCAGGCGCTTCCCTACGAGAACGACTCGTTCGACGGCTGCTGTATCGCCTTTGGCATTCGCAACGTTCCCGATCGAAGCGCTGCGCTCGCGGAGATGGCGCGGGTCACCAAGCCTGGGGGCCGGGTCGCAGTGCTCGAGCTCGGCGAGCCAAGCGTGGGCTGGCTGAGCCCAATTGCCCGTTTCCACGTTCAGAAAATCATCCCACGGCTCGGCGGAATGCTGTCGGGCTCGCGCGAGTACAAGTACTTGCAGGAGTCGATCGCTGCGTTCCCCGCCGCCGACGCGTTTGCCGAGCAGATGCGGGCCTCTGGGCTCAACGTGCTCGAAGTGAAGCCGCTGACCTTCGGCGCGTGCAACTTGTTCGTAGCCGAGCCTCGCGTAGCAGAGGTTCTGTTAGCAGAAGCTCAAGGGGCCGCGTCGTGAGGTCGCAAAGCGCAGCCTTTGCCTTCGAAGGCGTACCGAGCAGGGAGACCTCGAGGGCATTCCTCGAGCAGGCCCTCGAGGCCCGCAGCTCCGGCGCCAGTCACCTCATCGTGACGGTTCCCGCGCCCGTCGCGCCGCCGGATGCGCTGCTTCGCGCCTTCCCTCGCGAAGCGAGCATTCTTTGGGACCCACCGCAGAGCACCGCATGCTCCGGGCTCGGGGTGGCGACGACGTTAGGCCCCAATGCACCTTCCATCGGCGAGTTCTTCGACCGTGCCGATCACCTCGCTCACGAGGCGAGTCCGGCACCCCGCGTCTTTGGCGGCGCTTCGTTCGCACCGGGTGCTGCACGAGACATGCCCTGGGAAGGCTTCGGCGACGGCTTCCTGCTCCTACCTACCTGGACCTATCAAGTCGACGAGCGCGCCTGGCTGTCGTTCGCGGTCTGCGAGCCCGAAAGCCCCGCTGCCGAGCAGGTGCTCGACGTATTCGATACGATCTGGGACAGCCTCGAACGACCGATCGGTGTGATCCCTCCTCCGGTTTCGGTGCGCCGCATCGAGGAAGCCGACCGTGAGACCTGGTCGCGCCAGGTGGATGACATCCGCCGGCAGATCAAAAAGGGAGCCGTCGAAAAAATCGTTGCCGCGAGGCACTGCGTCGTCGAGCTCGAAACCGGGGCCGGTTCGCTCGATGTTCTCAAACGCCTCGAAGGGCGCTTTCCGGGCTGCACTCGCTTCGCCCTGTGGCGGGGCGATGCAGCGTTCCTCGGCGCCACGCCGGAGCTTCTGATTTCGCGCCGTGGTCCTTCGGTGTTGAGCGAGGCGCTGGCCGGGTCAACCGCGCACGGTGATGGGGCGCGCATGATGGCGAGCTCGAAAGAGCGAGAAGAGCATCAGCTGGTGGTCCAGGCCATTCTCAGCGCGCTCGAGCCGTTCTGCGATTCACTTCGCTCGGCGGCGGAGCCGAGAGTTCGCGAGCTCCCGAACCTCTTGCACATGCAGACACCCATCGAAGGGCACCTTCGCGAGCCGACGCACATCCTAGCGCTGGTGCAAGCGTTGCATCCCACGCCGGCAGTGGGGGGCGTGCCCACGCGCGAAGCGATTCAATGGATCATCGAACACGAGGCGCTGGCCCGCGGTTGGTATAGCGCCCCGGTCGGCTGGACCGACGCGGAAGGCGATGGCGAATTCGTCGTCGCCCTTCGCTCCGGACTGCTCCGCGACGGAAAGGCCTGGGTCTACGCTGGCGCCGGGATCATGGCCGACTCCGATCCCGATGCCGAGTACGCGGAAACAGAGCTCAAGATGCAGGCGCTTTTAGGAGCGCTCCATGGGGACAGCCGCTGAGCTACAAACCGCGTGGGCGACGCTCGTCATCGACAGCTTCGTCCAAGCCGGCGTCACGGACGCGGTCATCAGTCCAGGGTCGCGGTCCACGCCCTTCGTGATCGCCGCCCTCGAGAACGAAGCGCTTCACTGCACGAGCGCGCTCGATGAACGCTCGGCTGCGTACTTCGCGCTCGGCCAGGCACGTTGCACCTTGCGTCCGTCACTCCTCTTGTGCACGTCCGGGAGCGCGCCGGCCAACTACTTTCCAGCAGTCATCGAGGCGAGCGAGGGGGGAGTGCCGCTCATCGTACTTTCCGCAGATCGACCTCCCGAGCTGCACGGCTGCGGCGCAAACCAAACGACCGATCAGATTGGGTTGTACGGAAACAAAGTTCGCTTCTTTGCGAATCTCGGGGAACCGCGCGACGACGCGACGAGCTTGCGTGCCGTCAAGCGGGTGGTTGCACAAGCGGTATCCGAAGCCCTGGGCGTCAAACCGGGTCCGGTGCACCTCAATGCGCAGGCCCGAAAACCGCTAGAGCCGGTCCTAGCAAGCGGTGAGATCCAGGCGCGAATCGACGCCATCCTGGGCGAGCCGCTCACGCAGATCTATCGCGCACGACCGCTCGATCCAAAGCTGGTCGAGCACGTTTCCCCCTTGGTCGTCGATGCCGTTGCCGAAGCGCTCGATGCGGCCGTACGTCCGGTGATTCTTTGTGGTCCTTCCGATTTACGGAGCGCGATGTTCGTCGACGCGCTCGATCAGCTGGCTGAGCGCTCCGGCGCGGTGGTGCTTGCGGAAACGACGAGTCAGTTTCGATGTTGGGCGGAGTCCCGGGCGCTCGGCGCGTTCGACACGATTTGGCAAACGGAGAGCGGGAGGTCGATGTGCCTCCCCGACTTCGTCCTGCAACTCGGTGCAAGCCCGATTTCCAGGGGCTGGGAGCAGCTCTGCGCAGCCGATCGGATTCCCCGCATCGTCGTGCATCCTTGGCAATGGGCGGATCCGAGCTCGACCGCCGAGGCGATCGTTCAGGCCGATATCGGTTCCTTCCTCACCGCGCTTTGCGCGTCCGCCTTCAGCCCAGCCCGCCGCGACGAGGACTTCGTTGCCGGCTTTGAATGGGCGGAGTCGGCGGTGTGGGACGAGGTATCGGCGATCCTCGCTCAGGCCGGCGATTCGCTCACCCAAGCCAGCGCCGCACGCGCATTGCTCGATGCCGTCCCCGACCCCAGCGCCCTGGTCTTGGGCAATAGTCTGCCGATCCGCGACGTCGACAGATGGGTGCCCCCGAGCAAGAAGCTCTTGGCGGTTTGTTCCCAGCGGGGCGTCAGTGGAATCGACGGCGTCGTATCCGGAGCCGCCGGCGTTGCGTCCTGGGTGGACGGAGTGACGACATTGCTAATCGGGGATGTCAGCTTCCTACACGACCTCAATGGGCTTCAGCTCGCCTCCCTGGTCAGCGGCCCACTGGTGATCGTGGTGGTCAACAACGGTGGCGGCCGGATCTTCGAGCAGCTTCCGATCGCGCGAGACGGCAAGGAGTCTTGGCTCCCCTATTTCACGACGCCCCATGACGCGGACTTGGAGTGCGCCGCTTTGGTCTACGGTTGCGAATTTCACAGCGTCGACACCGTGACCGGTTTCCGTCAGGCGCTCGAGCTCGGATACGCCCAAGAAGGCTGCACCGTGATCGAGGCGATCGTGCCGCCACAGAGCGCGCTTCATCAAGGGCGCGACCTCGTTGCTCGCGTCGAACGGGCGCTGCAACGCGAGGCGTCTTGATGTGGACACTGCTGCACGGCTTCACGGGCTCGCCCGAAAGCTACAGCCGAGTCGTCCGTGACCTCGGCTTCGAGCAGCGACCGCTGATCCCGGCTTTGACCGGCCACGGCGGCGATTGGCAGGGTAGAGCCGTCGACTCATTCGAAAGCGAGGTTTCGCGGCTCATCGCTTTGCTGTCTGACGCCGAACGTCCCCGACTCCTTTGTGGATATTCGTTGGGTGCGCGCGTTGCGCTGGGGATGCTTAGCCGTGCGCCAAGGATGTTCGATGGGGCGGTGCTGATCGGTCTTCACCCGGGGCTCGATGCAACATCAGCTCGAGACGAGCGTCGCGCGCTCGATGCCCGCCGTGCTCGCCTGCTCCGGGAGGAAGGTCTTGCTGCTTTCATCGAGGAATGGAACGCGCTTCCGCTCTTCGCGAGTCAACGAGGCCTACCTCCGAATCTGCTGGCCGAGCAGCGCGAGTGCCGGCTCGCCCACGATTCCGAGGGTTTGGCTCGATCGCTCGAGGTGCTGGGATTGGCTGAGATGCCGAACTATCGCGCGGCGACGGCGTCGCTCGAAGTCCCGATCACGCTCATGACCGGTTCGCTCGACATCAAGTTCTCGAAGATGGCCAAGGAGCTCACAAAACGAAACGTTCACATTCAAGCTGAGCGAGTCGACGGAGTGGGGCACAACGTCTTGCTCGAGGCCCCGTCGGTCGTTGCCGCTGCGATGACGCGGGTCACGGAGCTCGCCCCGCGATGAGCGAGGTTGCGCCTGGCTCGATCGGCGCATGGATGGTAGCCGCGCGTCCGGCCACGCTGACGGCGGCTTTTGCGCCGGTCGCGGTGGGGACTGCCTGTGCGTGGCGGGTAGGTGGTTTTCGCTGGGACGCAGCGCTTGCCGCGCTGATTGGCGCGTTCTTGATTCAGATTGCGACGAACTTCGCGAACGACATGTTCGACTTCGAGAAAGGGGCCGATACCGAAGAGCGGCTCGGGCCCACGCGCGCGGCGCAGGCAGGTCTGCTCAGCGTGGCGCAGCTCCGTCGCGGGGTCATCGTCTCCTTCGCGATTGCGCTCGGGACGGGCGTCTATCTCACTTTGATCGCCGGGCCGGCGGTGGTCGTGATCGGCCTGGCGTCCATGGCCGCAGGTCTTGCCTATACCGGCGGCCCGTTTCCGCTCGCATACAATGGCCTAGGTGACGTTTTCGTGATGGCGTTCTTCGGGTTCGTGGCAGTCTGCGGGACGGCTTTCGTCCAGGCGCTGTACGTTCCGGAAATTGCCTGGCTTGCTTCGATTCCGATCGGCGCCTTGGCGACGGGGATTCTCGTGGTGAACAACGTGCGCGATTTCGAAGGCGACCGCCGGGCGGGTAAGACGACACTCGTGGTTCGATTTGGAAGGTCCAGCGGCGTCCAAGAGTACGCCCTGCTTCTGCTCGCCTCGTACGCCACACCCATCGTCGTGTACCTTCTCGGTTGGAGCAGCGCCTGGGCCTGCCTTCCCTTGCTGACCCTCCCATGGGCCCTCCGGCTGTTCCGATCGGTCGCGAACGACCGCGGAGTTGCTCTCAATCAAACCCTCGCTGGCACCGCAAAGCTGCTTTCTCTGTTCGGGGTCCTCTTTGGGATCGGGATCGTTCTGTGACGGACCTTCACGCCCAAATAGACCTGCTCGAAGGCGAGCTTGCGGACGCGCTCATCGGTGGAGCGGAAGGCGTTTCGAAACGGGCCTTCGCCGTGCTTCGGCTCATGCGCGGCGATGGCACGACCGGGCTCGGAGAGGCTTCGCCGTTGCCCGGCTACTCGCCTGATTCGATCGCGGAGGCCGCCGAAGAGCTTCAGCGCCTCGCAGACGAGCCAGTTCAAGTCGACCCGCTCGCAAGCCCCTTGGAGCTCCTCATCGATGCGTTTGCGGCGCATCCGCTGCGGCACGCTTCCTCTCGCTTCGCGCTCGAGACGGCCCTGCTCGATTGGCTCGGCCATACGCGTGCCGAGCCCGTGCATCGGGTCCTCGGTGGTGACGCCGAACGACCGGCGGTTCCCATCGCAGACCTCGTCATGACTGCGGAGTCCAACTCATGGCACGCACGGACCGACGAGCTACTTGCGGACGGTGCGACCCACGTGAAGCTCAAGATCGGAGCGAACCTGGACCGCGAGATCGACGCCCTTCGAGCGATTCGCAAGGCGCATCCAACGCTGCCCCTCCGTCTCGATGCGAACGGTCGCATCCCGGTTGCGGTGCTCAGGCAGCACGCCGAGGCACTCGAAGCACTGGAGCTGGAGCTGATCGAGGAACCCGTTGCGCCCGAGGACTGGCCGATCGCCTTGGGTCTGCCGTTGCCTTTCGCGCTCGATGAAACACTTCGCGACGAGGCGCTTTCCCAGCAGCTGCTCGAAAGCGGCCGGATTGTTGCAATCGTCATCAAGCCGATGGTCCTGGGCGGACTGCGCGCTTCGTTCGAGATCGCCGAGCGCGCGGCGGCACATGGCGCGCGGTATCTCGTCTCGCATACGTTCGATGGCCCGATCGCGCGGGCGATGACCGCGGAGCTCGCCCTTGCACTGCAAACCGAGCTCGCAGCCGGTCTTGGCGAGCATCCGGCTCTCGGGCTCTGGCCTCCTCACCGGATCGCGGCAATTCGAGGCCGTCAGATCATCTCGCACGGGGCGCCCGGCTTGGGGCTTCAATTCGAAGAGGACCCCGATGCATGAGCTGAGCCTGCTCGCGGCAGCCATTGAAAATCCCAGTGGTGACTGCCTGATCGCCGGCGGCCGAGTGTGGTCGTACGCGGATGTTGCAATACGCGTTCGCACGGCCATGGCCTCTCTTGCCGCCCGTGGGGTGAGGCGGGGCGATCGGGTTGCGCTCACACCCGACGTCGACCTCGACTCGATCGTTTGGCTGTACGCGCTCTTCGAGCTCGCTTGTCCGGCTGTGCTGCTACACCCTGGCCTCCGCGATCACGAACGGGCCGTCATTTTGGAGGAGGCGCAGCCCGCGCATCGGATCGAAGGCCGGGTTCCCGATGAAGCGTCTGCCCAACGGATCGTGCAGCCGGTTCCGATCCCCGCCGAGCAGACCCTGGCCATCGCCTACACATCGGGTTCGAGAGGCACGCCTCGCGGAGCTCGCCTGTCCCGGCGCGCGTTCATCGCATCGGAAGCGGCGCATGCCTCGAATCTCGGCTGGCTTCCCGATGATCGTTGGCTCCTTTGCATGCCTCCTGCCCACGTCGGCGGGCTGTCGATCGTCACCCGCTCGCTCATTGCCAGGCGCTGCATCGTGTTGGGCCCTGGTCCCTTCGATCCACGCGAGCTGAGCCGGCTGATGGCCGAGGATCACGTGACACTTCTGAGCGTCGTGCCCACCATGCTTCGCCGCTTGCTGCTTTTGGAAGACCCGGCCTGGACACCGAGGCCCGAGCTCCGTGCGGTTTTGGTTGGAGGTGCGCCGTTTCCGCTCGAGCTTCGCGAGTGGGCCAAGAAGCGAAGGGTCCCGACGCTTGCGACGTACGGATGCACCGAGGCCTGCTCTCAAGTGACGACGCAAAGGCCCGAACAGAGCGGACGGCGCGGATCAGGCGCGGTCTTGCCCGGCGTCGAAGTTCGAATCGAGGGCGACGAAATCCGAATTCGCGGCGACGTGCTCATGGACGGATATCTCGGTGAGGATCGAACTGGCGAGCCCTGGACGCCGGACGGCTGGCTCCGCACCGGCGACTTCGGATCTTTTCTCTCGGACGGGCAGTTGTTGGTTCGGGGGCGTCTCGACGATCTCATCGTCACCGGCGGCGAGAACGTCGCGCCTCAAGAGGTCGAAGCCTGGCTCGAAACCGTGACGGGAATCGAATCCGCTTGCGTTTTTTCGCTACCGCACGCGGACTGGGGCGAGGAAGTCGTCGCCGCTCTCGTCATCGACCGCGCTCAGTACAGCGCCCAACGCCTTCGCGAGCGGCTCGAGGAAGGGCTCGCGCCACACAAACATCCCAAGCGCATTTGCGTGCTCGATGCGCTTCCGCTCAATCGCTCGGGGAAGGTCGACCGCGTCGCCACCGAGGCATGCTGTGCCGAAAAGTTTAAGGGAATTTCGACTCTGTAGGCGTCGCGGAAGTCTGCTAGGGTTCCGCCCTCAGGGGAGATGAACATGGCAGAGCAGATCAACGCGTCACACATCCTTCTCATGTACGAAGGCTCGGAGCGATCCTCCGCTACCCGCAGCAAAGCGGACGCCCAAGCCCAGATCGCCGACATCGAGAAACAGCTTCAAGACGGCGCAGAGTTCGCCGCCCTCGCGCGCCAGCACTCCGATTGCGGGTCGGCGCAATCGGGTGGTGATCTCGGTGGCTTTGGCCGCGGACAGATGGTCAAGGGTTTCGAAGATGCTGCGTTCGCGCTCGGCGTCGGGGACACGAGCGCCGTCGTAGAGACGCCCTTCGGTTTTCACATCATTCACCGAATTGGCTAACGCCATTCGGCCGCACCGAATTGGCTAACGCCATTCGGCCGCACCGAACTAGCGGATCTCGCTCAGGAACTCCCGCACGATCGGCCGATAGCCCTCGCGAAACGTCGGCTGCTCGAATCGGTACCCGGATTCTCGTAGCCGCGTGGTGCGGCACCGCTTGTTCAATCGCACCGGTTGGTTTTCCGCCCCGGGCTTGGGAGGTGCGGGAACGCCAAGCTCGCCGCTGAGCCAGGTCACGACGTCCGCGGTCGTTGCGGGCTCGTCGTCCGACGCCAAATAGAGCCCTTCTGGATGGTCGATGCGCATCAGGTGATGCAAGGCGCCTGCGCAGTCCTCGACGTGAATTCGGTTGGTCCAGCTTCCGGTGGCGATTGCCTCCCCGTTCCAGACCTTTCGAACGAGCCGCGTTCTTCCAGGGCCGTAGATCCCGGAGAGCCGCACGTTGATGCCATTCTCGGGAGCCTCCCGAACGATTGCTTCGGCGTCCAAGAGAACGCGTCCATTGAAGCCCAGCGGTTCGGTGGCCGAGGCCTCGTCGACCCATTCGCCCGCGCTTTGGCCGTAGACTGCCGTGCTCGACGTGAAAAAGACGCGGCGAAGGGGGCAGCCAGCGTTTCGCAAGGCACCTAGGAGGTTCCGAAGCCCGTCGACGTAAATCGATCGGTAGTGGTCTTCGTCTCGACGGTCGGCGCTTGCGGCATAGAAGAGGTAGTCGAAGTCGGCGGGTGGTGTACCGAAACCGCTCGGCTCGGTCAGGTCGATGCGCCAGGGTTGGACCCCTTCGCCCAACGCCTCGACTCGGCGGCGTACGCCCCAGACCTCACACCCTTCGATGATGAGCCGTGCCGCAAGCGCGTTTCCGACGTCGCCGCAACCGGCGATCAAAACTTTGTCAGCCATGCATTAGCCACAGAGGCGATTTCCGCCCTTGCCCTTGGCTGAATATGCGAAATCGTCAGCCCGTTTCAAGACGGCTTCCACCGTGTCTCCTGGGCGGGCAATACTCAAGCCGGCGCTGGCGGTGACCGGGTTCAGCGGGTCGAATTTCATGCCGACTTCCCGGATCGCCGTCACAAAACGGTTCCCTGCGACGCGCCCTTCGTCCTGATTCGTATCCTGAAGCACGATCACGAACTCGTCGCCACCATAGCGACCGGCGACATCGACCTCGCGCGTCGACCGTCGAAGCGCTTCGGCGACATTCTTGAGCACTTGATCGCCTTCGAGGTGACCTCGTGTGTCGTTGACTCGCTTGAACTGGTCGAGGTCGATCATCACGACAGCCATTGGCCTTCCGCGATTCAACCAGGCAAGCCCCTGTTCGATGTGGCTCAAGATGTGTCGACGATTCCAGAGCTTCGTCAGTGGGTCCTGCCGTGAAAGCTCCCCGAGACGTTCGTTGGCGACGACCAGCTCGGTTTCTCGCTGGTTGATCTTCCGAACCAGCGTTGCCACGATCGCTGTGCCAAACACCAGGAGTGTGGTGACCAGGACTGCTTGCAAAAAGCCGTCGATCGGGTTGGGTCGTCCCGATTGCATCCAGGACGGTCCATCCGGGGCGAACGGCAGCACGCCTCGGACTTCCATCATGACGACCGCCGAATACATCGCCGCCCCGATGCTCGAAACCAAGAGACCCATTCTCGGTGTCACCACGAGCGAGTTCACGATGCCGGCGACGAAGTAGAGTGCCACCATCACCGTGCGGGAAGAACCAACACGCTGGACGATGAACGTGAGCAACGCCATGTCGAGAATTCCGCCAAGGACCGGCCGCCACGGGCCGGCGATGTCGCGCCAAATCAAGAACTGCTCGACGACCGCGACGCCGGCGTAGGCGATGAACACCCAACGATGCGCAGCCATCGGTGGATACAAAAGAGGCACGAGCCAGATTCCGCAGGCGGCTAACATGAAGCGCACCCACGCCGTACCAAAAGCCAATCGGTTGGAATTCATTGCAGGCGCACCAGTCTAAGCATAGTAGCTTAACCCATCAGGAGTATATCAAGGCGGCAAGCCCAGTGCCCAACTCGGGAGGCGTGCGCCGGACTACGGGCGCATGCCACCTTTTAAGGTCATTACGCGAGTTCTTCGAGGTGAGGTTTAAAGCGGATGAACGACGACGGGACCACGGCGCAGCTGAAGGAGCTACTCGAGCAACGGATCGTCTTTTTCGACGGTGCGATGGGCACGATGATCCAGCGCGCGGGCCTCAAAGAGGCTGACTTTCGGGGCGACCGCTTCGTCGACCACCCGAGCAGCCTGCAGGGCAACAACGACCTGCTGGTTCTCACGCGGCCGGACGTGATCCGCGGGATCCACGAAGAGTACCTCGATGCCGGCGCAGACATCATCGAGACCAACACGTTCAACGCGAACGCGTTCTCGCAAGCCGACTATGGCCTGCAGGAGGTGGTGTACGAGCTCAACGTCGCTGCCGCACGTCTTGCCAAGGAAGCGACCGCAAGCGTTTCGGACAGGCAATGCTACGTCGCTGGTGCGATCGGTCCGCTCAACAAGACCTTGAGCCTCAGCCCCGATGTCGATGATCCGGGTTACAGGGCGCTCACCTTCGACGAAGCGCGGGAAGCATACGCGGAGCAGGTGCGCGGCCTCCTCGACGGTGGTTCCGACTTGTTGCTGGTCGAAACGATTTTCGACACGCTCAATGCCAAGGCTGCGCTCTGTGCAATCGAAGACGTCTTCGAAGAAAAGGGCGTCCGGCTTCCGATCGTGATCTCGGTCACCATCGTGGACAAGAGCGGGCGCACCCTCTCTGGCCAGACCGTCGAAGCGTTCTATCTGTCGATCGAGCACGCGCGGCCCCTGGCGGTTGGGATCAACTGCTCGCTCGGCGCGCAAGAGATGCGACCCTTCTTGAAAGAGCTAGCTGGGGTCGCGGATTGCAACGTGCATTGCTAC
Organism: Polyangiales bacterium; assembly: GCA_049645265.1. Classification (GTDB taxonomy): domain Bacteria; phylum Myxococcota_A; class Polyangia; order Polyangiales; family Houyiibacteriaceae; genus SG8-38. The sequence continues at coordinate 15,675 of JBARTN010000301.1, forward strand.
CCGAACGCGGGCCTCCCAAATGCGTTCGGCGGCTACGACCAAACCCCGGAGCAGATGAGCGAGCTGTTGCGCGGCTTCGCCGTCGACGGAATGATCAACATCATCGGCGGCTGTTGCGGCACGACGCCGGACCACATTCGGGCCATCGTAGAAGCGGTTCGGGACGTGCCGCCGCGCCCGAAGCCCAAGAGAGACGCGCACTTTCCGAGTTTCAGTGGACTCGAGCCGCTGGTCATCCGTCCCGAGACCAACTTCATCCTGGTCGGAGAGCGAACCAACGTCACCGGGTCGGCAAAATTCCGAACGTTGATCACCGAGGGCGACTACCCGGAAGCGGTGTCGGTCGCGCTCCAGCAGGTTCGAAACGGCGCAAACATCATCGACATCAACATGGACGAGGGCATGCTGGAGTCCGAGCAAGCGATGACCAGGTTCCTAAATCTCATCGGCTCCGAGCCCGAGATTTCCCGCGTGCCGATCATGATTGACAGCTCCAAGTGGAGTGTGATCGAGGCCGGTCTCAAGTGCGTGCAAGGGAAATCGATCGTCAACTCCATCAGCATGAAGGAAGGCGAAGCGGAGTTCCTCAGCAAGGCTCGGCAAGTCCGCCGCTACGGAGCTGCAGCCGTCGTGATGGCGTTCGATGAAGAGGGGCAGGCCGATACGATCGAACGGAAGGTCGAGATCTGTGCGCGGGCCTACCAGCTACTGGTCGAAGAAGCCGGCTTTGCGCCGACCGACATCGTCTTTGATCCCAACGTCTTCGCCGTGGCCACGGGAATCGAGGAGCACAACGCGTACGCCATCGACTTCATCGAGGCGACCCGGCAGATCAAAGAGCGCTGCCCGGGCGCGCTGGTCAGCGGCGGGGTGAGCAACCTCAGCTTTTCGTTCCGTGGCAACAACCGCATTCGCGAGGCGATGCACTCGGCGTTTCTCTACCATGCGATCGCCGCCGGGATGGACATGGGCATCGTCAACGCCGGTCAGCTGGAGGTCTACGCGGAGCTCTCCGATGACCTTTTGGAGCACGTCGAGGACGTGATCTTCAACCGCCGCCCCGACGCGACCGAACGGCTGGTCACGCTGGCCGAAACCGTCAAAGGCAGGGGGAGGCAGCAAAAGCACGACCTGAGCTGGCGCGAAACGACCGTCGAGAAGCGCCTCGAATACGCACTGGTCAACGGCGTCGTCGAGTTCGTCATCGAAGACACCGAGGAAGCTCGCCTGAAGCATGCCCGGCCCCTCGACGTAATCGAAGGTCCGCTGATGAATGGGATGGCCGTCGTCGGAGATCTCTTTGGCTCTGGCCAGATGTTCCTGCCTCAGGTCGTGAAGAGCGCTCGAGTCATGAAGAAGGCGGTGGCGCATCTCGAACCGTTCATGGAAGACGGGAAGACCGAGCGCTCCGCGCAGGGCAAGGTGCTGCTCGCCACCGTCAAGGGCGACGTGCACGACATCGGCAAGAACATCGTCGGCGTGGTTCTCGGCTGCAACAACTATGCGGTGGTCGATCTGGGCGTCATGGTACCCGCCGAAAAGATTCTCGATACGGCTGAGGCCGAAGGCTGCGACGTGGTCGGCCTGAGCGGCCTGATTACGCCGTCGCTCGACGAGATGGTCTACGTGGCGTCGGAGATGCAGCGTCGAGGTATGACCGTTCCGCTTCTCATCGGTGGCGCGACGACGAGTCGAGCGCACACCGCCGTCAAGATCGCCCCGGCTTACGACGGCAGCACGATGCACGTCCTCGATGCGTCTCGCGTCGTCAACGTGGTTTCCGACCTCTTGAGCCCCGAGCGTCGAGTCGAAATTGACGCGAAGAATCGAAGCGAGCAGGAGAAGTCGCGGAAGCTCTTCGAGCACCGGCAGAACCGGGAGCTCGTTTCTCTCGAAATGGCGCGCGAAAACGACACGCCGATCGAATGGAAGAGCGAGGACATGCCGACGCCGGCGTTCCAAGGGCGTCGAATCGTCGAAGACGTGAGCCTCGAGGAGATTGCCAAGTACATCGACTGGACCTTTTTCTTCTCGGCGTGGGAACTCAAGGGCAAGTTTCCGAAGATTCTCGACAACGAACGCTATGGCGCCGCCGCGCGAGAGCTCTACGAGCACGGCCAGGCCTTGCTAGAGCGCATCGTCTTGGAGAAGCTGCTTACGCCCCGCGCCGTCTATGGGTTCTGGCCTGCAAACCGGGACGGGGACGACATCATCGTTTGGGAGGACGAGGCGCGCAGCCAAGAAAAACTCCGCTTTCACATGTTGCGGCAGCAGGCGGTCAAGCCGAACGAGCAACCCTACTTCTCGCTCGCGGACTTCCTGGCCCCGGTCGGGTCTGGCGTTGCGGATTACCTCGGTGCCTTTGCGGTCACGACGGGTATCGGCGCAGATGAAATAGCGCGTAGATTCGAGCAGGGGCACGACGACTACAACGCCATCATGGTCAAGGCGCTTGCGGACCGTCTGGCCGAAGCGTTTGCCGAGCTCATGCACCAACGCGCGCGCCGCGAATGGGGTTATGAGCCTGACGAGGCCCTCAGCAACGAGGAGATGATCGCCGAGAAGTACCGCGGCATTCGGCCCGCGTTCGGCTACCCCGCTTGCCCGGACCACACGGAGAAAGGGATTCTCTGGGAGCTGCTCGGGGCCGACGAGGTCGGCATCTCTCTGACCGAGCACTTCGCGATGTACCCGGCCGCCAGCGTCAGCGGCATCTATTTGGGCCATCCCAAGGCCCGCTACTTCGCCGTGGGCCCAGTCGACCGCGTGCAGGTCGAAGACTACGCGCGCCGAAAGAAGATGAGCGTTTCCGAGGTCGAGCGCTGGCTGCAGCCAAACCTCGGTTATCAGCGAGAGAGCTGATGCAACGACCGCGTCTTCGAGACTTGCTGCCGGTCACCGTCCGAACGTTCGACCCAGAAGAGGTGACGACCAAGAGTCACCGGGAAATCGATCCGCGCGGAGTGGGGTTGAGCACCCAAGACGTCGAGGCGATTTGGAGCTCGGTCGTCACTTTTTACAAGTCGGGCCTGCACCCTGCGATCGCGCTGTGCATTCGGCGCAGAGGCGAGATCATCCTCGATCGCGCAATCGGTCACTCCCGAGGGAACGGCCCGCAGGATCCCGAAGGCACCGCGCTCGTGAAGGCGACGCCGGACACGCTGTACAACTTCTTCTCGGGCTCGAAGTCCGTTACGGCCATGCTGATTCATCTCCTGCAGGAAGAGGATCAGCTGCACGTCGATGAGCCTGTGGCGACATTCATTCCGGAGTTCGCGAAGCGACGGAAGCACAGCATCACCATTCGCGACGTCCTCACCCATCGCGCGGGAATTCCGCCGACACCCGAAGAAGCGATTGACCTCGACCTGCTTTCGAAGCCTGAGGAGATCGTTCGAGCGTTTTGCGACCTCGAGCCGACACACCGGCCGGGCAGCGTCCAGGCGTATCAAGCCGTCACGAGCGGGTACATCTTGGGGGAGATCATTCGGCGGGTGACCGGACAGGACATACGGGAGTTCTTGACCAAGAGGATCCGCGAGCCCCTCGAGATGGAGCATTTCAACTACGGAGTTGCCCCGGAGTTGCTCGACCGTGTCGCGGTCGACGCGTTCACCGGCCCCACACCGACTTGGCCGTACAAGAATCTCGTCAAGGTGGCTTTTGGCGCCTCGATGCGCGAGCTCGTCGACCTCGGCAATGACCCGCGTTTCCGAACCGGAGTTTCACCGGCGGCTAATGTCATCGCGACCCCCGAAGAAATTTCCCGCTTTTTCGAGATGCTTCTTTGCGGTGGCACGTATCAAGACGTCCGGATCTTCGAGCAACGCACCGTCGCTCGCGCCGTGGAGCCTCAGGTGACAGGGCAGGTCGATCGCGTTTTGATGATGCCGATCCCCCTTTCGATGGGATTCATGCTTGGCTTGCGAAGCTTTGGGTTCTACGGACCGCGTACGGCCAACGCCTTCGGTCACCTCGGCTTCACGAACGTACTCGGATGGGCAGACCCCGATCGGGACATCAGCGTTGCGTTCATGAATACGGGAAAGCCGCTCCTATCGGCCCGCATGTTGGCCTGGCTCAACGTCACGCGCGTGATCGGCACGCGGATTCCCCGCGACCGGGCATAGCCTGCGGAAGAACAGAACGTCGATGGCCGCATTCGTCGCTGATAGCGGCTTTGCCGGCGGCTCCCCTATGCTACGCTCCGTCCGATGAAATTCAGTGCGTCCATCGCCATGGCGCCGCCCGAGCACTACATTCCAGTGGCTCAGGAGGCGGAGAAGCTCGGCTACCACGCCATCGTTCTGCCGGATTCGATCTTCTTCTCCGAAGAGGTCAGCAAGCCGTACCCGTACACCCAGGACGGCAGTCGCATGTGGGACGGCGAGACGCCGTGGATCGAGCCGATCGTAGGTGCGGCCGCGATGGCAGCGGCCACCGAATCGATCTTTTTCTACACCAGCGTCGTGAAGCTGCCGGTCCGCCATCCGGTCTTGGTCGCGAAACAAGTCGCTTCCCTTGCGGTGCTCTCGATCAACCGCTTTGGCTTCGGCTGCGGGCTCGGCTGGCTGCCCGAAGAATTCAAGTGGTGCGGCACGGAGTTCGAAACCCGCGGAAAGCGCATGAACGAGTGCCTCGAAATCCTGCGCCTCATCTGGGGTGGCGGAATGGTCGAGTACCACGGCGAGCACTACGATTTTGGCAAGATTCAGATGAGCCCGGTGCCGAGCCAACCGATTCCGATTTACATTGGCGGTCACAGCAAGCCTGGGCTTCGGCGTGCGGCGAAGTACGGCGACGGCTGGTCCTCCGCGATGCTGAAGTCGAAAGATCTCCTCGACCTGATTAGCCAGATCGAAGCGTTTCGAAAGGAGTACGGACGCAGTCATCTGCCCATGGAGTACCAGGCGGTCGTCACCGACGTCTGGGATGCCGACGGCTTCAAGCGTCTCGAAGACGCGGGCGTGACGGACATCATTACCGTTCCATGGCTCATGTACGGGACTCCAATGGTCGGCGGCCACCTGCAGGGGCGGATCGACGGTTTGAACCGATTCGCGGACACCGTCATCGCCAAGATGGCATGAGCGCGATGTCGACCATTCTGCAGCGTGCGTGTCTCGGGCCGGTCAGTGAGCAAATTGCCTACAAACTGAGCGAGCTCGACACGGCCGAGCTTTGTGAGGTGGCGCGTGCGCGGCGCGATCGAGCTTGGGGCAAGACGCTCACCTACTCCCCCAAGGTGTTTCTGCCGATCACCAACCTCTGCCGCAACCACTGCGATTACTGTTCGTTTCGCCGCTCGCCAGGCGATCCCGGCGAATGGACGATGAGCCCCGACGAGATTCGCGATTGGCTCCACCGAGCGCGCGATCAGGGCTGCATCGAAGCGCTGTTCTGCTTGGGGGATACGCCTGAAACGGGCTTTCGTGAATACCGTGCCTTGCTGCGTTCCTGGGGTCACGAGCGGACGGTCGACTATCTTCGCTGGGCAGCCGAAGAAGCGCTGGCGGCCGGACTGCTGCCACATACCAACGCCGGCATCCTTTCAGGTGAGGACATGATCGCCCTCAAGCCCGTGAACGTGAGCCTCGGCTTGATGCTCGAGAATGTGAGCGATCGTTTGTGCGAAAAGGGGATGCCGCACCATCGCGCGCCTGACAAACGACCGGCCAAGCGCCTTCAGATGACGCGGGAAGCCGGCGAGCTCCAGATACCGTTCACCTCGGGGCTCCTGATTGGAATCGGGGAGACCGTCGAAGAGCGGGTGGACACCATTCTCGCGATTCGGCGTTTGCATCGAGCGCACGGTCACATTGGCGAAGTCATCGTCCAGAATTTCCGCTCGCATCCCGATACGCCGATGGGACTGGCCGGTGAACCCAGCGCCGGCGAGCTCGCCTCCACCGTCGCCTTAGCCCGGCTCATCCTCGACGACGACGTCAGCGTCCAGGCGCCACCCAATCTCAACCCCGCATCGACTGCGAGCTTGATCCACGCGGGAATCAACGATTTTGGCGGCATTTCGCCGGTAAGCCCGGACTACATCAACCCCCAGCATCCCTGGCCGTACCTCGAACGCCTTCGCAAGGCTTGCGAGGCCGAGGGTTTTCGACTCGAACCGCGATTGCCGGTATATCCTGGGCACCTCGAAGCGCAGGGCTTCGTCGACGCGTCTCTGCGCCCCCGCATCGATCGGCTTCTGATGGAGCTTGCCACGCCATGACGACCGCTCTCGAAACCTGTCTCCAAGGCGTCACGTCCGGCATTCGCGCAATTCTGGAGCGAAGCCTCGATGGCCATGAGCTCAGCATCGATGAGGGCGTCGCCTTGAACGGGGCACGAGGCCGGGGCCTCCAAGCCCTGGCCATGGTTGCCGACGAGCTCCGCCGTCAGCAAGTGGGCGATCGCGTCACCTACGTGGTCAACCGCAACATCAACTTCACGAACGTCTGCATCAAGAACTGCAAGTTCTGCGCGTTCGCACGCAGCGTGCGCTCGGAGCAAGGCTACTTCCTTCCGCAGGAAGAGGTCGCCAGGCGAGTGCGTCAAGCCTGGGAGATGGGCGCCACCGAGGTTTGCTTGCAGGCCGGGCTCTCGCCCAACCTCACGGGGGACAGTTACATCGAGCTGTGCCGTGTAGTGAAGGAAGCCGCACCCGAGATTCACATTCACGCCTTCTCACCAGAAGAGGTGAAATTCGGCGCTTCGCTCAAGCGCGTTTCGTACTCGGAGTATTTGACCGAGCTGGTGGATGCGGGCTTGGGCACGCTCCCCGGCACCTCGGCCGAAATCCTAGACGATCGCCTTCGAAAGACGATCTCACCGACGCGGATCACGACCCTCGAATGGTTAGACGTGGTTACGGCCGCCCATCGGCTCGGGATTCGAACGACCTCGACCATGATGTTCGGGCATGTCGAGTCGGTCGAGGACCGTATGAGGCACATGGACCTTTTGCGGAGAGTCCAGCGAGAGACAGGCGGGTTCACCGAGTTTGTTCCGCTCTCTTTCGTCCACGAGGAAGCGCCGCTCTTTGCCGCAAGCGAAGTGCCGGGCGTTCGTCCAGGGCCCACGGGTGACGAGGTGTTGCGCCTCTATGCAACCGCCCGCCTCATGCTTGGCCGGGACATTCCAAACCTTCAGGCGTCCTGGGTCAAAGAAGGCCTTCGGACCTCGCAGTTGTTGCTCAGTTGTGGGGTCAACGACCTCGGCGGGACCTTGATGAACGAGAGCATCTCGACGGCGGCGGGTGCGCGACATGGACAGCTGATGACGCCAGCGACCTTGCGCCGGGTCATTCGAGACTCGGGGCGGGTGCCCGTACAGCGTGACACCAGTTACGGTACGATTCGCGAGTTTGGGGATACATCCGATCAGGACCCGAGTGAGCCGCTCGATGCCGTTCAGGATCCGGATGCGCTGTTTGGCTCCTACGAGGCGCTGACTCGAGACTCACGCTTTCACTACGAGCCTCGCGGCTTGCGAGTCGTAAGCTAGCAGCTGTCCGCGCCCGAGCTGCGTGGTACGCTGCGCGACCATGAGTCAGCTTGCCGAGCGGTACGGACCTTGGGCCGTCATCACCGGAGCTTCCGCGGGGATTGGTGCTGAATTTGCCAAGCGGGTTGCCGAGCGCGGAATCAACGTGGTCTTGGTGGCGCGGCGTCGGAACCGTCTCGAGGCGCTGGCATCGACCATTGAAGATATGTACCGAGTAGACGTACGCGTGGCACCGGCGGATCTCACCTCGCGCGACATCGTCGAGACCTTACGACCGGCACTCGCCGAGATCGAGATTGGCCTCTTGATCAACTGCGCGGGTTTCGGCTCGAGCGGTCCCTTTCTCGATATGGACCCGAGCCTTCAAGAGTCGATGCTCAGTTTGAATTGCCGTGCTCCAATGCTCCTGACGCACGAGATCGCACAAGGAATGCGCGAACGGGGCAGAGGTGGCGTGATTGTCGTGTCCTCGGTCAATGCATTCTCCGCGGGGCGCGGCATGGCGAACTACAACGCCACCAAGTCCTACGATCTGCTCTTTGCCGAAGGTCTCGCCGAAGAGCTGCGCCCCTACGGGGTCGACGTGCAGGCGCTTTGTCCGGGAGGCACGACGACCGAGTTTCAGCGGGTCGCAGGCCTCGACCCTGGGAGGTTTGGGCCGCTCCGGCGGTGGGTCTTTGCCAGCCCCGCCTCGGTCGTGGCGACGAGCTTGCACACCCTCGGCGGTCGAGTGACGGTCGTCCCGGGCTTCCTCAACAAGCTCATGGTCCTCACGATCAGGCTACTCCCGCGTCGAATCGCGACACGCTTCCTCGGCCTGCTCATGGGCCGACTGTCGGCGGGGCACTAACGCCGGCGCAATCGATCGAGGTCGGAGGGGCGGTCCACGTCGAACCCGATGCCGCTGCTGAGCTGGATGCTGACGGTGAGCCCGAGACGACGGGCGCCTGCAAGGTGACGCCGGAGGCTGTCATCGTGTCCGAGGCAGCTGGGAAGCCCGGTTGCGGGCTTCACCGCGATGACATTGGTGCCTTGCTGCGCGAGATCGGGCACGAGCACGACGTCGCTCTCCTCGAGTTGGCGCGCCACGCGGGCGACATCTTGCACCGTCAGGTCGGGTAGGTCGCTCATGCAGATCAGCACGCTAGTCGCGCCGCGTTCCTCCAGGTCGTGGAGCGCGCCGTCGACCACTTCCGCCAGGCCTGGGCTCCCGTCCGCATCCGAGAGTGCCAGCACCCCCAAGTGTTCGGCGAGCTCACGAGCTTGGGCCGAGTCGCTCACGGCCGCGATGGCGTCGATGTCGGGGGACGCCCGAAGGACCTGCACCACGTGTTCAAACAAGGAGCGCGCCAACTGGGCGCGTTTAGATGGAGCCAAGACTTCGGAGAGCCTCGACTTGCCTCGGTCGAATCCCTTGATTGGAACTAATGCCCAGCGGCTCATTTCAGTTTCCGCGCAAACTCGATCAGCTCGCGGGCGAAGCGTACCCGATCTTCTTTGGTTTGAATCAGGATGTTCGTTTCGAGCGTCGAATAGGGCGCCCCGAAGGAGTCTCCGTGATGAAGAGCGTATCCATCGAGCAGACCTTCGTAGTGCATGGCGACGGCCTCGGCCGATGGCGGGCGTCCGCCGATCTCCGAGATCATGGTGGCGAGCGGACCCTTGACCGCTTTGCCGTTGAGAATTGGGCTCACCGCCACCGTCGGCGTACGCCGAACTGCTTCGGATACGCCCGCCAATCGCAGGATCGGGTCGATGGAGACGTAAGGATTCGAAGGGCAGATCACGACCAGATCGGCGACGTTCAGTGCATCGAGAACGGACCGCGTCGTTTCACCGCTTCCTCCGTGCCGAGCTCGGCCCACCGGAGGCGCCGCCCGCGCCTTCACCAGCCACTCCTGGAATGCGAGATCTTCGCCGCTCTTGGTCAGGATGCTCGTGGGACATGGCTCGTCGCTCATCGGCAGGATCGGCCGCTCGACGCCGAGCGCTTTGCAGAGGTCCGCAGTTGCTTGCGTGAGCGACTCGCCTCGGGACAGTGCGGCCGTTCGGAACAGGTGGGTGAGCAGGTCACGGTCGCCGAGTTGGAACCAGTCGTCGATGCCACGGCGCTTGGCTTCCCTCAAAACCTCGAACGTGTCGCCCTCGATTCCCCAGCCGCGATCCTCCGGAGAAAGACCCGCGAGCGTGTACATCACCGTGTCGAGGTCGGGGCTGATGTGGAGACCCCAGTGCTCGAAGTCATCGCCCGTGTTCACCACAGCCGTGAGCGAGCCCCGAGGGAGCACGCGATCGAGCCCGTCGACGAGCCGCGCCCCGCCGACGCCTCCGGCCAGTGCGACGACGGACAGGCCGTTCTCAGATGCAGGGGTCATGCGTACAAGTCGTCTTCGGGATCGCGGAGCAAGACCGCCGCCGAATCGTGCGACGCTTTGAAATGAAGTCCGCGCACCAAGGTCACGGGACGTCCTTCATTGGCTTGTCCGGCGACGAGATCTGCGGCCGCAGCAACCGAATCGGCAACCGCCGATTCCGTAGACTCGAGCACCCGGCCATGGCGATCGATCGCGCCACGGCGATCCCAGACGGCGGGCAGCCCTGCAACGCCAAGCGCAAAGCCCACGGTGCCACGTCGAAATGGCCGCCCCCAGGAGTCGGTGACGAGAACCGCAACCTCCGAGGAGTAGTGCTCGCAGAGCCTGCTGCGAAGCGATGCGGCGCTCGCATCCGGATCACGGGGCAAAGTGAGCACCCAGGGGCCGCTTCCTTTCGGGGCGCTCGAGGGCGCCGCATTACTCGAGTCGATGCCGGCATTGGCCGAAATGAAACCCAGACGGTGCCGGACGATCAGTGCGCCGCTCGTCTTTCGAGAGATGCCAACGCTCTCCCGCAGAATCAGCTCTACGAGGCGCGGGTCCTTCTCGAGCTCCATGCCGAGTTGATGGGCTGAGTCACTCGGAACGATGCTCCCCAAGTCGACGAAGCAGCCCTCCGCGCGCGAGACGATCTTGCTGGCGATGACGATCACGTCTCCGTCGGCGAGCTCGATCTTGGCGCCGTCGAGGCTCGAGACGATCACCTCGAAGAGGTCATCTCCAACCTCTATCGTTGGCACACCGGCGATCGTGCGAACCAAGAGCTCCGGCCCGACGCGAAGGTCGCCCGAACTCGGCTCGTCGCGGCTCATTCCGTCTCCGGAATGCCCGTGATGCGAATGCCGGAGCCGACGCTCTGGTAACGGCGATTGATGTGCAAGAGAACCGGTGTGATCGACTCGAGCGCAATGGCGTTTGTCAAGACGCCGGCGTCGATGCCACGAAGGCCCAGATCCGCGACCAGCGCAATGACCGCGGCACGTGCGTCCTTGTCGTCACCGCAGACCAACACATCGCAATCGAACGTGTGCTCCGGCTCGCTGAGGTGCTCCGAGCTGATGTGGTGCAGCGCCGCGACGAGCCGCGCGCCTTCGTTGAGCAAGGCACGGGCCTCCAAGGCGGCCGATTGACCTTCGGGCAAGTTCACGGAGCGAACCTTGGGCGGCTGAAGAGGCACCGTGATGTCGACGATGACTTTGTCGCCGACGACATCTTTGATCGAGTCGAACGTGGAGCGATGCGCGCCGTAAGGAACCGTCACGAGGATCAGCTCGGCGTGCTCGCAAGCCGCGATGTTATCGGCGCCCTGGATGCTGACTCCAAACTCCTGCGAAAACTCGGCAGCCTTTGCCGCTCCCTTTTCGGCCTGGCGAGAGCCGATGAACACCTCGTGCCCCGCCTTCGCCCAACGAACAGCCAAGCCACGTCCCTCGCGCCCCGTGCCACCTACGATCCCGATCTTCATTGCTGCCTCACGAGTTGAGCTCGGCCATGAAGCGGAGCGTATCCATGTCCTGCGAACCGACCATCAGAGTCCCGACCGGCGAATCTTTCCAGCGCTGAAACCGGTCGCGTATGCGATCTTTCGAGCCCACGAGATACAATGCGTCGACCATTTCGTCGGGCACGGCGGCAATCGCTTCGTTGCGCTTGCCGTCGAGGAAGAGCGTTTGAACATTCTCGCAGGCTTCGTCGAAACCGACGAGGCTGAGGTAGTCTTTGTAGAAGTTCTTCGTCTTCGAGCCCATGCCACCGATGTAGAGTGCGAGCTGCATCTTGCAAGGCGTCATCGCGTACTGCGGGTCGCCAATGATGACCACCACGGTAGGCGCGATGTCGAAGTTGTCCACGCCTTTGCCCTTGCCTGCCTTGGCGAAGCCTTCGTCGAAGTTCTTCATCAGAACTTCCGGGCGCTCGGGATGCATGCAGGTGAGCAAGCAGCCGTCCGCGATTTCGGCGGACATCGCCTGGGACTTCGGCGCCATCGAACCGGTGAAGACCGGGATATCCGCCCGGGCGCGTATCATACTCCGGAGCGGTTTGCCCTGGCCCGAAGAGCCCGCGCCGCGATACGGAATTTGGTAGCGCACGCCGTCGAACTCGAGCGGCGCTTCGCGCGCGAAAATCTTCTTCACGATGGTGACGTACTCGCGAAGCCAGGTGAGTGACTTGTTGAAGGGTACGCCATGCCAGCCTTCGACGACCTGCGGGCCGGAGGTCCCGAGCCCCATGATGAAGCGGCCGTTCGAGAGCGTGTCCATCGTCATGGCCGTCATCGCCGCGTTCGCCGGCGAGCGACCTGGGAGCTGCATGATCGCCGTGCCCAACTTGATCGTCGAAGTCTGCGACCCGACCCATGCGAGCGGGGTGACCGCGTCGTTGCCCCAGGACTCTGCCGTCCAGATCGAGTCATACCCAAGCCGTTCGACCTCCGAGATCTTCTCGATGTCCACGAGACCCTGAACGGTCGTGTTCAACTGGGGGCCTGCGTATCCAAGTGTTAGACCAAGCTTCATCCGCAACTCCCCACAAAAGGGGACAGTCCCCTTTTTGAAATCGCGGGGACCCTATCAGGAAGAAGAACGCGTTTCAATTTGAAGCGAGCGGTGCTGCAGGTCAGCCTGCGGGAATGCGCGTGCTGGTCACTGGGGCCTTTGGGCGGCTAGGTCTGGAGGGAGTGGAGCGTCTCTTGGAAGAGGGGCATTCCGTGATCGCCTTCGACGTTCCGAATCGGCGAAAGCGAAAGGCCGCGCGGCGGTTCGCGGACCGGGTTCGAATCGTGTGGGGCGACATCCGGTCGGCAGCTGACGTTGGCTCGGCAGTCGCGGACAGCGATGCAATCATTCACAATGCCGGCGTTCTGGCGCCTCCCTCCGAGCTTCATCCCGACCTTGCCTACGCGGTCAACGTGGGTGGGACGAGGAACATTCTCGACGCGATGAGGCGCAAGGAGGAGCCGCCTGTCATCGTTTTTGCATCGTCGTTATCCGTCTGCGGCCCGCGAGTGCCCGGTGGTCCGCCACTCACCGGAGACCTCCCGGCCGTCGGAACAGACAACTACACGTCGAACAAAGCCGAGTGCGAGCAACTTCTTCGCGAGTCGGGCCTTCCCTACGTGATCTTCCGAATTGGAGTGTCGGTAGGCGTCAGAGCAGCCGCCGGTGATCTCTCACCGGACGTTTTTCGTATGCTCTTCAGCATCAACCCGGACACGCGCCTCGAATGGGTTCATCCGGAGGACGTCGCGCTGGCCCAGGTTCGCGCGATCGAATGTCGGGGAGCCGTCGGGAAGACCTTGATGATCGGTGGTGGCGAAAGCTGCCGGCTGACGTTCCGCGAATTCTATGACGCAATGTTCGAAGCGACCGGAGTGGGGCGTTTCCCGCTTGAAGCGTATGGGAGCGGTGCGTACTACTGCGATTGGCTAGACACCGACGAGAGCCAATCGCTCCTGGGCTACCAGCGCATCAGCTTCGATGAATTCATCGGCAAATTGCGAAAAGCGTCACGATTCACCCGGCCGCTGGCTCAGATGTTCTCGCCGCTCATCCGCTGGTACATGTTGCGCTATTCCGATGCCTGGCAAGCCAGGAACGGCCGGGCGTAGCTTCAAGCGCGCTGGCTCGACACCGAGAGCACCTCGCCGGTCATGTACGAGCTGTAGTCGCTGGCCAAGAAAACCATGACGTTTGAAATCTCCCATGGCTCAGCGCCGCGGCCGAACGCCTCGCGTTTTTGGAGCTCTTCGAGCAGTCCCGGTGGGGTGACTTTTTCGAGGAACGGGTGCATGGCGAGCGATGGTGAGACACAGTTGATGCGGACGTTCCGTTCGGCAGCTTCGATCGCCGCGCATCGGGTCAGCGCCATGACGCCAGCCTTTGCAGCTGCGTAGTGCGATTGCCCTTCTTGAGCGCGCCAACCGAGCACCGAGGCGTTGTTTACGATCGCGCCCTTGCCGCGGGGCATCATGTGCTTGAGCGCAGCGCGGGTGCAGCGAAAGCAGCCGTTGAGCGTGACGTCGAGCACCAGATTCCACTGTTCGTCGGTCATGTCCACGATCTTCGCGTAACCGCCGAGCCCGGCGTTGTTCATGAGGACATCGATGTGCCCCATTTTGTCGACGGCGAGCTCGAACATCGCCTGCACCTCGTCTTCTTTGGTGACGTTGCACATGACGACTTCGGGGCGCACTCCCGTCTCAGCCTCGATTTTGTCGGCCGCTTCGCCGAGCCGCCGTTCGTGAATGTCGCTGATCACCAGCCCCGAGGCGCCTTCTTCGGCACAGCGAATGGCCGTTGCAAAGCCAATGCCCGTGCCGGCGGCTGCCGTGACAAGAACCTTCTTGCCTTCCAGCAGGCCGTGCCCGCCGACGTACGTGGGTTTAGTGGTCATCGCGGCTCCTTCGGCAGCCCGAGTCCTCGTTCGCCGATGATGTTTCGTTGGATCTGATTCGAGCCCGCATAGATCGTGTCGGCTCGCGAAAAGAGATACCACTTCTGCATGACGCTGAGCTCATAGGGCGCGCCATCGAGGAGCTCGGCTTCCGGGCCAAGCAGGTCCATCGCAAGCTTGCCGAGGTCACGATGCCAATTCGACCAGTAGAGCTTGCTGATCAGCGCTTCGCGGTTCAGGTCGGCGCCTTCGTGCTCCAGCATGCGAAGCGCGTTGACGCGCATGATTTTGAGGCCGATTGCGGCGTTCGCGATTCGCTGACGGAAGATGGGGTCCTTTGCGGCTCCCGATTCCTTTGCGGCGGCGACGACTTGCTCGAATTCTTTCTGGAAGAGGTACTGCTGGCCGAGCGTTGATGCGCCGCGCTCGAAGGCAAGCGTGCCCATTGCCACTTTCCAGCCGTTGTTGATGCCACCGACGGCATGATCCTTTTGCGCCCTGGCCCCGTCGAAAAACACCTCCGCGAACTCGGAGCTCCCGCCCATTTGTCTGATCGGGCGCACCTCGATGCCGTCTTGTTTCATCGGAATCAGAATATAGCTGATGCCCCGATGCTTCGGCGCTTCCGCGTCGGTGCGGCAGAGCACGAAGCACCAGTCCGAGTACTGGGCACCCGAGGTCCAGATCTTCTGCCCCTCGATGATCCACTCGTCGCCGACCAACGTGGCTTTGGTCTGTACGTTCGCGAGGTCGGAGCCTGCGCCAGGTTCCGAGTAGCCCTGACACCAGATTTCTTCGCCTGAAACGATGGGCGGCAGGAAGCGTTCCTGCTGCTCCGGTGAGCCGAAATGGATCAAGGTCGGTCCGAGAAGCGTTTCGCCAATGTGGCCAACGTTTCCAGGTCCGTTCGCGCGCACGTATTCCTCGTTGAAAACCGCCTCTTCCTTGATCGAGCAAGCGCGGCCGCCGAACTTCTTGGGCCAGCCAATGCAGTTCCAACCGGCGGCGCCCATGACCTTGCCCCAGGTGACTCGCTCTTCGATGTAGGTGTCCTGATCACCGGAGGCGCCCCGGCCCTGAAGGTCCTTGAACGGGCCGTTGAGCTGCTCTTGCAGCCAGGCGCGAGCCTCTTGGCGAAACGCCTCTTCTTCTTTGCTTAGCTGTAACTCCATCACAAACCCATGTGCGTTGCGACTCGCTCGCGGTGAAAGGCAGGGTCGCCGAAGAGATTCTCGGCCGCCTTGGCTCGCTTGAAGTAGAGGTGCGCCGGGTGCTCCCAGGTGAACCCGATGCCACCGTGAATCTGGATCGTTTCGGCGGCGCAGTGAAAGAAAGTATCCGAACAATACGCCTTGGCACACGACGCCGCCTCTTCGAGGCCGTCGCCATTCTGCGCTGCGAGGGCACTCGCGTAAAAGGCGGCCGAGCGCGCCGACTCGATCATCATCAGCATGTCGGCGCACTTGTGCTTGATCGACTGGAACGAGCCGATCGGCCTACCGAACTGTTTGCGCATCTTGGCGTACTCGACCGACATCTCGAGGCACATTTCGGCGGCGCCCACTTGCTCCGCTGCCAGCGCAATCCTGGCCAGATCCAAAGTCTTTTCGCAGAGCCCCCAGCCTCGCCCTTCGTCGCCGAGTAAGGCGTCGCCGGAAACCGTCACGTCCCTGAGCTCAACCGAGGCCAAGCGCCGGGTCTGATCCATGGTCGGCAGCCACGCTGGTTTCACGCCGTCTGCGTCGCCAGGCACGAGGAACAAGCTCACGCCTTCAGCGCCAGCGCTGCCCTCGGAGCGTGCTGCGACGATCAGAAGATCGGCGGTGTGCCCATCGAGCACGTAGCTCTTGTCGCCGCGCAGCGTGTAGCCCGACCCGTTTCGCGCATACGTCGCTTCGACACCGGCGGCATCCATTCGGTTGTTCTTCTCTGCGAATGCAAGTGTCGTCCTCGTCTCTCCGGCAGCAATCCCCGGCAGGTGGAGTTCCTTCTGAGCGTCGCTGCCGCCGAGCAAGAGCGCATTGGCCCCTAGACCAATCGTCGATAGAAACGGAGCGCAGAGAAGTGCGCGACCGATCTCCTCCATCAGTGGATGCAGGTCGAGGTAGCTCATGCCGAGCCCGCCGTACTCTTCGGGGATCGTCAGCGCGGTCCATGCAAGCTCCTCGGAGAGCTGTGCCCAGGTTGCCGGGTCGTAGCCTCGTTCGGTTGCCATTGCGCTCCGAACACGCTCCTCGGTGGACGCGACCTCCAAGAACCTTCGCGCGGTTCGTCTGAGCTCGTTCTGATGTTCCGAGAATGAAAACTCCATTCCCTCAGTCTCCTTGGTTGACGCTAGCGGCCGAAATGAACGCAGGTGTTTCTCCGCCGCCGTGAAGAACGAGATTCGCGCCGCTCACATATGCTGCGAGGGGGGATGCGAAAAACAGGCACGCCCCCGAAATGTCGTCGGGCGTGCCGAGACGCTGCAGAGGCACCGTTTGTGCGACACGCGCGATGCCATCTTCGTCGCCATAGTGGAGATGCGCTTGCTCGGTCCGAATCAGGCCCGCTGCGATGGAATTGACGCGCACCTTGGGCGCCCATTCGATCGCGAGCGTGCCGCTCAAGTTGATCAGTCCCGCCTTGGCTGCACCGTACGCCGCTGTTCCAGGGGAGGGCCGTACCCCGGACACGCTGGCGATGTTGATGATCGAACCGCCGGAATCTTGGCCCTGCATGATGCGGTTGGCCTGCTGGGCGCAATGAAGCGCAGCGGTGAGGTTTAGCTGAATTACCTTCTCCGAGAACCTCGGAGATGCGGTCGCTGCCTCCGCGAAGGGCGCACCGCCGGCGTTGTTGACGAGCACGTCGAGCCGCCCGAGGCGTTCGACGACCTCGTTCACCATCTTCTCGACTTGTTCGGCATCCCGAACGTCGGCGCTCACGAAGAGGGCGCTCTTACCGCTAGCGCTTGGGAGCTCGCCGGGCTCCGTGCGCCCGCACACAGCAACGTCGGCGCCCGCTGCGAGAAACGCTTCAGCGATGCCTCTGCCGATCCCCCGGCTTCCGCCCGTGATCAGGACTGCTCGGCCGCTGAAGTCGAGGGGGTTGCTCATGTCCCGTACACCTTGACCAGTGGCTGGGCCTTGGACAGCAGATCTTCGACAGCCGGTCCCAGCTCGGCCGCATCCCAACGCTTGCCGATGTCCATCGTCTGCTCGCGTCGGTAGCCGTCGAACACGGTGACCGTTCCGCCAAAGACCTCCCAGACGCGGCCCGTCACTTCGCGCGACTGCGAACTGGCAAGCCAGGCGACGAATGGCGAGACGTTGGCTGGGTCGTTCTCGTCGAAGCCCTGGTCTGGCGCCTTCATCGCGTCGCCGAACGCGCCTTCGGTCATGCGAGTGCGCGCGATGGGGCAAATGGCGTTGGAGGTGACGCCGTAGCGGCCGAGCTCGGCGGCCTGCACGAGGGTCAGAGTTGCGATGCCTGCCTTCGCAGCGGAGTAGCTCGACTGGCCGAGGCTCCCGAGGACGCCGGCTCCTGAGCTCGTGTTGATGATGCGCGCGTCGACGTGCTCCCCGGCCTTGACGAGCCCCCGCCAATACGCCGCCGCATGCCGGGCCACACAGAAGTGTCCCTTGAGATGAACGCGAATGACGGCATCCCATTCTTCTTCGCTGCAGCTCACGAACATGCGGTCCCGGACGAAGCCTGCGTTGTTGACGACCGCATCGAGCCGGCCGAACTCGTCGATCGCTTGCTGCACGAGTGCTTTGGTCTGTTCCCAGTCCGCCACGTCCGCGCCGTTGGCCACAGCTTCGCCGCCCAGGTCGCGAATCGCTCGAACGACTTCACCCGCCGGCCCTTGGCCGCCGCCCTCGCCGCTGTTGCTGACCCCGAGGTCGTTGACGACGACTTTCGCGCCTTGCCGCGCTAGCTCGAGCGCGTGCTCACGGCCGATGCCGCGCCCTGCGCCCGTTACGATCACTACCCGCCCATCACAAATGCCAGTCATTCCCAAACCTCTGCGTCGGCCAACTTGACCAACAGTTTTCCTCGGTGCTCGCCGCTAAACAGTCGAAGCAAGTGCGACGGAGCCTCGTCGAGAGCTTCGACAATGTCGTCGCGATAGTGAATCTGAGCCTCGAGGATCCATAGCCCGAGCTCTGCGCGGGCCTCGTCGTACCGGGACGCGAAATCCAAGGTCGTGAAACCTTCCATGCGGGCGCTCTTGGCGAGGAGTTGGAGGTAGTTGCTCGGCCCAGGTGGAAGCTCGGCCTCGTTGATCTGCGAGATGGCACCGCAAACCACCACCCGGCCGTGGTGGTTGAGACGGGTCAGCACCGTGTTGAGAATCTCGCCGCCGACACTGTCGAAGAACACGTCGATCCCCTTGGGGCAGGTTTCTTTGAGGGCAAGCCTCAGGTTCGTCGTCTTGTAGTTGATCGCAGCATCGTAGCCGAGCTCATCGGTCAGCCAGGCGCATTTCTGCTCGCTGCCCGTCAGCCCTACGGCCCGACAGCCTTTGACCTTCGCGATCTGGCCGACGATCGAGCCGACCCCGCCGGCAGCAGCGGACACGAGAACGGTTTCGCCTTCTTGGGGTTTCCCAACCTCGAGCAATCCAAAGTACGCCGTCAGCCCGGTTCCACCGAGTACGCTCAACATCGTGGACAGAGGAATTCCCTCGATGGTCTTCACCTTGCCGTGAAGCATCCGCGGCGAAACGACGCTGTACGACTCCCAGGCCGCTAGCGCCTGCACGATCTGCCCAACCGGCCAGCCCTCCGCTTTGGATTCGACGATCTGCGAAAGCGTTCCGCTCCGGATCGGCTCGCCGATCGCAATCGGCGGCAGATACGATTTTGCCTCACTCATCCAGCCACGAATCGCAGGGTCGATCGACAAGTACAGATTCTTGAGCAGCACCTCCCCGGCCTCAGGCACGCTCACAGCCCCCTCAGCCGTCTCGAAATCCCCGACAGCCGGCACCCCAATAGGCCGCTTCTTCAACAAAATCTGCCGATTAACCTCCGTCACGCGCCTTTAGACTGAAACATGTTTCACTTTCTGCAAGGGGACACGCTCCCCCTCCAAAACCTGCATGGTTTCCATGCCGCCTAGTGCCAGGTGATGCCGCGTTGGTGGAGGACGGCGAGGTCCATGGCGAGGGCGATGGACCAGTGGAGGAGGGCGCCGAGGAAGAAGGAGCGGTGGCGGAGGGCGAGGTAGCCGAGGGTGAAGCCGGCGACGATCGAGGCGTTTATTTCGAGGATTGGTTTTCCGTAGTGGCCGATGCTGTACATCATGACCATCCACGGAAGAGCGCTTACGTCGAGGTCGCGGCCGAGGCCGAAGGTCATGTAGCCGCGCCAGAAGCTCTCGCCCGAGAGGAACACCATGAAGTAGGCGGCGTGGTAGACGATGAAGAGCCGAATCGACGCCTCGGTGCCGCTGACGACGCCGTCGGTTTGTGGATAGCTTGCTTGGAAGTCGGGTAGGCCCGATGCCCACAGGACCAGTGGAACCATCACGACGAAAAGGCCGAAGTAGACCCAGCGCATGCGCGTTCCACCACGGACGACATAGCCGTACTCGCCTGGCGGCTGCCGGAGCTTGAAGCGTAGGAGGAGGTACGGAATCACGAGGCGCAGGAGCACGCTGCAGCTCGCGAAATACGCAAACCCGAACAAAGGGGTGCGTGCGTTCTTCGGGACGAATCGCTCCCAAAGCATTCGATAGGTGTCGGAACGACCAAACGCCAAGAACAAAATCAGCAAGACCATCGAGCTGATGACGACGAAACGTGCTTGGTACGAAACGTCCGAGAAGCGAACGCCCGTGAGCAAGCGAAGCAGCCCGAAGTACAGGAGACTGCCGGCAACGATGTAGAGCGCAATCGAGCCGGGAATCTGTTGCCCCCAGACGTGCCAGGTCCAGTTCAACGGCAGAAGCACTGCAACCGTAGCTGCCGCCAGGCTCCAGAATCCCCGGCTTTCAATCTCGATTTTCGCGTGGTTCAAGCGTCTCAGCCAAGCCGTTCGATCACCGTGGCCATGCCCTGGCCGCCGCCGACACACATCGTTTCGAGGCCGTACCGGCCGTCACGGGACTGCAGATTGTGGATCAGTGTTGTCATGATGCGAGCGCCGGTTTGGCCGAAAGGGTGGCCGAGGGCGATGGCGCCGCCGTTGACGTTGAGCTTGTCGAGAGGAATGCCGAGCTCACGGGCGGACGGAATGACCTGAGCGGCGAAGGCCTCGTTGATTTCGACCAAGTCGATGTCATTGATGCGGAGCCCCGCACGGCCGAGCGCCTGCTTGGTTGCGCCGATGGGGCCCAAGCCCATGATTTCCGGATTGAGCGCGGAGACTCCGGTCGAGACGACCCGCGCCAAGGGGGTGATGCCGAGCTCTCGTGCACGGGTGTCGCTCATGACGATGACTGCCGCGGCACCGTCGTTGAGCGGGCAGGCATTGCCCGCAGTGACCGTGGCCTTCTCGCCCATCTGTCCGAGGAGCACCGGCTTGAGCCCTGCGAGCTTCTCGGCAGTCGTGCCGTGCCGCGGGCAATCGTCGGTGTCGACCACCGCACCGCTCGGTGTGGTGACCGGCGTGATCTCTTCCGCAAAGTAGCCGGATTTCTGCGCCGCTTCGGCTCGCTGTTGAGAAAGGGCTGCGAACTCGTCTTGCTCCTTACGGGATACGGCCATGTAGTGCGCAACGTTCTCCGCGGTCTGCAGCATCGTGATGTAGACATCGGACAGGCCGCCGGCCGGCTCCCAGTAGCCCCCATCGGGCGTCATGAGCTCGGCCATGCGCTCTTCAGACTCGGCGAACTTGGGGTTCTTGGTGTTCTCCATGCCGTCGGACTTGCCAAAGCCAAAGCGGCTGACGCACTCGACGCCGGCAGCGATGAACACGTCGCCTTCACCGGCCTTGATCGCATGAGCCGCCATCCGAATCGTCTGCAACGAAGAGGAGCAGTAGCGATTGACGGTCGTGCCCGGTGAATCGAGGCCGGAGAGCAAGCTCACGACTCGACCCATGTTGTAGCCTTGCTCACCCGCGGGCTGCGCGCAGCCGATCATCAAATCTTCGACGGTCTCGGGGTCGAGGTTCGGCACCTTCGCCAATGCCGCCTTCACCGCAATGGCAGCGAGGTCGTCCGGGCGCATCTCGATGAGCGACCCCTTGAAAGCGCGGCCAATCGCGGTCCGCGCGGTTGAAACGATCACGGCTTCGGGCATGACTTACTCCTCGATGAACATCGAATCCTGCGCACTGCGTAGGGCGTTCTTTAGCACCTTTCCGGTCGCGTTGCGGGGAAGCGGCGTGCTTCGGAGCTCCCATCGGCTCGGAACCTTGTAGTAGGCAAGAACCTCTGCGACCCAACGCTGCATTTCTTCGATGCCGAGCTCCTGGCCCGCCTCGAATACGACGACGGCCTTCGCTTCTTGACCGAGCTCTTCGTGGTCGACGCCGATGACCGCAGCCTCCGCAATCGCAGGGTGTGCCTCCAGGCGTTGCTCGATTTCGAAGGGGTACACGTTCTCTCCGCCACGCAGAATCAAATCGCGCTTGCGTGAAGCGATGTAGAGCTTGCCGTTTCGCAGCCGCCCGATGTCGCCGGTATGAAGCCAACGTCCAGCACCGATGGCGCGACGGGTCGCTTCCGGATCTTCCCAGTACTCCCGCATCACCAGTGGTCCACGCAGATGAATCTCACCTTCTTCGCCGTCTTCGACGCGCTGTCCTCGCTCGTCGCGAATCTCGATCTCGACGATCGGTACCGGGCGACCGACCGAGGATGGATCGGCGCTCAGCTCTTCACCGACGTTCAAGGTTGCAAAGGCAGTGCCCTCGGTCAGACCGTAGCCGACGCCCATCGTGTGACTACACTGCGGAAAGAGCGAGCGCGCCTTTTCGATCAACGGAGCCGGGATGGGCGACCCGCCGCCACCCACCGAGCGGAACGAGCTCAGGTCGTACGTGCCGACCTTCGGATGGTTGAGAAGTCGGTGAAGTACAGTGGCGGTATAGCCCCAACCCGTAATCTTTTCGCGCTCGATGAGATTGAGCGTCGTCTCAGGGTCGAAGCGCCCCATCGGCCAGACGGTCTTCGCGCCTCCCGCAAGCGCCGTCACCGCAGCGCAGTGCAATCCGGACACGTGAAAGAGTGGGCTCGTCACCAGGATGCTGTTGGCAAGCTGCGGGAGCTCGGCTGCCTTGGGGTTGGCCATCATCAGCCGCGCGCCGTGGAAGAAGCTGACCATGAGCATATTGGTCACGTTGCCGTGCGTGTGAACGACCCCTTTGGCGCGGCCGGTGGTGCCGCTCGTGTACAGGATGATCGCCGGATCGCTTTCGGTGATTGGCTGCGTGGGCAGCTCCGCGTTCGGATACTCGGTGAGCAGCGAGTCGAAGTCGTCCTCGGCGACCAGTATCGGCACACCGGGGTCGCCCGTGATCCGGGCGGCCCGCTTTTCGTCGGCGATCAGCAGCTTCGGCTTGCTGTGCCCGAGGGCATACCGAATCTCGTTTTCGGTCCACCAGCCGTTCAGCCCCACGCAAATCGCGCCGAGGCTCACGGTTGCCCAAAACGAAATGATCCATTCTGGGCAGTTGGCCGCCAAGATTGCCACTCGGTCTCCGGGGCCGACGCCGAATCGATCCGCAAACGCGGCTGCTGCGCTCGCCACGTGCTTCTCGTGGTCCTCGAATGTAAATCGTCGCTCCCGTTCAGCCTCGCGAAAGACCATGTATTCGGCGCCGGCGAACTCCCGGCCGCGCAACAAAACGTCGCGAAGCGAGCGCGCGCGGTTGGCAAACACCCGAACGCGCTCCCCGAGCACTTCTTCTTCGGCGAGCTCGAACGGCGCACCCGGCGAGAGGAGCTGCGCTTCGACCGCTGCGAGTCGGTTGGTCGCGGATGTCGTTGGGTCGTTCACAGCCGGGCTCCGCCTCAGGGCGTCATCTTCCCGCGGAGCTGGTCACGCAACCAGGCCTCCGCCGAGGGCGTGTCTCGAAACATCCTCACCGGGATTGGGCTCGGCGCAACCCAGGAAATGGCCGTCCACAGGCCTTGTTGAATCGGGTTGCCGAAGATCAATGCGCCGCCTGCGCAGTTGTCCGCGAGATACCCCCGGTCACGGTCGATCCAGTCGATGATGCCCCTGCGCTGCGTCGCTGGCACCCGACCCACCTCACGGGCGTCGATGACCACGCCGTACACTTGTCCGCGCCGCGCCCATTCACCCATGACGTCGAGGTGCCGTTGCCATTCCGCGTCGTCGCACAACCCCTTGTAGGTCATCCGCATGAGCGGTTTGTCTGTCTCATCAAAGATGACTCGGCCCATGGCGTTCGCGCTCAGTTTAGTCAGCCCCGCCGGGCGCTACAACGTGTATCCCCCGTCGACGAAAATCGTCTGCCCGGTGATATAGCGGGCCCGAGACGAGGCGAGGAACACCGCAGCGTCGGCGACCTCTTCGGGGGTCCCGAAACGCCGAAGCGGCGTATTGCGGGTGGCCGCGTCGATCCATTCCTGGCTGAGCTCGCCTCGTTCGACGAGCTTGGGAAACATCCCCGCGTCGACGACCCCCACCGCGACGATGTTTGCCCGGACGCCGTTCCGCCCCTCTTCGCGCGCGATTCCCCTCATGAGCGCTTCGATCGCGCCCTTGGGTGCAACCGAGAGCACGTCGCCCGGTGGAAATCGTTTCAAGCCTGCCGAGCTGACGAACACGATGGAGCCCTGGCTCTTGCGAAGGTGCGGAAGGGCCGCATGCGCCACGTGAAAGAACCCGTTCACGTCCCAGTCCATGGTGTTCCGCCACTGCTCCGGCGTGAGCTGGCTAATGTAAGGCTGGTCGATGTGTGTGCCGGCCGCGTGCGCGATGGTGTGTACCGTGCCGTGTTCTTCGACGAGCTCATCGAGGCAGGCTTTGACGGAGTCGAGCTTGCCGAGCTCGATCGGGTGCACCGAGCAACGCCCACCCCCAGCGCGGATCTCTTCCGCGACCGCGACGGCTGCATCCTCGTGATGGCGGTAGGTGATCGCGAGCGGGACCCCGGATGCTGCAAAGCCACGTGCGATCGCACTTCCGATACCGCCACTCCCTCCGACGACCAGCGCTACACCTCGTGGAAACTCAGCCATTCGCCAGCTCCCGAAGCTCGAACTTCACGACCTTGCCGGTCGCGTTGCGGGGGAGGGCTTCGAGGATCTCGACTCGCCTCGGAACTTTGAAGTTCGCCATGTTCTTTCGGCTCCATGAAATGACCTCGTCGGCTGTGAGGACCTGACCGGGCGCAGGGACCAGGAAGGCCATCCCGACCTCGCCAAGCCGTTCGTCCGGCACCCCGATGACGGCAACCTCACCCACTCCGGGCATCTGCAAAAGGGTGTTTTCGATTTCCGCGGGGTAGGCGTTGAAGCCGCCCACGATGAACATGTCTTTGAGGCGGTCCGTGATTTTGATGTAGCCCCGCTCATCCATGGTTCCGATGTCGCCGGTATGGAGCCAGCCCTCGTCGTCGATGGCCTTCTTCGTTTCCTCGCCAGCATCGAAGTAGCCCTTCATGACGTTGTATCCGCGAACGACGATTTCGCCGGGCTGGTTTGCCGGAACGGGGCTGCCTTCGCTGTCGATGATTCGAACCTCGACGTCGGGAATCGCGCGTCCGCTGGTCGTCGCGATGGTTTCGGGATCGTCGTCGAGTCGGCACATCGTGACCACCCCGCAGCTCTCGGTGAGGCCATAGGCCGTAATGACCGTTTCGAATCCGAGCTCGTCTTTCATCCGATGAATCAGCTCAACCGGGATCGCCGCGGCCCCCGTGACCGCCAGGCGCAGACTCGAGATGTCGAACTGTGCCCGATCCGGATGGAGCAGAATGGACTGATACAGCGAAGGAGGCCCCGGAAGCATGGTGATGGCATCTTCTTGAATGCGCCGAAGCACGACGTTGACGTCGAAGACGGGCTCTGGGAACACCGTGGCGCCGCGCATCAAAGCGGAAAACCAGCCAGCCTTGTATCCAAAACTATGGAAGAACGGCAGCGCGACCAGATATCGGTCGCCCTCGCGAAGCCCGACGATCGAGCTCCACTGATCGAAGGTGCGGAGGTTCTGGGCGTGCGTGCACATCACGCCCTTGGGTTTGCCGGTCGTGCCCGAGGTGAAGAGGATGTCCGCGAGATCATCGGGTCTGACCGTGGTCGCGCGATCTTTGGCGGCGCTCGACGGAGCTCCCGACGCGAGCCCGAGGAAGGCGTCATAGCCGAGCGTGCCTTGCGGCGCGTCCCCCCGGAGCACGATGATCTGCTCGAGCTGGGGGAGGTCGGCGCCCGCGTCCCGAAGGAGCGCCACGTAGTCGACATCGAGGAAGCCCGTCACCGTGAACAGCGCCTTCGCTCCGCTCTTTTCGAGCAGGTAGGCGGCTTCGGTTCCTTTGTATCGGGTGTTGACTGGGACCAGCACCGCGCCGACCGAGTGAATCGCCAAGGCGCAGACGATCCATTCCCAGGTGTTCGGCGCCCAGATGGCGATCCGATCCCCCTTCTGAATCCCCGCGGCGATCAGCGCCCGGGCGGCCTCGTCGACGCGTTCGGCGAGCTCGGCGAAGCTCAGCGTTGTGGCGCCGTCGACAATGGCCGGCCGATTGCCAAGGGTTTCGGCCTGTTTTTCCAGCATCTCGGGGATCGTTTCGAACACGGCGCCCGTGATATCCCCAACCCCGAAAATGGGCAACACAGCACCAACGGGTCATGGTTTATTTCACCCCCAATCTGGGATTGACGCCTCGTGTAATGTCTTCATACTCCCGCCGTTTCTTGGAGTCTCTCAGTTTGATGAGGATTCCTCACTTACTTTTTCGCGACACTTATCACTTAGAGATTGGCTTGATTGATGGACTGGGATTGGGGTTCGCGCCCGACCTATGAGTCGGAGCGCCTAGGCGTCGACGGGACACTGTCGTCCGTCGTTTTGTACAACATGAAGCAGCCTCGACTCGTCGAGGACCACGAGATCGAGCTGATGCTCGATCTGGCTGATTTTCAAATCGAAACCGGGCTTCCGTTCGTTGGTCTCGTTCGGCACGAGCGCGGCACGGGCGTCATTGCGGCCCGCCACCGACAGACGTTTGCCGAGTGGTTGGTCTCACGTCGCGACGCCTTGAAGCGCGACGACCTCTCGGTGGTCGTCGTCGCGCCGGAACCGATCTATCGCGCCGTGCTTCGGGTCGTGTACCGGTTCCGGACGCCGCCCATTCGCACGATCACGACGCCCGATCTTTCGGGCGCCGCGCAGGCCGTGCGTGCCGAGCTCCAACGCATGGGACAGCCCATCGGCCCCGAGATCGAAGGGTTCCTCGACACCCTCGCCGCCTGAGCGCCCTCTCGTCGGCTTGACCGATGGATTGAAACGCGTTTCACTTCGGCCCTGCTTCGAAGGGACGCGCCGTGGGTATTTCGCACGAAATCATCGATGGAATTGCCGAAATCGTCGTCGACTATCCTCCGGTCAACGCCATCCCGGTGGCCGGCTGGTTCGAGCTGGCAAGGGTGATCACGGCCGCGGGAAACGACCCGGACACGCGCGCCGTCATCCTGCGGGCCGAGGGCAGAGGCTTCAATGCCGGCGTCGACATCAAGGAGATGCAGAACACCGAAGGCTTCGACGCGCTTCTCGGCGCCAACCGGGGTTGCTGGGAATCGTTCAAAGCGGTCTACGAGTGCAAGGTTCCAGTCATCACCGCCGTGCACGGCTACTGCGTCGGTGGCGGCATCGGCCTGGCCGGCAACTCGGATATTCTCATCGCCGCCAAGGGCACCAAGTTCGCCCTGCCGGAAGTCGACCGGGGTGCGCTCGGAGCAGCCACTCACCTCGCTCGTCTCGTCCCGCCGCTCAAAATGCGGGCAATGGTGCTCACCTGTGAGCCTGCGACAGCAGAGGAGCTCCACAACTGGGGTTCGATCTACGCCCTCGTCGAAGCCCATCAGCTTGCAGACAAGGCGAGAGACGTTGCTCGCACCTTCACCAAAAAGATCCCGCGCGTCGTGCGCGTGGCGAAGGAGTGCCTCAACAACATCGATCCCGTGGACGTAAATCGTTCGTACCGATTCGAGCAGGGCTTCACATTCGAGCTCAACTTGGCGGGTGTGGCCGACGAGGCGCGCGACGCGTTCGTAGACAAGCGCGACCCCGATACCGACAAGAAGTAAGGTAGCTTCGTGATGGACAAATGCATGACGGTGGATGAAGCCGTTGCCGGGGTCACCGATGGAATGACCATCGGGATCGGGGGCTGGGGCTCGCGGCGTAAGCCGATGGCCTTCGTGCGTGCGCTGGTCCGCAAAGGTGTGAAGGATTTGACGGTCGTCTCGTATGGCGGTCCCGACATCGGCATCCTCTGTGCGACCGGCCAGTTGAAGAAGGCCGTGTATGGCTTCGTCTCCCTGGACTCGATTCCGCTCGAGCCGCATTTCCGAAAAGCGCGGCAGAACGGGGCGCTCGAGGCAGTTGAGCTCGACGAGGGGATGTTCCTTCTCGGACTCCGGGCGGCTGCACAGCGGCTGCCGTTCTTGCCGACGCGGGCAGGCCTGGGTTCGGACGTTCTGAAGATCAACCCGCACCTCAAGACCGTGAAGTCTCCCTACGACGACGGCGAAGAGCTGGTCGCAGTGCCCGCGCTAAACGTCGACGTCGCCTTCATTCACATGAATCGCGCCGACGCCTCGGGGAACGGCCAAGCCCTCGGCCGCGACCCGTACTTCGACAACCTCTTCTGCATGGCGGCCAAAAAAGCCTATATGAGCTGCGAGAAAGTCGTATCCACGGACGAGCTCGTCAGCGGCGGTCCGCTTCAAAGCTTGCTGATCAACCGCATGATGGTGAGCGGTGTGGTCGAAGCCCCTGGCGGCGCTCATTTCACCGAGTGCCCGCCGGACTATCCGCGCGATGAGAAGCTCCAACGCGAGTACGCGGAGACCGCCAAAGACCAAGAAGCGTGGGAGGCGTTTCGCGCCAAGTACCTCGACGTGACTGAAGCCGACTACCAAAACGCGGTGTCGCCATGAGTGACAACGAAGTCACACGGGCCGACGTTTGTGTGCTTGCCATCGCAGAGTGCTTTCGCGACGACGGTGAAATCATGGTCAGCGCGATGGGAACGAGCCCGATCCTCGGCGCCCGTTTGGCAAAGTCGACGTTCGAGCCTGACTTGCTGATGACCGACGGGTTCAACTTGTTGCTCCGCAGAGCGCTTCCGCTCGGAGTCAAGCCAAGCGAGAGTGACGTCGAAGGCTGGATGCCCTTTGGAGCGGTCTTCGACACTCTTTGGTGGGGACGCCGTCACGTGATGATGGGCGCGTCCCAGATCGATCAGTTCGGCAACCAGAACATCGCGTGCATCGGTCGGTGGGAGAAACCCAAAGCGCAGCTTCTGGGCGTGCGTGGAGCGCCCGGCAACACGATCAACCACGCGACCAGCTACTGGGTTCCCAACCACAACGCCCGCGCCCTCGTGGCAAAGGTCGACATGGTGAGTGGGGTGGGGTACGACCGCGCCGCTGCGCTCGGTCCCGAAGGGAGCCGCTTTCACGAAATCCGGCGCGTGATCAGCAATCTCGGCGTGTTCGACTTCAAGACCCCCGACCACCGCATGCGCCTGGTTTCGCTGCATCCCGGCGTGTTGCTGCAGCAGGTGATCGACAACACGGGCTTCGAGCTCGTGATCCCCGACGGACTGGACACGACCCCAGTCCCGACCCCAGAACAGCTTGGCGTGTTGCGCGAGCTCGATCCGAAAGGTTACGCCCAGAAAGAAGTCATAGTATGAGCGCTCAGAAGAGGACGACGAAGCCGCCCCAAAAGAAGCGGAAGTCGGCCGCGCCCAAGGCGAAGGCCAAGCGTACGACCAAGGCGCCGCCTAAGAAGCGCACGACCGTGGCGCCCAAAGCAAAGACCAAGACCAGGGCCCGCAAGAGCAAACCTCCGGTTCGCATCACGGCAGCGCAGTCGTCGGCGCCCAAGAAGGACAAGAAGGCCAAGACGACGAAGTCCGCTCTTCACACCCGCATCTGCGACATGTTCGGCATCGAGTATCCGATCATTCAGACCGGGATGGGCTGGGTGTCCGGCGCGACCCTCACCTCGGCCACCAGCCGGGCCGGTGGTCTCGGTATTCTGGCTGCCGCAACCATGACGTTTCGAGAGCTCCAGGAGGCGATCGCGAAGGTCAAGAGCCGGACCGACAAGCCGTTCGGCGTGA
>JBARTN010000302.1:0-7567 GCA_049645265.1 Polyangiales bacterium
GCGCGGGACCGAGGCCATTGCGCTCTTCGAACTCGGCGATCTGCTGCGAGATCTGGTAGTCGACCCAGATGCCGTAGATGGCGAAGGTGAGGAGCACGAAAAGAAAGTCGAGCCAGAAACCGTGACCGGTCGGCGTGCGTCCATCGAGCGCTTTCAGGTCTTCGTAGATGCCGTGGTACCAAAAAGGGAGATAGAGCCCAAAGGTGACGACGCTGAGAACCAACACCAGCGCAGGTTCACGTCTGTGGATGCTCGGAGCTGTCATCGAAGGGTCCCTTCCCGCTCGCGCGCGGCTCTAGGTCGGCTAAGTTTCGTCCCATGGACGAGGACGCCGTGCAAGTGGCAACGGTTGCCGTAATCGGTGATGTTCATCTCTTCTGGGACGACGCCGACGTCGCTTTCTTCAACGGCGGCGGGTACGATCTATTGCTGTTTGTCGGCGATTTGGCGGGCTATACGCAACTGCGCGGGCGTCGCGTTGCGCGTTTGCTCCGCAAGCTTCGCGTGCCCGCGATGTGCATTCCGGGCAACCACGACGGCCTCCACGCATTCCAACTCGGCGCGGAAATCGCACCCCGCGCGCACCGTCTTCGAAACGCTTTTTGCCAAGGTCAGGCCGGTCGCTGCGCGAGCCTCGAGCGCGCACTCGGCGACGTCGAGCTCCTCGGATACAGCCGTCGCCGCATCGCCCCCGCCGGTGTTCCATTGAACATCGTGGTGGGTCGGCCCCACTCGATCGGCGGAAGACGCCTCGCCTGCCTTCGCTATCTCGCAAAACGCTACGACATCGACTCGATGGACGCATCGGCCGCTCGATTGAAGCATCTGGTCGACAGCTGCGACGACGCGCCGATCTTGTTCCTCGCGCACAACGGGCCTACGGGTTTGGGCGACCGCGCAGATTCGATCTGGGGCTGCGACTTTCGCAAGAAAGAGGAAGACTGGGGCGACCGGGATCTCGAAGAGGCGGTGCAGTACGCCAAGAGCAGCGGCCGAACCGTGCTCGCGACTGTCGCCGGCCACATGCACCGCAAAACCAAGTCCGGAAAGCGACGCCCCGCGCAGATCACCCAAGACGGCGTCCTCTACGTCAACGCCGCCGAAGTCCCGCGCCACCGCAAGGAGAACGGCCAGAAGAAGCGGCACCACGTAAGGCTGACCCTCAGCCCCATTTCCGCAACGGCCGAAGATCGCTGGGTCTAGGGCGGGGACCCGAACGTGAACGTGATTGGATACGGGATCGGAATCGTGCGTCAGGCGCGTTCGTACCGCCAGCCTCCTGGTCGCATCCACAGTCGATGCCTTGGGCCCGGCGCGGTTGGATCGCAGGTCGCGTAGCCTGCGTCGCCTTGGTAGAGCGACACGATCTCGTCGCCGAGCGTCACCACTCGCGGCACGAAACGCTCCAGTGGTTGCGCTCGTGCCGCCGATAAAGCGGCATCGACTGTGTTGAAGCCACCAAGCCATAGGAGCGTGATGAAGGTTGGTGGCGGCAGAGTGATCTCGTTCCGGGCTTGTGCCGCAAGCGCGTCGGCTGTCAGGGCCCACCAATGTTTGTCGATTTCTCCATCATCGACGACGACGCGATCAACCGTGGGGCGCGCCAGGAAGAACCAGGTGCTGAAGCGTCTGGGACGACCGGGTGGCGTCGTCCAATGGGAGACGGGTACGAGAGTGTCTGGGGTGAGCGTGATCGACGTCTCCTCCTGGGTCTCCCGAACCGCGGCGTTCCGGCCGGAGGGTTGATCGTACAAGTCCGCCCCGGGAGAGGCGTCCTCCGAATCGACGCGCCCGCCGGGAAACGCCCATGCTGATCCGTAGAACACCAGCTCGCGGTTTCGTCGAACCAGCAGCACCTCCACGCCACCCTTGCCGTCGCGAAGGCAGGCCGTGGTTGCCGCAGGCCGTATCGGCGGATCCGAGGTCGCCATCCCTCAGCCCTACGGCACCTTCATCTTCGCCCCGGCCATTTTCAGCACACGCTTGAAGTGCTTCTTTTCCACCGGCTGGACCGAGAGGCGCGAACCTTTTTGGGTGACCCGCATGCCTTCGAGGGCCGGATCTTCCTTCAGTGTTTGAAGCGGAATCTCTTCGGCGAACTTCTCGACGAACTCGACGTCGACGAGCGACCAGCGGGGATCGTCCTTCTTGGACTTCGGGTCGTAGTGTTTGCCCTTCTCGTCGAACTGCGTCGGGTCCGGATAGGCCTCGCAGCAGATGCGGGCGATCCCTGCCGCGCCGGGGGGCTTTGCGCTGGAGTGGTAAAAGATGGCGAGGTCACCCGCCGCCATTTCGCGCATGAAGTTGCGAGCCTGGTAGTTTCGTATGCCATCCCACGGCTGGCGTCCGTCGCGCTCGAGGTCGTCGATCGAATAGCTCTCGGGTTCACTCTTCATGAGCCAGTACTTCACGCCACGCTTCGCCATCGACGAACTATGTCACAAATGCCCAAACACGGAACACCGCTGCACCTCCAATGCATACGATCGGAGAACGCCTCGCGACGGGCGTGCTCGCGGGCGTACCGGGGCACGGCGGAACGCGACACGGGGGTTCAACGGACGGGGCGGCTTGCAGAGGTGGCCGGATGGACTGGGGGCCTAGGCCACGCAAGCCGCCCCTCGGAGCTCGCGCCAATCGGGGCGGGCTGCTGTCTTGCCGATTGTCACTCACACGCCGCCGAACCCCCGCATCGCGTTCCGCCGCGCCCCTGAATCCATATCCATTCAATAGGAGAACGGCTCGGGATGGGCAGCACAGCGATTGGGCGGGAGGCTAGACGTAGGGAAGCGTGAGGAGACGGCCGAGCGGGTCCCAATCGCGAGCACGCCCGTCGCGAGCTGTTCTCCGATCGTACGGTTGGTCGATGGGTTCGCAGATTTGACCATGTTGCCCTGGTCGGTTGATCATGGCGGGGCTTTGCGTTCCAACTGGATGAAGGGGCTTCTGGCTGGGGTTCCGCCGCTCTTGGCTTATCTGAGCACCGCGTCGGGGTTTGCGCATTGGCTCGACAGCGGCGAGTTCGTCGCGGTGGCGGCCGACTTCGGCATCTCGCATCCACCCGGCCATCCACTGGCGGCGATCGTCCTCGGCACGGCGAACTTGCTGCCCATGGGTGCACTCTCGTTTCGGGTGGCCGTGATCTGTGCGGTTCTTCTCTCGATTGCCGCGGTCGCCATGTTCTTTGCCTTCGAGACGAGCTTGAAGGTGAGCGATGCGATTCGCCCCTCACTGCGCTTCCCTCTCGCGCTTGCGGCTACCTGGTGGGTTGCCGGAAGCCAGGGCTGGTGGTTTCAAGCGGTGCGACCCGAGGTGTACGCGCTTCAGGCCGCGCTGCTGTGTATCGCGATGGAGCGTCTGCTCCGCGTTTCGATCTCGGGGCAAGAAGGCCAAGAGGGCGATGTTCGTCCGCTCTACCAGGCCGCCTTGGCACTTGGCCTCGCGCTCGCCAACCACCATTTCATCGCCCTGCTCGCCATCATGCCGTCGCTGTGGCTCCTGCTGGGCATCTGGAAGACTTGGGGATGGAGGCCTTTCGGATGGTCGACCGGCTTCGTGACCGCCGGTTTGCTGACCTACCTCTACCTCCCTTTGCGCGCGCTCCAAGAACCGTTCTTGAATCTCGGAGATCCATCGAGCCCCGGACGCTTCGCGTGGGTCATTAGCGCGCAGACCTTTCAAAAGAGCATCTCCCCGGAAGCCGTCGCGCCCTTTGGAGAAGCCTTTGCCGACGTTCTGATCGCAACGGCTCAGGACCTCCACGTCGTGACTCTGGTGGTGGCGCTACTCGGCGCGTACTTCATGCTCCGAGTGAGCTCGTCCCGGAAATTCGGTCTTTTCTGGCTGACCCTCTGGCTGGTGTACGTGCTTGGGCGCGCCGCGCTGGGCTTCGTTCGCGGCAACCCCGACGCGATTGCCTACTTCATGGTTTCGTACGCATCGGTCGCGATTTTCGCCGTCTTCGCCATCGGCGTTCTGCTCTCTGCGCTCGCCGAAGCAGCGCCGAACAAGCCAAAGCTGGCGCCCGCGCTCGGAGCGATCCTGGCGCTTGCGGCGTCCGTCCAATTCGTTCGCTCGCTCGATGCTTCGACGCTCGCGAGCTTCGCCGATACCGATGTGTTCGACGACGGCCTGCGTCGCTCGCTGCCCGCCCGTTCGATTGTCCTGGTTCACAACCCCCAGACGGTCTTTCGCTACTGGGGCGGCGAAGCCGAGGAGCTCAATCGGCCCGACGTCACGATGATCCCGCTCCCCCTGCTCAGCTACCCAAAGCTCGTGGACCGCTACGTGAGCGACGAGCCCGAGCTGAAGCCCCTTCTTCGAAGCTACGTTCTCGACGGCACCCTGAGCGCGCCGGAGCTCCAAAGCCTGGCCGCACTTCGCCCGGTCTACGTCGAGATGGATGTGAGAGTGACCCCAGAGACGATGGACCTGCTCGTTCCCGAACACTTGTACCATCGCGTGCTGACGGCCGACACGACCGAGGTCGACGAGGCGCGGGCGATGCATGAGCACGCTGCGCTCTGGGGAGATCTCTACCAGCGAATCGGCCATCCGATCGACCCGCACACCGAGGTCCAGTTGATCTGGCGTCACTACACCGATTCCCTCTATTTTGCATCCGTCGGCGACACGAACGCGGCGCTTCGAACCGTGAACGCCGGCCTCGCGCTCAATCCCCACCCGAGGGAGCTGCTGATGCTCCAAGAAGCGTTGAAGAACGCTTCGCCCGGCGAGCGAATCGACGTCACACCGTTTACGATTCGCTGAGCAAGAAGGTCAGCGCGCTTTGCGCTCGGCCCGGCGCGCGCGACGGTACACCTCGTAGAGGCCCTGGCGGACTTGCGGGGGAACGCTCTTGCGAAGGTCGATCTTCCAGGCTCGATCCTGTTTGATTAGAACGATCGGTGTCAGCTCGGCGGACGCGGAGGCGGCGCGGACCTTTGCCGTGGCGCCCTCGAGGTCGATCTCGAGCTCGTCTTTCCCCGCGACCAGCTGCCCGAAGACGAAACCTCCCAAGGCGTGATCGTGCTCACCTTGCCAATCGGAGAAGCAGGTTCGAAAGAGCTTCGAATCGCGGAGCTCGAATCGCTCGTGCGCTTGAAGCCGACGGCGGGCTTCGTCTTGAGGAATGTCTTGCACACCGTACGCGCGGAACAGTGAATCGATGGTGGCGCTCGGCGACTCGAAACCGGTCGGCGTTGGCTCGCCCTTGCAGGAGGCGATCAGCAGGACGGCGAGGGCAGCGAGAATCAGGGGGCGCACCTGACGGTTATTGCCTCGTTTCCGGCCTCTGTCGAACTATTGACGGGCTCTTTGGCGTGCTTAACTTGTGCCGAAATGCGACTCGATAGACTCACCACAAAGACACGCGAGGCACTGGTTGCCGCACAGCAAAATGCTGGCGACCGCGGCAATCCAGAGGTCTACCCGGAACACCTGCTGCTCGAGCTTCTTGCCCAAGCCGGCGGCCTGGCGCCTGCCATTTTGGAAAAGGCCGGGGCCGATCTTCAAGGATTGATTCGTGCGCAAGGCGCGGTCCTCGACCGCATGCCGAAAGTCGCAGGCGGCGCGGAGCCCGGCATCGCGTCACGCCTTCGCGATCTTCTGAACAATGCCTGGAAAGAAACCGAATCCCTCAAAGACGAGTACACGTCGGCGGAGCACGTCCTCCTTGCTGCCTACAGCGACGGACAGCTGAAGAAGGCGCTCGTCGCCCAGGGCGTCGATCGCGCAACACTGCTCAAGGCGTTGCAAGAGGTCCGAGGCAGTCAACGGGTGACCGACCCGGACCCAGAGGGGAAGTTCCAGGCGCTCGAAAAGTACACGCGCGATCTGACCGAAGCAGCCCGCCGAGGGAAGACCGACCCGGTGATCGGCCGTGACGAAGAAATCCGCCGGGTCATGCAGGTTCTCTCGCGCCGCACCAAAAACAACCCGGTGCTCATCGGTGAGCCCGGCGTCGGGAAGACCGCGATTGCCGAGGGCATCGCACACCGGATCATTCAAGGCGACGTGCCCGAAGGCCTGAAGAACAAAAAGTTTCTGGCGCTCGACCTGGGCGCGCTGGTGGCTGGGTCGAAATACCGCGGCGAGTTCGAAGAGCGACTGAAGGCGGTGCTCAAAGAGATCGAAGACGCCAAGGGCGAGGTGATTCTCTTCATCGACGAGCTGCACACGCTCGTCGGTGCGGGCGCGGCCGAAGGCTCGATGGACGCGAGCAACATGCTCAAGCCGGCCCTGGCGCGCGGTGAGCTGCGATGCGTGGGTGCAACGACACTGGACGAGTACCGAAAGCGCATCGAGAAGGACGCTGCGCTCGCGCGGCGGTTCCAGCCGGTTTTTGCGGCTGAGCCCTCGGTTCCCGACACGATCGGGATCCTGCGTGGGCTCAAAGAGCGCTACGAAATTCACCACGGCATCCGAATTCAAGATTCGGCGATTGTCGCCGCGGCAACGCTGAGTGAGCGGTACATCACGGATCGTTTCTTGCCGGACAAGGCGATCGATCTGGTCGACGAAGCCGCGTCGCGACTGAAAATGGAGATCGACTCGCTGCCTGCGCCGATCGACACGGTCCAGCGCAAGCTCACTCAGCTCGAGATCGAGCGGGAGGCTTTGAAGAAAGAGAAAGACGATGCGAGCAAGAAGCGTCTCAAGGACCTCGAGCACGAGCTCTCGGAGCTTCAAGAGCAGCGCGACACCATGCGCGCCCAGTGGCTACGTGAAAAGGAGCTGATCACCGAAATCCGGGAGAAGAAGTCGCTGGTGGAAACCCTTCGTCTGGACCTCGAACGCGCAGAGCGAACGACCGACTACGAGGAAGCGGCGCGCCTGCAATATGGGGAAATTCCCGCTGCCGAACTGGCCGTCACCCAGGCTCAGCAGAAGCTCGCCGAGGTGCAGACCAGCGCCTCCTTCCTCAAGGAAGAGGTGACGGACGAGGACATCGCCGAGATCGTTTCCAAGTGGACCGGCATCCCGGTGAGCAAGATGCTCGAAGGCGAGAAGGACAAGCTTCTTCGGATGGAAGATCGTCTCCGCAAACGCGTCATCGGTCAGGACGAGGCAGTCGTGGCCGTGTCCAACGCCGTCAGGCGTTCGCGCGCTGGGTTGAGCGAGCCGAACCGGCCGATCGGTTCGTTCCTGTTCCTCGGGCCGACCGGGGTCGGCAAGACAGAGCTTGCTCGCGCGCTTGCGGACTTCCTGTTCGACGACGACAAGGCGATGATTCGGCTCGACATGAGCGAGTACATGGAGAAGCACGCGGTCGCGCGTCTCATCGGCGCACCTCCGGGGTACGTCGGCTACGAAGAAGGCGGCCAATTGACGGAGCCCGTGCGCCGACGTCCGTACGCCGTGCTCCTCTTCGATGAAGTCGAAAAGGCGCACCCCGATGTCTGGAACGTTCTTCTTCAGGTCTTGGACGACGGTCGTTTGACCGACGGTCAAGGCCGCACGGTCGACTTCAAGAACGTCGTGATCATTCTCACGTCGAACGTCGGCTCACATCCCATCATGGCGCTCGACGACGAGGAGGCGATGCGCGAGGCGGTCACCGAAGACC
>JBARTN010000303.1:0-81035 GCA_049645265.1 Polyangiales bacterium
ACGTTCCGCGATCGATTGGCGAAGCGCGCTGATCCGTTCTCGCACCTCCGCTTCACGCGCCGCGTTCTGACTTTCTTCGAGGTAGTGCTCGAACGCTTCGAGGGCCTCTTCCTCTCGCTGCAATCGATCCGCTGCAACGCCGATGTTGTATTGGAGCTCGCCGCGGTGGCTCAGCCGATACGCGTGTCGGAAGTAGATCAGTGCGGCCTCGTAGTCGGCTTGCTCGAACGCCACGCGGCCGCGTTCGAAGTGCTCACGCGCGGCCGCGTCGTCCGGTGTCTGTTGCGCTCCTCCAGGTGCGGCCACCGCCATGCTCAGCAGCAGCACAGCGCAGCAAACCACGCGAAGAGCGATCCCCCGAGTCTCCCCCATGGGTTCAAGGTAGCGGTCCGTTCTTCGAGTTGCACGAGGAAGCGGCGAAGCTATACGATCGGCCGACCGAGGGGTTGTAGCTCAGTTGGGAGAGCGCCGCGTTCGCAATGCGGAGGTCAGGGGTTCGATCCCCCTCAGCTC
The DNA here is from genome assembly GCA_049645265.1 of Polyangiales bacterium. Taxonomy (GTDB): domain Bacteria; phylum Myxococcota_A; class Polyangia; order Polyangiales; family Houyiibacteriaceae; genus SG8-38. The sequence continues at coordinate 514 of JBARTN010000303.1, forward strand.
CACCATTTTTCGAGGCTCGAGGAGCCAGGGCCGAACGAGTTGCACCACCCGCAACCGCGGCTACGCTCCGGCGCCTATGACTCGCGCAATCAACTTCAATGCGGGGCCAGCGACTCTTCCGCTGCCGGTCCTCGAGTATGCCAAAAACGAGCTCCTCGACCATGAAGGCACGGGGATGTCGCTCATCGAGCACAGCCATCGCGCTGCTGCGTACGCGAAGGTTCATGAAGAGGCCAAGTCGCTCTTTCGCGAGCTGATGAACGTTCCAGACACGCACGAGATCCTCTTCATGCAAGGTGGAGCCTCGACTCAGTTCGCCCTCGTGCCGATGAACCTCCGCGGTGACGGTCAGTCGACCGACTACATCAACACCGGTGCGTGGAGCGACAAAGCCATGGGCGAAGCCCTGGTGACGGGCGCGGCGCGCGAGGCGGGCACCGGCAAGGTCGATGGGAAATACACACGCGTTCCAAAGCAGGCCGAGCTCGAGCTCGACCCCGGCGCGGCGTACGTGCACTTCACCACCAACAACACGATCATGGGAACGCAGTTTCACGAATACCCGGACAGCGGCGACGTTCCGCTCGTGGCCGACATGTCGAGCGACATTCTCTGGCGTCCAATCGACGTGTCCAAGTTCGGGCTGATCTACGCCGGCGCCCAGAAGAACCTCGGCCCTGCGGGCATCACGATTTTGATCCTCCGCAAAGACTTGGCAGAACGGAGCCCGAAGAGCATCCCCAAGATCTTCCGCTACAAAACGATTCTCGACGGTGACTCGCTCCAGAACACGATTCCCACCTTCGCGGTGTACATGGTTCGCAATGTCCTCCGCTGGGTGCGCGACCAGGGCGGCGCCGCCGCGATGGAGAAGCGCAATCGGAAAAAGGCCGGCTACATCTACGGCATGATCGACGAGAACCCGAGCTTCTTCCACTGCCCGGTCGAGGTCGAATCACGCTCGATGATGAATCCCGTCTTCCGGCTCCCGACGGAAGACCTCGAAAAGCAGCTGATCGCCGAGGCCGCGGGAGCCGGCATGGTGGGTATCAAGGGCCACCGCTCGGTCGGCGGGATTCGCACGTCGATCTACAACGCCATGGAGCCGTCGGACGTCCAGAAGTTCGTCGACTTCGCCAAGGCCTTCGCCAAGAAAAACGGCTAGCCAGTCGCGCCGCCGTCGGCGTACGTCTCGTACAAATAGCGGCGGATTTCGGCTGATTCGAACATCTGCGCACCCGTGTTCGGGTCGCGCAAATAGGGCACCTGCATCTTGCCCGAGATCGAGATGTAATCGCCACGACCCGGGCTCCGCCGGGGCACGTTGTGCAATCGGTAGGGCAGCTCCAGCTCGCAGAGGGCCTCGCGAGCGATTCGGCAAAACGGCGACCCCTCGTAGGAGTAGAGCTCGAGCAGCTTCTCGGGCTGTCGTGAGCGGACTAGGTGGCGGCCGCGGTTTGGACGAAACGCCGACGCGATCATCGACGTCGTCACGGCGAAGGTTCGTTGCCTGAGAAACCAGGGGGCGCTGCCGTCGCCGTATTCGCGGAAGAGGTATTCGACGATGTCCGCTGACTCGTACATCGAAACTCCGGTGTTGGGGTCGACCAGATACGGAAACTGGTAACGGCCGCCCTCCCGCTTCACCTTCTCCCGGAACGACTCGCCGCCTTTCGGACAGGGATAGATGATCGGATCGAGGCTGAGTGCCGAAAGGGCTTCGCGCGCGATCCGGCAATACGGGCAGACCTCGAACTCATAGAGCTCGAGCGGCTGGGCGGGGGACTTTCGGCGCTCGTAGTGGATGTTTCCAAAGTTGGGGCGCGCGGCACTTGCGGCCGTCGCGGTGGTGACATCGAGGAAGCGCGTGAGATCCATGACTTCCTCATTAAGGAGCCTGCCGCCATTTTCAAGGGGTGATAGCCTTCGGCGATGGCGCGGGAGCTCGAGCTAGTCACCGATTTGCGTCCCAAAGGGGACCAGCCGGCAGCAATTTCCGAGCTTTTGGAGGGGCTTTCACGCGGCGAACGGCACCAGGTTCTGCTTGGCATTACCGGGAGCGGGAAGACGTTTTCGATCGCCAACGTGATCGCCACGACCAAACGCCCGACCCTCATCATCGCCCCGAACAAGACCCTGGCCGCGCAGCTCTACAGCGAGATGCGCGAGCTTTTTCCGAAAAACGCCGTCGAGTATTTCGTCAGCTACTACGACTACTACCAACCCGAAGCGTACATCCCGTCCAGCGACACCTATATCGAAAAGGACGCGATCGTCAACGACAAGGTCGATCGCATGCGGCACAGCGCCACGCGCTCATTGCTCGCACGGCGCGACGTGATCATCGTCGCCAGCGTGTCGTGCATCTACGGCATTGGGTCCTCGGAGTGGTACCAGGAGATGTTGATCAATCTCGAGGTGGGACAAGAGTTTCGACGTGACGTTCTCTTGCGGCGGCTCGTCGACATTCAATATCAGCGCAACGACATCGACTTTCATCGAGGCACGTTTCGAGTTCGCGGTGACGTCGTCGAGATTTTTCCCGCCCACTCCGAGAACCTCGCGGTGCGCATCGAGTACTGGGGCGACGAGATCGAACGCATCGTCGAGATCGACCCGATGCGTGGCAAAGTGCTCGAAGAGATGGACCAGTACGGGGTCTACCCTGGCAGTCACTACGTCACTCCGGACGAGCATCGAAAGCGGGCGATCGATTCGATTCGGGAGGAGCTTCTCGAATGGCTGCCGAAGCTCGAAAAAGAAGGCAAATTGCTGGAAAGACAGCGCCTCCAGCAGCGGACCATGTACGACCTCGAGATGCTCGAGCAGATGGGTTTCTGCCACGGCATCGAGAACTACAGCCGGCATCTGTCGGGCCGCAAAGAGGGCGAGCCGCCCCCAACCTTGCTCGACTACTTTCCCGATGACTTCCTGGTGATCCTCGACGAGTCGCATATCACGGTGCCACAAATCGGAGCGATGTACCGTGGCGATCGATCGCGCAAAGAAACCTTGGTCGCCCATGGCTTTCGTCTACCCAGTGCGCTGGACAATCGACCGCTGCAATTCTCCGAATGGGAAGAGCGTGTCGGCGAGGTCATTCATGTGAGCGCGACACCCGGTGATTGGGAAGTCGGGCAGGCGAGCGGGGTGGTCGTCGAGCAAGTCATCCGGCCGACCGGGCTCCTCGATCCAGCGGTACATGTTCGTCCGACGAAACATCAAGTGGACGATTTGCTCGCCGAGATCCGCGATCGCGTTGCACGCAATGAGCGCGTCTTGGTCACGACGCTGACCAAGCGCATGTCCGAGGACCTCACCGAATACTACGGCGAGCTCGGCGTTCGGGTGCGCTATCTTCACAGCGACATAAACACCCTCGAACGTGTTGATATTCTTAGAGATTTGCGCCGGGGCGAGTTCGACGTCCTGGTCGGCATCAACCTTTTGCGGGAGGGCCTCGACCTGCCTGAAGTGTCGCTGGTGGGCATCCTCGACGCGGACAAGGAAGGCTTCCTTCGCTCAGCGCGATCTTTGATTCAGACGATCGGACGCGCGGCACGAAACTCGAGCGGCGAGGTGATCATGTACGCCGATCGAATCACCAAGGCGATGCGTTACGCACTCGAGGAAACGGAACGAAGGCGAGCACGCCAAACCGAGTACAACGAAGAGCACGGCATTACCCCACAGACCATCAAGAAGGCGGTCCTCGAGATGGACCCGTCCACCGGCGTTGGAGACTACGTGGTCATTCCGATCTTGCGAAAGGGCGAGACTCCCGCAGACCCTGCCGACATCCCCGCCCGCATTGAAGAGCTACGAAGCGAAATGTTGCTCGCTGCCGAGGACCTCGAGTTCGAAAAGGCAGCAGCGCTCCGCGATCAAATCGAGCAGCTGTTGAAGGGACACTCTCCGCCCCCGTAACCGCGCGAAATCAGAGCGCTTGCCCGGCACGGATCGCAGCACCATGTCCTGTGAGCCCAGTAGCCTCAGCCTTCTGACGCTGCGATCTTTGGAGCAGAAGTAGCGTAATTCCAGCTACTTGTGATGGTAGAGAGTGTCCCCACTCGTAGGGCGCTGGCGTGGAGGAGGTGGTGGTCGAAGGGGGGGCCGCCGTAGAGGGGGTCGCCCAGGAGGGGGTGGCCTATCGACGCTAGGTGGGCTCGGATTTGGTGGCGGCGGGCGTTGTCCGCGCGAAGTTCCACGAGGGAGCCCTGTTCTGCGGCGGTGCTGCTGAGCACTTCCGTTCTCGCTGCTTGGGCGCCCAGCCGCTTGAGCTCTCGCGGGTCGGTGCAGACCCGGACTTTGCGACGGTCGCGTGGATCGGTCGCGATGGGCGTGTCGATGATGATCGGGGCGGGGACGACTCCCACGCATCGCGCCAGATATCTTTTTTCGATCTCGCCGGCCTGCAACATCCGTCGAAGCTCATCGAACGTTTCCTGGTCCCGCGCGGCAAGCATGAGGCCCGAGGTGCCGGTATCGAGCCTGTGTAGGATCCCCGGCTCGCGCTTTCGGTAGCCGACCCCTCGCATCTCCGGATATCGGGCGACCAGCGCGCCGGCCAAAGTGCCAAGCTCGCCTTCCCGCAAAGGGTGGCTCGGAACGCCTGCTGGCTTGTCGACCACGACGTACGAATCGGTTTCGAGCAGGACCTCGAGCGCCAGGCCCGGATCGGGGGCAGCGTGAAAGTCCACCGTGCCGGGCAAGCTCTCGAGGGTGACCCTGTCGCCGGCCGCCAGGGCATAGCTCTTTTTGACCCGGCGCCCATCGACTCGAACGTCGCCCTTTTCGATGAGAACCTTGGCTCTGGCCCGACTGAGCTCGGGAACGCGACGGGCGAGAAACACATCGAGTCGTTCCCGGGCCTCATCTTCTCCGATTTCGAGCTCGACCACCGGCATCTGGCTCCCCTCCCACACTATCGCCCACTCTTCCACGCCGTTTGCACGCTCAAGTCGCGCGTCTACACTCCGAAACCCAGTGTCCAAGCGTGATTACTACGTGATTCTCGAAGTCAACCGCGCCGCGTCGGCCGACGAGATTAAGCAGGCCTATCGCGCACTCGCGATGAAGTACCACCCCGACCGCAACCCGGACGACCCTGCCGCGGAGGACTCCTTCAAAGAGGCGAGCGAGGCGTACGCCGTCCTTTGCGATCCGGACAAGCGCCAGCAGTACGACCGCTACGGGCATAGCGCATTCGAGAACGGCGGCCCGGGCTTCGAGCCCGGTGATTTCGGCGCGGTCACCGACATCCTCGAAGGCCTGTTTGGCGAGGTGTTCAGCGGCGGACGCCGCAAGCGCCGGAGCGCACGAGACCTCAGCTACGATCTGGAGATCTCGTTCATCGAAGCAGCGCTCGGCGTCGAAAAGAAGATCGAAGTCAGCCGCCCCGCACCGTGCGCAACCTGCGAGGGCAGCGGCGCAAAACCCGGCACGCCGGTCCACAAGTGCAACGTCTGCCAAGGACGCGCGCAGGTGAAGTATCAACGCGGCCTCTTTGCCGCCGCGCGACCGTGTCATGCCTGCCGCGGCACGGGTAAGAAGATTCCGATGCCATGCGAGACGTGCAAGGGCACCGGCACGAAGATGCGTGCGGAATCGATGAGCGTGAAGATCCCCGCCGGAGTCAAAGATGGCGCCGTTCGTACCGTCCGAGGCGCAGGCGAGGCCAGCGCCGACGGGAACGGCGACCTTCACATCAACATCAAAGTGACCGATCACATGCTGTTCGAGCGCGACGGTGCCGACATCGTGATCTCGGTCCCGATCTCCTTCCCCCAAGCCGTTCTCGGCGCCAGCATCGATGTGCCCACCCTCGACGGAAAGGTCCTCATGAAGGTTCCTCCGGGCACCCAATCGGGAAAGGTGTTCCGGCTGCGCGGCAAAGGAATTCCGGTCTATGGGGGTTACGGCAAAGGTGATCAGCTCGTGACGGTCGTGGTCGAGGTGCCCCAGGAAATCAGCCGGCGCCAACGTAAGCTGATCAACGAGCTCGCGCAGGAGACCGGCGATGCATCCCACCCACAGCAAGCCAGCTTCATCAAAAAGCTTCGAGGCTTGTTCGACTCCTGAGTGGCAGCGGGCTTGCGCTCTGCCAAAGGCTTGCCAAGGTACGCCCATGCGAACCGCAGTTCTGTTCATGTTGGCCGGGGCACTCCTCGCCGGATGCCCCAAAGAAGAAGAAGCCCAAACCAAGAGCCAAGGGGAAGAAACCCCTGCGCCCAGCGAAACGGAAGCGAGCAAGGTGACCCCAGAGACGGACGGAGTTCCAAGCCAATACACGGTTGAGCTCGATACGACGAAAGGCGCCATCGTGATCGAGGTGCGCCGCGACTGGGCGCCGCATGGAGCCGACCGCTTCCACGAGCTGGTGCAAAATGGCTACTTCACCGACGTTGCATTCTTTCGGGTGGTCAGTGGCTTCATGGCGCAGGGTGGCATCAGCGGCGACCCGGCTCTCAACGCCGTGTGGCGCGAAAAGCGAATCCCCGACGATCCGGTCAAGGCCAGCAACATGCGCGGCACCGTCACCTTTGCAACTTCCGGACCCGATTCGCGCACGACGCAGTTCTTCATCAACTTCGGTGACAACTCGCGTCTTGACGGGATGGGCTTTGCACCCTTCGGCAAGGTCAAAGACATGGCGCCCGTCGATGCCCTCTACGACGGCTACGGCGAAGGCGCCCCTGGTGGCCGCGGTCCTTCCCAAGGGCAGCTGCAAACGCAGGGCAACAGCTACCTCAAGCAGAGCTTCCCAAAGCTCGACTACATCAAGAGCGGCCGAATCATCGAGTGACGCGACCGCCGTCTACTTGGAAATCGACCCGGTCGTTCTCCAAGAGGATGAATTCCGGATGGGTGGTGGTCAGAAAGACCTGGCCGCCGGCCCGACTCAAGACCTCGAAGAACCTTCGGTTTCGGCTCCGGTCGAGCTCGCTAGAAACGTCGTCCAACAGAAGAATTGGTACGCGCCCAGTGCGCTCGCTGAGCAGATCGAGCTCCGCCGTTTTGAGCGCAAGCACGATGGTGCGGTGCTGCCCCTGCGAGCCGTGATGACGCGCGCCGACCTCGTGTAGTCGGAGCTCGAGATCGTCCCCATGTGGACCGTCCGCCGTGAACCCACGCGCAAGGTCCTTGCTGAACGCACAGTCGAGCGCCTCGGCAATCGCGTCCTCCGTCGGCTCGACCCTTGGCAAGTAGCGAACCGCAAGTAGCGTATCACCAGCGAACACTTCCGAGAAGGCATGCACCACCCGCGGCGCCAGGTCGTCGATGAGGCGCCGTCGGGCCTGCCCTACGACGGCCCCTGCCTTGCTGAGAATCGCGTCGTAGGCCCGAGCCGAGCGCCGATCGCTCCGTTCATCTTTGAGTAACCGATTGCGGCTGCGAAGGGCCTTCTCGTAGCTTGCAAGGCTGGAGCTGTAGATGGGATCCATCTGCTCGAGCATCCGGTCGAGGAACGCGCGCCGCTTATCCGCCGGACCCGATGCCAGCACCAAATCTCCCGGATGGAAGAGCACCATGCGAACGGCCTGATACCAGGCGCTGGTCGAACGCGGACGTTTGCCATCGAGCTCCAGGCGTCTTCGCTGCGAACGGCTGATCTCGATCCGCAGCTTGTGGGGCGCCGGCCCTCCTTCGAGCCTCGCTTCGAGCAAGGCCTCGTCTGCGCTGAGTGTGATCAGGTCTTCGGTTTTTGCGCCGCGAAAGCTCTTGAGGGCGCCCAGGTAATGAATCGCTTCGAGAAGGTTCGACTTTCCGGCTCCGTTGTCTCCGTGGATGACGTTGAAGTGCGAACCCGGCTCGAACGCCGGCAATTGGAGATTGCGAAAACCTCGAGCACGCATGGCAGTCACCCGGCTTGGCGTTTCAGCGCTACGCGAGTCGGAGGTCAACGCCCTGTCCTGTTCTACTAGATGCGCATGGGCATGATCACGCCGATGAAGTCGGAGTTGTCTCCAACTGGCTTCAGAACGCCAGGGTCGCGCTCGCCGCTGAGCTCGATTGCGATTTCGTCGTGCGTGAGTGCACTCAGTGCATCCAGCAAGTATCGCGCGTTGAAACCGATTCGAAGCTCGTCACCAGCGTAGTCGACGTCGACCTCTTCGCTGCCCTCTCCCACTTCGGGGTTCTGGCTCTGCAAACGCAGCACACCAGGCTCGATGGTCAGCTGCACGCCACCGCTCTTGTCGTTGGCCACCAAGCTGATGCGCCTCAGCGCCTCGACGAGTGGTCCACGCGCGGCAATGACCGTCCGACTTTGCTTGCTCGGAATGACCTTGTCATAGGGCGGAAAGTTTTCGTCTGCGAGCTTTACGTTTAGGCAGAGGTCATCCCGAAGAAAGAACGCATTGCCGCCCGCCGTGGCGACTCCAATGGTGAAAGGCTCTTCGCCTTTGCCCTTGCCCCCTTTGACATCATCGAGAAGCCGCTTGAGCTCGCTGATGCCCTTGTGCGGAACGAGCATACTGAAGTTCATCATCGAGCCTTTTCCACTGATTTTGCGCTCGGCTTTCGAAAGACGATGGCCATCGGTGGTGACCATGCGGACCATCTTCCCATCGCCTTCGAACAGTGTCCCTGCGAGGTGCGGCCGCGTATCATCGTGAGACATCGAGTACTGGGTCAGCGAGATCAGCTCTGCGAGAACCCCCGCATCGAGATGGGCGAAATCTGCATCACCCGGATTCGGCAATGGTGGAAAGTCTTCGCCGGGCATCGCAGGGATGCGATAGCGGACCTTGCCGCAACTGAGCTCGACTGCATGGCTGTCGCTGAGCTTCCAGCTCACCTCACCATCTGGAAGGTTCTTGACGATGTCGAACAGCGTTCGTGCTGCAACTGCAATCGTTCCGCCCTTCTTGATGTTTGCTGGAACGACCGCAGTGACTCCAAGATACAAATCGGTTGCAGACAAACGAAGACGGTCGGGCCCTTCGGCCGTTAGCAACACATTCGACAAGATGTGCATCGAGCTTTTGCGGTCAGCTACACCGTGAGTACGCACAAGGCCACGGAGGAACTGCTGCTTATCGATCGTGAGCTCCATGTTTCGTTCACTTCCTAGAAGACTGTGTCTGTGTATCCACCGCGTTAGATCTATTAATTTAAAAATTCGTAGTCGTCTTAACAGCTGTGAATTGTGGATGAAGCAAGGTAAGCGGTTGAGAGAACAGGGCTTTGGCTGGTTTTCGAACCGGGGGTTGATCCTGAGCGAACCGGGGATAAGCGAACCCTTGGTCAGTCCACAGGGGCCTTCCCCAGCTTGATCTCAGCTTGAGCACAGGCGCTGGTATACACCAAAATCCGGCTGAAGGCTCAGGCCAGCGAAGCCTCCCCTAGAAGCCTGAAGTGCTACGGAAACGCTACTCATCGGACGGCTGCGCCTGCGCATCAGATGCCAAGCTTGCGCTCGATTGCACCTACGGCGCCGAGGACACGTTCGTCCTGGTCTTCCATCAGCCCACCGATCTTTCGAACGGCGCTGAGGACCGTGGTGTGATCCTTGCCACCGAAGCGTTCGCCAAGCTCGGGGTAGCTCGTCCCAAGGCGCTGCCGGCAAATGTACATCGCGATCATTCGGGGAAAGCTCACGGCACGGTGGCGCCGTCGGGACTTGATGTCGGCGAGACGGATCCCGAAATAACCGCATACGATCCGCTGAATGTCTTCGACCGTCATTGCCGTGTCCTGATTCGGCAACACCGCCCGCATCGTTTCTTTGGCCAGCTCGAGGTCCATGGGAAGGCCCAGGAGCTCCGCCTTCACGGCGACCCGAAGAAGGGTGCCTTCGAGCTCGCGAACGTTGCTACGGACGGTTTGGGCCAAGAAGAGAGCGACCTCGCCCGGAAGCTCGATGCTCTCGCTCTCCGCCTTCTGCTGCAGGATGGCAATTCGGGTATCGAGCTCGGGCGCCTGGACGTCGGCAACCATGCCGGACTGAAAGCGGCTGACCAAACGTTCCTGCATTTCAGAAATCTGGTGCGGATATACATCGGACGTCACGACGATCTGTTTGTCCGAGTGGTAAAGAGCGTTGAACGTGTGGAAGAACTCCTCTTGCGTCTGCTCGCGGCCCGCCAGGAACTGGATGTCGTCCATGAGTAGAACGTCGCACTGCGTGCGGTACCGCTTCCGGAAAGAGTTGATTTCGTGGTTTTGCAAGGACCAAATGAACTCGTTGGTGAATCGCTCCGCCGAGACGTAGAGGGTTCGTGCGCGCGGATTTCGCTGCAGGATCGCATGGCCGATCGCATTGACCAAATGCGTCTTGCCGAGGCCGACGCCTCCGTAGATGAAGAGCGGGTTGTAGCGACGTCCAGGGTCGGAGCCACAGGCCACGCTCGCGGCATGCGCGAGTTGATTGGCAGGGCCGACGACGAAATTCTTGAAGCGATACTTCGGGTTGAGGTCCGCGGAGTCCGGAGGTTTTGGTGTTGCTCGCGGCGCGCGCGGAGCCGGCGGTGGGGTCGTTTCGCGTGCAGCCTGTGCCTTTTCACGCAGGGATTCGTCGAGCTCCCAGCGAACCTTTTTCGGCATGTGTGTTTCGCCAGCCTCGGCTTGCAAGGTGTCGAGAATCAGGTCGAGGTAGTGCGCTGCAATCCACTCAGCGAAGAACTGATTCGGAATCTTGAGAACGATGGAGTCACTCTCGATGCCACCGAATTGAACGGGCTGTAGCCAGGTTTCGAAGTTCTCGGCCGAGAGTTGCGCCTTCAGAGTGCCCAACGCTTGTTCCCACAGTTGTTCCATCGAGCCCTAACCCTCCAATAACGCGCAGTTGCGCGTCCACGTCCACAAGCAATCCACACCTTGCTAGCGACGAGCAATCATACCCGTTCCATTGATTTCCGCCGACCTTGGCGACCGCCGACCCGTCTCATCCGACTGAAGGGCGCCGAAGCTAGCAGTGAGTCTCGGAGGCGTCTACGAGGATCGACAAACTAATTTCTAACCACTTGTGATCGCGAAAGATTCGCACGCAGTTTTTTTGACAGAAGCCCGTGTTGCGTTACGCGTTGTTTCACAGCTGTTGACAAGCTGTTGCAATCATTCCGAATTACGTCTTGTTATCGTTTGCGCAACATGCGTCACATCACGACACTCATTTCTTCCACAAGTCTTTGCATTTTTCGACTGGCGAGATCGCTCGCGAACGACGCGACTTGTGGCTCTCTTCCACAGCTTATCCACTGACTACTCACGATATTTCCGTTGGGTTTCGTACGAACGCGTTCACCTTCTCCCACTGAGCGTAGAGCCAGCGCAGCCGTTCATCCACCGCCGTAGGAATGTCGTTTGCGTCCACACGCCACAACTGAACATGCACTGTCGACCCAACGATTTCGCCGCTCAAGAGGTCCTTGAGTTTCGCAAATGCTTCGAGCCCAGTGTGACTGAGGACGACGCAGTCAACTGAAGGGAGCTCTTCGAGTAGGGTCAGCACGCCGGCGGGCTTCGGTGGAAGCACGTGGGTGAGCTCGCGCGCCGCAGCGAAGAGCGGCGAAGCCTCCGCTTCGAGCTTCCGAAGCGCCTTTTCACGCTTTTTGGCGGAAAAACGGGTTCCCTCGGGGAATATGAGCACGCCGTCGGGTCCGAGATCTTGGACCAGCGCCCGCATCCCTTCGAGCTCTCGTTCAACGTCGCCGGTCCGGTCTACGAAATAGTTGGGCAAGGCGTTGCCGACGATGTCGATACAAGGATCGAACAAGAGCTCCTGCTTCAGGACATAGCGAACCCGATAATCATGGGGTCGCTGAACAAAGACGCTTGGCAGGAGCGTATCGAGAATGCTCGCATGGCGAACCAGCAGAATCGTAGGCCCGGGCATCGCGCAGTCGGCACCGGCGACGATGAATTTCATGTGGAGCGCCCTCGCGGCGACGCTCAAGCTCAAGTTCGCCCACCAGGCTTGGAGTCGATAGAGACCACGTAGGCGCGGCTCGCCGCTTGTCCGCGTCACAAAGGTCCACGCAATCAGCACTAGCGCTATCAGCTCCACGCCGAAGTAGAACCAGGCAAAGAGCAAGAGCCTCAGAACGATGAACGAGCGACGCCGGGCTAGACCGACCAGGAGCGCAAGCACGAGCCAGAGCGGGCTCAGCAAGGTGAGCGAGAGCCACGACAGCGCGTAGATCGACGTAGTGACCACGCGCCGTCGGATCGGACCGCGCTTTGCTGGCTTCACCATGCCTGCAGGCTAGCTGGCTTCAGCAAGGCCGGACAGGGTGCCGGCCCAGCCCGGGTGCATCGAGTGAACCACGACCCCACGCTTTCGCAGGGCCTCCACCCAAAGCTCGGTCAAGATGACCTGCCCGCGATTTCGCAGCGCAATGCTGTGCTGGGAAGAATGCGCGGCGCCCTGGCGTTCATGTCTTTGTTGCGTCGGGGTCGACAATTTGGAAGGGTGATCCATCGCTGTTAGCTTCCGCGGGAGTACGACCCATGGGGGGAACACAAGCTTTCTGGGCGACGGTGATCGTTGGTCTCCTGTCCGCCCTGTACCCGGCGACATCCGCGCTGGCGCAGACGCAGGCACCTTCGGGTGCAGGTGGCCCAGGGGATCCTGCGCTCGTTCCCACTGAGGACACGCTCGAAACCACCTACGGCCTGGCGATGGGCGCGGGTGTACGCGCAGGCGCCACGGCGATCTCCGCGCTTGCGTACAACACGTCGAACATGGCTGCGGTCAGCACCTACCACGTCGAGGCCTTCAGCCAGATCATCCCAGGTAGCAAAAGCAATGGTGGAACGTACTGGACCATCGGTAGCTCGATCACGGACTCGACCACCAGCAAAAAGATCGCGATGGGCACGAGCTTCCGATACATATTCAGCGGCGACCGTCGGAACTATGAGGGCTGGGATTGGCGCTCCGGCATCGGGGTTCAAGCCATCCCCCAGCTCGGCCTCGGTATAGGCTTTCGATGGGGTCGGTTGAAATCGAGCCGCTTCGAAGGACAGCGCCTCGGACCTTCGTTCGACGGCATCACACTCGACGCGTCGATCACCATCACCCCCATCCCCTGGCTCAAGCTCGCGGGCCTCGGGTACAACCTGATCAAGACATACTCCGCGATCGCGCCGCAGATGGCCGGCGGCAGCGTCGCCCTCACCCCGATCGAGGCCTTCACCATCGGCGGTGACATGCTCTTCGATTTCACGACCTTCCAGAAGAACGAGCTGATCGCGGGAGCGGGCGTGAGCTACATCGCGGCCGAGATGGTCCCGCTTCGCTTTGGCTACCGCCGGGATCAAGGCCGCAACCTGAACCAGATCACCGCCGGCGCTGGCTTCAACAAGGGTAAGGTCGGCGCCGAAATGGCGCTCCGGCAGGACATCGGCGCACGCAAAGAGACCTACCTGCTCTTCATGTTCCGCTTCGTCGTACAGTAGCCGCTACGGTGACGACTGCTTGCTTCGAGTGAAGCCTAAATGGAGCAGCCCGGGCATGTGGCGGCCGGCAAACGCCGCGGCCTTGCCGTGCACGGTGAAGGTGAACTCGCGTTTGCGTTTCGCGATTGCATCGACCATCACGCGGGCGGCTCGATCGGCGGGCCACATCAGGTTCTTCGGGCGTCGGTCTTCGCGCGCGCCATCGAACCGTCCCTGGTTGTCGACTTGAGCGATCTCGCTTTCGATGTAGCCCGGATGGATGGTCGTGCAGCTGACGCCGCTACCGTGAAGCTCCATGGCGAGCACCTGTCCGATGGCACGCACCGCGTACTTCGATGCCGAGTAGGCGCCGGCTCCGGGCGTGCTCATCATCGCGGTCACGCTGCCGATGAGCGCAAGGCGGCCCTTGCGTTCTCGCAGGTGCGGGATCGCGTATCGCGCGGTCATCGCGGCGCCGATGACGTTGACGTCGAGCTGGCGCCGCCAGTCGGCAGCCGAGAGCTTTTCGATCCGCCCTGCGACCGAAAAACCGGCGTTGGCAACCGCGACATCGAGGCCGCCTAGACCTCGCACCACCTTTCGAACCGCTTCGGCGACCGACGCCTCGTCCGCGACGTCACATCGGACGGCCAGCCCTTTGGCTCCCAGTGATTCGAGCTCCTGGACCACTTCTTGAAGCCGTTCTTCGCGCCTGCCGGACACCGCGACCGCCGCGCCTTCTTTGGCGAAAGCCACCGCAAGCGCACGGCCGATCCCGCTGCCCCCGCCGGTGATCCAAACGACTTTGTTTTCGAAACGCTTGGCCATGATCTGCGCGTAGCAGCTCCCCGAGCGGCTTGCCACGGGCCGGGGCCGGCTATTCTGCCGTCGTATCGATGGGCTCGTCTGCGGCCGCGGCGCCCGGGTCGGTAGCCCAGCGGGTCAGCGGCGCGAACCGATGCGAGAGACGCCGGGCGATATCGACGTCGAGCCGGTACAGGCAGGGAACCACCAATAGCGTAAGCAGCGTCGAGAAGGTCAGGCCGTAGACGATCACCTGGGCCATAGGCGCCAGGTGAGGAAGGCTTTCGGTCGCCAGCGACAGAGGAAAAAGCCCTGCAATCGTGGTGATGCTGGTCAGGAAGATCGGCCGAAGGCGCAGCTTCGCGGACTCGACGATGGCCTCATCGAGCGTCAGGCCGCGAGCCCGCCGTTTGTTGATGAAGTCGACCAGCACGAGCGAGTCGTTGACGACGATTCCGGTGAGCCCGACCACACCGACCAGTGCGATCAAGCCAATCGCATTGGGGCTGAGCAAGACGCCACCGGTTACGCCGATGAGCGACAGCGGAATGGCGGCCATCACGACCAGGGGTTGGGAGAAGCTCTGAAACTGGGTCGCCAAGATCGTGTAGATCAGCAACATCGCGACGATGAACGCTCGGAAGAGCGAATCCACCGACTCCTGCGTCTCCTCGAACTGCCCGCCGTACTCGAACCGAATGTCGGGGTTCGCAGCTTCGAGCGTTGCCAAGTTCTTCTGGAGCGTCGAATTCACCTCTCCGCTGTTGGTCGCGTCCTCGTCGATTCCGGAAAGAACGCTCACGACCCGCTTCTGTTGGTAGCGGCGGATCACACCCGGGCCCCGGCCGTGTGAGATTTCTGCAATTTCACGAATGGCCACTTCATCGCCGTTGGGCGCGATCAGTTGCAGGGAGGCGATGCGAGCAGGGTCTTCCTGCACGTCTTCTCGCAGCTGGACGAGGATGTCGATCTCGTCGTCGCCTTGGCGCAGCGTCGATGCGGGAGTCGCTCCGAACGCGCTGCGCAGCCACCGGCTGACCATCTCCGGCGTGAGGCCATGAAGCGCCGCGCGCTGCTCGTCGACTCTGATCTGAAGCTCCTGCTTGCCGAGCTCGTAGTCGTGGCTCGCGTTGCGCGTGCCCGGAGTGAGGCGAACCTCGGCAAGCACCTGCTCGGCCAGCTCGACCAGGCGTTCGTAGTCTTCCCCGCGGATACGCACAGCGACCGGAGCGCCCCTCGGCGGACCGGCTCTCACTTCGACGATCTCGAGGCGCGCCGGGCCCACGACGTCGTCGTAGAGCGCGCTGACCTGCGCGACGAGATCACGACCGGCGTGCAGGCTGCTGCGTTCGGTGACCGGAACGACGAAGACCGTAACCATACCGAGATGGTCGCCCGAGCTGAGCCCCATGTCGGTGCGGGTCATGCCGCGAACGGCCACGGTGGCTTCCACGTCTGGATTCTCGAGGGCCATGATGCGCGCGTCGAGCTCGGCGAGAAGCGCCTCGGTTTCCTCTTTGGACGCGTCGGTAGGCATGTGGATCCGAACGTCGAACATGTTCGGATCGCCTTCGGTCAAGAGGATCACGTCCTTCACGTTGAACGCAATGGCAACCATCAACGCACAGAGGGCGTACGTGGCGAAGACGACCCTCGCCCGATGCTGAAGCGACCAGCGGAGCGTCCGTTCGTAGGCGACCAGAATGCGAGCGCTGGCCCGCTGTAGGCGGGTTTTCGGAGGAGCTGACTCGCTGTTCTTGGGATGGGAAAGCTTTCCGAAATCGGCCATGTGGCTCGGCAGAATGAACATCGCTTCGATCAGCGATGCTGCGAGCGAGGCTACGACGACCTTGGGAATGATTGAAAAGGCATCTCCCAGAACGCCTTCCATCATGAGCAGAGGCAAGAACGCAGCCCAGCTGGTGAGCGTGGAGGCGACGACGGGCCAGAAGACTTCCTCGGTGCCGAGGACGGCGGCCTTCCGCCTCGGCATCCCCTCTTCCATGTGCCGGTAGATGTTCTCGATGATGATGATCGCGTCGTCGACCACTACGCCGAGGCACAGGATCAAGGCCATGAGCGACATCATGTTGATCGTGATGCCCATCATGTGCATCGCGATGACCGCACCGGCTAGCGCGACCGGAAGACCGATGGCAGCCATCATGGCGTTGCGTGCGCCGATCGACACCCAGAGGAGAAGCAGAACGAGCAAGAGCCCCAACCCAGCGTTCGTGTAGAGCGTGCCGAGGGAGTGCTCTACCTCCGCGGCAGCGTCGCCGAACAAGTCGATCTCGACTCCTGGCGGAAGGCTCGGGCTCATGCGAGCGACCAGCGCACGCACGTCCTCGCTTATCTGAACACTGTCCGCCTGCTCTTCCTTGCGAACCGTGAGGACGATTGCAGGCTCGCCGTTCACCCGTCCGCTGAACTTGCCAGCCGCAAAGGTGTCCGAAACTTCGGCAACGTCGCCAACCCGAACCGAGCCACCAGCCGGATCGGGTCGGATCACCACGCCGGAAAGCTCGTTCACGTCGTCGACTCGGGTCATCCCACGCACGAGCCGGGCATCGCCTTCACCCTTCGTCGTCCCCGCGGGAACGTTGGCAGCCCTGAAGCGAAGCGCATCGCTCACCGCGGTGAGGGGAATCTGGTACGCGGCAAGCCGGTCAGGATCGACATCGACCCGGAATTCCCGGTCTCGAATGCCATTGCGCCAGATGCCCGACACCCCAGGCAGCCGTTCGATTCGTTCCGCCAGGTCTTTGCCGACTTGGCGCAGGACGACTTCCGGCACCTCGCCGCGAATCGCAACCGCGAGCGTGGGGAAATCGACTTTGACTTCACGCACGACAGGGCGCTCCGCGTCGACCGGCAAATCATCGATGCGGTTGATCTCGTTCGAGATCTCCATGATCGCGCTGGTAATGTCCTCGACGTCATCATCCAAATGGAAGCTGACGTACGAAACGCCTTCTTTGGACACGCCCCAAATCTCTTCGACCTTGTCGACGTCGCCGACCGCGTTTTCGATCGGGATCGTGACCAGCTGTTCGATTTCTTCGGGCGAGGCACCCACGTAGATCGTGGTGACGTTTCCCCAACCGGTTGGCAGCGTCGGCAAGGACTCCCGGTGCATCACGCTCATGACCATCGCTCCGACCAGCACGGCCGAGATCGCCACGATATTGACGAGCACGGGCTGGCGAACGGAGAAGGCGGGGATGCTCATGGCTGGTTGGTTTGTTCAGCGGCAGAGAGGCTGGCCGAGTCGAGCGGCACCACTTGGACTTTCGAGCCGTCCACGACGCGGGTCACGCCTTTTACGACGACGGTCTCGCCTGGCTCGACGCCGCGTACGACTTGGGCGAAGCCCGCACCGACGGAGCCGAGCTCGATGGCCCGGCGCCGGGCAATTCCGTCCTCGATGACGTACAGGTGTTGGCTGCCAAAACGCTCGAAAACCCCATCTAAGGGCACTCGGATCTCCAACTTCGGCTCGCCGGTGACGACCTCGAACTTGGCAACCAGTCCGGGTCGCAGCCGCCCGCCGTGATCGTCGAGCTCGATTTCGACGGGAAGCCGCCGCGTTCGTGGATCGATGACTTCGCCGACCCGCACCACCTTCCCTGTGAAGACCTCCCCCGGCCGCGCGTAGACCGAGATGGTCGCCTGCGAGCCCACGGTTACGTCGATCGCCTCTCGCGGGTCGAGTAGAACGCGTGCCTTCAAGAGGCTCGTGTCGGCCAAGCTGAGCATGGGGCTTCCTGGTGCCAAGTACTCACCGAGCTCGACCATTCGATCGACCACCGTTCCGCCGAACGGAGCGCGGACCACTGCATCGGTGAGACCCCGCCGAGCGAGTCGGGCCTCGGCGCGTGCCACATCACGGGAGGCGGAAGCGAGACGGACCGCATCCTTGGCGTCGTCTAGCCGTTGTTCCGGCAGGCCTCCCGTTCGAACGAGCTTCTTGGTTCGCTCGAGCTCGCGCGCCGCCTGCGTCAGTCGCGCGTCGCTTTGCTCGACTGCCGCATTTGCGGCCTGGGCGGCGGAGGCCGGTCGACCGACATCGAGGCGGAGCAGAACTTGACCCTCTTCGACCCGCTGGCCCGCTTCGACGAGGACCTCGACGACCCGTCCTGCGGTCTCCGAGCCGATGTTCGAATGACGATTGGCGAGGATTTCTGCGGTCGCAATCGAGGTAGGCGTCACCCTCTGGGCCTCGATCGTTGTTGCGTGTACCGGTGGCGGAGGCGCCTCGGTTGCGGCAGGGGCGGTACCCGTGCAGCCAGCTGCCCAGACCAGGGGCATCAGCAAGCCGGATAGAAACGAAATACGCGCCACCAAGGAACCCTGTGTTTGGATCGATCGTTCGGCAAGAAGAAAAACCTCTGCGCTTTTTCAGCGCAGGACTGCATAGGCGTTGCTCAAACAGGGTTGGTCCGGCCGTTCCGCGGTGCTGACGGCCAGAACCACGCGCCCTCCCTCGTTCCAGCTGCGGACGACGAGCGTCTCGCCGGGGTAAACCGGGTTGCTAAACTGCCCTCGAAACGTCGCGAGCTTGTTTGGATTTCCGCCGCACGCACCGCGAAGCAGAGCGCGGCCGGCGTACCCATAGGTGCACAGCCCATGCAGAATCGGCTTGTCGAAACCGACGTTGAAAGCGAACTCCGGGTCGGCGTGGAGCGGGTTGTAGTCACCACTCAAACGGTAGAGAAGCGCCTGCGTTGGCGCGATCTTCTCGCTCGATTCGAAGTCCGGCTCACGATCGGGCAGCGCGACGCGTTCGGTCTTCGGGGGCCGGGCACCACCAAAGCCGCCGTCGTTTCGCAGGACCAGCGTGACCTCGCCCCGAATGATCAGCGCGTCGTTTTCATCGAACGCTTCGATCGCAAACACCGACATCGCCAATCTTTTCAAGTCATACAGGCCCGATACGCGGCCCATCACGCGGAGCTGGCCGTTCGGGCGAAGCGGCGCGAGCAGGTCCATCTGCTGGCTGTGGTGCACCATCCCGCGCCGGTCGCAGCCAACCCGATCGACTAGGGCATCGAACACGGCAAAGGTCGGAATCGTGCAAAACGTGGGGAGCACCTTGGGCCCCCGGTCTTCGTAGAGATAATCCAGCTCATCGTCGGCCGACGCCCCAACGCCGAGCGCGTAGAGCACCGTGTCGCGCCAGCTGTAATTGAACTCGATAGGTGGGGCTTCATAGCCCAAGCTCTCGGGGTCGATGGCCATCTCGCTCGGACCGAGTAGAGCGCCTGCTGGCGAGGATGGCAATCCGGCGCTCCGAAGCCTAGAGTTCGGCGTGGGCAAAAGAGTGAGCAGAGTTGCGATCGTTTTCTCAGGAGGCCCCGCCCCGGGGGCCAACGCGGTCATCGCCGCGGCGACGACGTCATTCTTGGAGGCCGGCATCGAAGTGCTCGGCATCTTTCACGGGTACACCAATCTTCAGGGCTACGACCCGGTCAACCATCCCATGGTCCCCTTGGAGCACTACCGCTCGCTCGCGCCTGCCGACATTCGCGGACTCCGCAATACCCGGGGCATCATCATCGGCACGGCGCGCGTCAATCCCGGCGCAGCGATAGAAACTCCCTCGGACCTCTTCGACCCACAAAAAACAGAGCGTCTCGCGATGATTCACCACGCTCTTGCCGACCTCGGCGTCGATGCGCTGATCTCGATCGGCGGCGACGACACTCTCAAGACGGCAAACTATCTCTACATGTATCAGCAGCATCACGTTGCCGAAGAAAATCGGGTTCGCATCGTCCATTTGCCGAAGACGATCGACAACGACTATCGCGGCATCGACTTCACCTTTGGTTTTTTCACCGCGGTAGACGTCATGGCCAAGGAGCTCTTGAATCTCCGGGCCGATTGCATCGCGACGAGCAGCTACTTCATGGTCGAAACCATGGGCCGCAAAGCCGGCTGGCTTTCTTACGGCGTCGCGATCGCCGGCGAGGCCAGCATGGTTCTTTCGACGGAAGACGTGCAGGGCGACTTGGCGATCGAAGAGACCCGTGTCGACCCGGTCACCGGCGAGAAAACGGTGGAGCTTCGACTTTCAATCACCGCCCTGGTCGACCGCATCGTCGACATGATGCTCGAGCGCGAACGCCGCGATCAGTATTACGGGACGGTCGTCCTGGCGGAAGGCCTCGCCGAGCTCTTACCGCAAAATGCCTCGGCCGGATTGCCTCGTGACGAGCATGGACACATTCGCCTGTCGGCCTTCGACTTGGCCAAAGTGGTCTCCGATCGTGTCCAAGTCCGCTACGAGGAACGTACCGGCAGGCGCAAGAAGGTTCGGCACATCCAACTAGGCTACGAGTCGCGATGCGCGCCACCGCACGCGTTCGACGTCATGCTCGCGAGTCAGCTCGGCATCGGCGCCTACCGTGCCTTGGTCGAAGAACAGCTCGACGGCCACATGGTGAGCGTCAGCGGCCAGCTGGAATTGCACTACATCGCGTTCGCAAAACTGATCAATGCGCAGACCTTACGGACCGAGGTGCGCTTCATCCCGAGCGGAAGCGACTTCCACCGCCTGGCACGGTTTCTCGAGGCGCAAACCGGCCGCTTCCATGCTTGGAGCCCAGGTCAGCGTTTCGAGCCAGAAAGCGAAAAGCCTTCAGAGTAACTCCGAAGGCTTCATTTCAGAACGCGCGTTCGGTGATTTGACGAACGCGCTTCCGACGGCGGCGTGCAGCCTCTGCGGCCTTCTTCCGCTTCTTAATCGAAGGCTTCATGTAGTGACGGCGGCGCTTGAGCTCGCGGAGAATGCCTTCGGTCGCCATCTTGCGCTTGAGGTGCTTGACCGCACGCTCGAGTCCACGTTCACCAACATGAACTTCGATAGGCTTGCACTGTACGGTTTCAACCATGAACACTTCTGCTCCTTCTAAGAGCGCCGGAGGCTTACACAGTGTACACGGGGGCGCAAGGCAGCCCGGTTTTTCCGGGGGCAGGCCTCGTAAATGCTCGTAAGAAGGACGTTATTCGGCTCTGAGGCTCGTTTCGGCCCCGCCCGCAGCATTTGCCCTTTCGAAAACGAGCTTTCCATCGGCCGCATCGACGCGAATCGTGTCGCCCGCGCCGAATCGCCCCGCCAGGATGTCCTCGGCTAGGCCGTTTTCGAGGTAGCGCTGGATCGCGCGCTTGAGCGGACGGGCGCCGTAGGTCGGATCGTAGCCCACGTTCGCCAGAAAGCCCTTGGCATCGTCGCTGACGTCGAGCTGCATGTCACGCTCGGCGAGACGCTTCTCGAAGATTCGGAGCTGTACGTCGACGATGCTCCGCAGCTGCGCGCGGTCGAGCCGGTGGAAGATGATCGTCTCGTCGAGTCGATTGAGGAACTCAGGTCGAAACGCGTCGCGCAGATCTTCGATGACCGCCTCGCGCATCGCCTCCTCGTCGTCGAGAGCCATGATGTGATGTGAGCCGACGTTCGACGTGAGAATGATCACGACGTTCTTGAAGTCGACCGTGCGCCCTTGGCCATCGGTCAAACGACCGTCGTCCAAGACCTGCAGAAGAACATTCCAGACATCGGGGTGCGCCTTTTCGACTTCATCGAACAGGAGCACGGCGTACGGACGTCGCCGCACGGGCTCAGTCAATTGGCCGCCTTCTTCGTAGCCGACGTATCCAGGAGGTGCGCCGATGAGACGCGCGACCGCGTGCCTCTCCATGTACTCGCTCATATCGAGCCGGATCATCGCCTTGTCGTCGTCGAACAGGAAGTCCGCAAGCGCGCGCGCGAGCTCCGTCTTACCGACTCCGGTAGGCCCGAGGAACAGGAACGAACCAATCGGCCGATTTGGTTCGCTCAAACCTGCTCGCGAACGCCTGACGGCGTTGGACACGGCCACAATCGCCTCATCCTGACCGATCACGCGCTCACGGAGACGGTCTTCCATCCGAAGAAGCTTGTCCTTCTCGCCTTCGAGCATCTTGCTCACGGGGATACCGGTCCACTTGGAAACGACCTCGGCAATGTCCTCGTCCGTCACTTCTTCCTTGAGGAAGGAGGCGCTGGTCTGCACCTCGGCGAGCTTCTGCTGGGCCTGGGTGACCGCCGATTCGGCAGCGGGAATTTCCCCGTATTGCAGGCGCGCGGCCTGCTCGTAGTCGGTCGTGCGCTCTGCGCGTTCGAGGTCTATGCGAAGGGTTTCGACCAGCTCCTTCTTCTCGCGGATTTCCGTGATCAGCTCTTTTTCACGGAGCCACTGCGCGCGCATGGTGTCGCGCTGCTCTTGAAGCTCCGAGAGCTCTTGCTCGAGGTCCCCGAGACGCTTCTTGCTCGCGTCGTCTTTCTCCTTCTTGAGTGCCTCTCGCTCGATCTCGAGCTGAGTGAGCTTGCGCTCGACCGTGTCGATCGGCGCAGGCAGAGAGTCGATCTCCATCTTCAGTCGCGAAGCCGCTTCGTCGACGAGATCGATCGCCTTATCGGGCAGAAAACGATCCGTGATGTACCGCTCGCTGAGCGTTGCCGCGGCGACAATCGCGGAATCTTGAATCCGGATGCCGTGATGAATCTCGTAACGCTCCTTGAGCCCACGCAGAATACCAATCGTGTCGGGGACCGAGGGCTCGCCGGCAAAAACAGGCTGGAACCGCCGCGCGAGTGCAGCGTCCTTTTCGATGCGCTTTCGGTACTCGTCCAGTGTCGTTGCGCCCACGCATCGCAGCTCTCCGCGCGCCAAGGCTGGCTTGAGCATGTTGCTCGCGTCCATGGAGCCCTCGGCCGCGCCTGCGCCGACGAGCGTGTGCAACTCGTCGATGAAGAGAATCACCTCGCCTTTGGCCTCTTCGATCTCGTTGAGAACCGCCTTCAGCCGCTCTTCGAACTCGCCGCGGTACTTCGACCCGGCCACCATCGCGCCCAGGTCGAGCGCCAGAAACTTCTTGTTTTGTAGGCTTTCGGGCACGTCGCCCTGCATGATCCGGTATGCGATTCCCTCGGCGATCGCGGTCTTCCCGACACCGGGCTCGCCGATGAGCACGGGGTTGTTCTTGGTGCGGCGCGAGAGAACCTGCATGACGCGGCGAATTTCTTCGTCACGGCCGATCACCGGGTCGGTCTTCCCCTGACGCGCGGCTTCGGTCAGATCGCGCGTGTACTTTTCGAGCGCCTGGAACTTCCCCTCCGGATCCGGGTCGGTCACTCGTTGAGTGCCTCGGACCTCTTGCACCGCCTTGAGCAGCGTTGCGCGATCGACTCCCTGAGCAACGAGTGCCTTCTTGAGCTGGCCGTCGCTGTATGCAGCAAGGAGGACGTGCTCAGCCGAGGTGTACTCATCCTTGAGCGCTTCGGTTTCTTTCCAAGCGTTGTTCAGAAGGTCGCGAAGGCGTGACGCAATACCGGGCTCCGCGCCGCCCGCGACCTTCGGCATGCGGTCGAGGATCGCACCTTGAGCGCGGATCAGACCTTGAAGATCACCCCCGGCCTTTTCGAGAATGGCAGGCGCCAGGCCGCCGGCCTGGGCGAGAAGCTCCAAGAGCAGGTGCTCCGGGTAGACTTCTGGATTGCCGCGATCGCCCGCATTTTGCTGAGCGGCAACCAGGGCCTCGCGCGTCTTTGTGGTGAGTCGGTCGAGTCGCATTTCGGCCCAAGTTAAGCACGGCATAGGGCCCGTCAATAGTTAGACAGCATCCGAAAACGAGGCAATAACAGCCGGGTGCGCCCGCTGATTCTCGCCGCCCTCGCCGTTCTGCTTATCGCCTCCTGCAAGAGCGAGCCAACGCCGAGCGGTTTCGAGTCGCCGAGCGCCACCATCGACTCGCTCTTCCGTGCCTATGGCGTGCAAGACATGTCTCAAGACGAAGCCCGCCGCCGGCTTCAAGCGCACGAGCGATTCGAGCTCCTCGATTCGAAGCTCTTCCGAACGTGCTTCTCGGATTGGCAAGGAGAGCACGATCAAGCCTTGGGTGGTTTCATCTTCGGGCAGCTGGTAGCGGGGAAAGACGAGCTCGAGATCAGCCTCGAAGGCGACATAGCAAAGATTCGCGCCGCTTCCGCGGCGGTCGAGCTTACACCGGTCGTTCTAATCAATCAGGATCGAGCCTGGAAAATCGATCTTCGCAAAAGCGTGCCCCCGCAAGTCCGTCAGAGCCTCTACGAGGTCTACCGTCGTGCGCGCCGGGCCGAGCGCAAAGCGCGCTGAGCATCTCGCTCAATGAATCGTAAATGGTGTGACGTCGATCCTCTCGCCAGGCGAAGCGTTCTTCAACGCCTCTTGCAGCATCAGCAGCTCCCTCGGGTAGGGATTGAGAGCGAGGCCGGCGCGCACGGTTCGAAGCGCAGCGTTCGTGTCGCCGATGGCCGCAAAATAGAGGGAATCAGTGTAATGGCGCCAAATCAATTGGACCTCGGTGTGCGGGTCGATCGGTTGGCCAATCCGTTGGTACAGATCTCCCCAAAGCGCAGTGTGTTCATGCATCGCCCGCGCCTCGTCGGTGTTGGTCGTGTCGGCCGTCAGCACGCGATGGTATAATTGCTCGGGAACGAGCAGGTCCATCATCTCTTGGGTCACTCTCACGTCCATCTCGACGTAGACCGGCCGAAGCGCAGCAAGGCTTTGGAGCTCCGGCGCGCTCAGGGTGCCGTCGAGGACGTAGCTTCGCAGAAGTGGCTTTAGCTCGGGCTCGTCTCTCACGTAGCGGTCCACGAGCTTTGGGTAACTGAGCAGGGGGAGCGGGATCATCGTGACGTCCGGCCGATTGAGCTCCTCGGCCTCGCCACCCCAGTAGCGAAAGATCGTCTGCGGGTTGTGTACCAGGACGATCGAACGGGCGGGTAGCGAGCGTCGAAGCCCATCATCGAACACGTCCGTATCGACGAAGCTCGCGAGTGTCGAGGCATCGAGCGAGCGAACGAATTGGAGGGACGCCGCGATCGCAAGGATCCCCCCGAGCACGGGCGCCAGCTTCGGCTTGCTCGGCACCGCTTCGGCGAGGGCAGACAGCAAAACGCCAATGGCGAAGACCGCGAAGATCGAGAGCGATGCATACGAAACCATGAAGTAGGCAATCGCGTCGGGGTTGCCGCGAACGAAGCCCAGCGTGGCGCGACCGAGCACGTACACCAGCCAGAGGGTCAGCCAGAAAAGACCGAATTTTCGGGACGAGCTGACCCGGAGCATGAAGTAAGCGCCGAGGAGCGCCATCACGAGCGTCAGGACGTGGAGGTCCCGAGCCATTGCGATCAGAATGTCGGCGAAGGTCTCTCCAAATGGCGCGACGGCTTCCGGTGAGATGCTCTTTTGAAAGGCCTGCGCGGTGATGACCCAAACGAAGCGTCCAGGGCTCGATGGATCTCCGAGATTCAAGAACGGTTCTTGAAGCGCTCGCAATGGCAGGTAGAGGTAAGTCATCAATCCAGCGCTCACGAATCCGGTCGACCATGCGAAAGGCCGCCATCCCCAAGTCTTCCAGATGCCCAGCAAGAGCCAGAGTGATGGCACGATGGCGAGCAGGGCGATGAAATGGTGGTTGGCGAGCGCGAGGCCGAGCGCCAAGGCGGCTTGGTACAGCGGACGGACGTCGCCCTCTTGCCCCGAAATCGAAACGCGAAGCAGACGCTCCATCGCGATACAAAGGAGTGCGGCTTGAAGGGCGTACACCTCCGGTCGCACCGCTTGAAACCACCAGCCCTGGCTTCCGGCAACCCACCAGCTTGCCGCGAGCGCGAGAGGGAAGCGCAGCGAGGGCCGGATCGCATCGCTCACCTTCAAGCTCGTCTCGAAGGCAAAGAACAAGGCGACCGCGGCAATCGCAAGAAGAACGGCGCAAATCACGGCGACACGAAAAGAGAGCGGGCCGATGGGCAATAGATTCGCTGCGCCAAGGACGATCGACGCCAGTGGATGGCCGGGTGGGTGCGAGATGCCGAAGTCCGCTGCCGCCGCGACGAACTCGCCGCTATCGAGCCAATGCGCAAACCCCGACGCGGTGCTCAGATAAGCAAGGAGCGGTGGAACGCCAGCCAGAAGGCCCTTCATCAAGTTCGAACGCAAAGCCCCGCCATGATCCACTGATGCACCCAACCGGGTCAAATCCCCGAACAACAACCATACGATCGGAGAACGGCTCGCGATGGGCGTGCTCGGTCGCGGGGTGCCCGCTCGGCTGGCTCCCTAATGCACCTCACGTCTGGCCTCGCCCCCCACTCCCTGTGCTGCCCATCCCGAGCCGTTCGATGGAACCCCGTGACGCGTTTTTCCGTGCCCCGCTACGCCCGCGAGCACGCCCGTCCCTAGCCGTTCTCCGGTTGTATGGTTGGCCGGTGCGGGGGTGTTCCGCGCTTGTGCATTTGTGACATAGTCTGCCGATGCCGAAGCGTGCCGTGAAGTACTGGCTCATGAAGAGCGAACGCGAGAGCTATTCGATAGATGACCTCGAGCGCGACGGCCGCGAGCCATGGGATGGCATTCGAAACTACCAGGCTCGCAACTTCATGCGCGAAATGGCCGCAGGTGACCTCGTCATTTTTTACCACTCCAGCGCAAATCCCCCTGGTGTCGCAGGCATCGGCCGCATCTGCTGCAAGGCCTATCCAGACCCGACCCAGTTCGACGAGAAGAGCAAGTACTACGACCCCAAGTCCAAGAAGGACGATCCCCGCTGGTCCCTCGTGGACGTCGGGTTCGTCGAAAAGTTCGCCGAGGAGATTCCACTTCAAACACTGAAGGACCACCCGGCCCTAGAAGGAATGCGGGTCACGCAAAAAGGCTCGCGCCTCTCGGTCCAGCCGGTGGAGAAGAAGCACTTCAAGCGGGTGCTGAAAATGGCGGGGGCGAAGACGAAGTTGCCGTAGGGCGTGGGGATGCTGGCGTTCAAGGGGGCTTCGATCTAGACGGCGAAATCACGCTGCCACCGCCAACGTTCATCACGCTCGGATGGCTGGCTGGCTTCAACACAATCGACGCCGCTCTCTCGGCAGCACAAACGCAGCCCCTGGGCGGCTAGCGTGACCCCTAGACCCAGAGGTCTTCGGCGGACGTGGATTTTGGGCGGATCGCGAGCCTTACGTGGTGGCGCTTTTTCGTTCCGTTTTCCTTGCGGTGTCGCGGGACTTCGGCGGCGTTGACGTAGAGGACTCCGTCTTGCGTGATTTGCGCCGGGCGTCGCTTTCCCGACTTCGTCTTGCGGTGCATGTGGCCGGCGACGGTCGCGAGCACGGTCCGGCCACAGCTCTTCGCGTACTGCACCGCCTCTTCGAGATCCCGGTCGCCCCAGTCTTCTTCTTTCTTGCGAAAATCACAGCCCCAGATCGAGTCCGCGCGGTCGCCTAAACCCGTGGGCCCGTTGTGCGCGAGGAACAAGATCGGCGCGTCGTCGCAGCTGTCGACCAGACCCTTCAATCGCGCGGCCGATGCGTCCATCGAGTCGATGCCGTACCGTTTTGCGAGATAGCGAAGGCAGGCTAGGCGCCTTCCACCGATCGAATGCGGTCGACACACCACGATGTTCAATGGAACCCCGGCGGGGGCGATGCGGCGTCGGCTGTATCCGAGAAGCTCGACGTCGCCCAGCGCGCGCTCGAGGCTTGCGCAGCGACCGGCCTGACCTTGGCAAAACGCGTTTCGAAGGCGGTGTGCGCGGGGTGCGATTTCCGCGCCGAGTTGAAATGCGTGAAGGCCGTCGTGGTTGCCGGGAATGCACATCGCTGGCACGCGAAGCTGGCGGAGCGAACGCGCGACGCGGCGCCCTCGCAGTTGCGTATATCCCGCCAAATCGCCTACAAAAAGCAATAGATCGTACCCACCGCGGTTGAAGAAAGCGACGTCGGCGTCGTCCCAGAAGAGATGAACATCACCGATCACAGCAACGGTTGCCACTTGCGCGCTGTCATCGTCCATGGGACGAAACTTAGCCGACCTAGAGCCGCGCGCGAGCGGGAAGGGACCCTTCGATGACAGCTCCGAGCATCCACAGACGTGAACCTGCCCTGGTGTTGGTTCTCAGCGTCGTCACCTTTGGGCTCTATCTCCCTTTTTGGTACCACGGAATCTACGAAGACCTCAAAGCGCTCGATGGACGCACGCCGACCGGTCACGCGTTCTGGCTCGACTTTCTCTTCGTGCTCCTCACCTTCGCAATCTACGGCATCTGGGTCGACTACCAGATCTCACAGCAGATCGCCGAGTTCGAAGAGCGCAATGGCCTCGGTCCCGTGCAAGACACCTCCATCATCGCGGTCATTCTCGACGTCGCCTCTTACGCCACCGTCTTCGTGACCAACTTCATCACCAGCGCGATTCAACAAGACCAACTCAATCGCGTCGTCGAAAAGCTCGAATCGCGCCTCCCGAGCGACGCGGGGCTTCCGGCCTAGGCGGTCATGCTGGCGCCGCCGCTCCTTGCAATTTTCGTCGGGGGAAAGTCGCGCCGGATGGGGCAGCACAAAGGGCTCCTCTCGATTCCGGGCAGCCCTGAGCCGATCCTCGAAGCGCTAATTCGCCGCGGCCGCGAGGCGGGTTTCGACCGCGTGCTCGTCGGCGAAGCGGCGCCCTACGCAGGGCTCGCAGAGGGCGTGCTCCGCCTCGACGACGATCCTCCGGGCGCTGGTCCACTCGCCGGCCTTCATGCCGCCTTACGTCACGCGTTGAAAACCCATCGGTCAGAGCTCGTCGCGATCGCCTGCGATATGCCTTTCGTCAGTTCCGAAGCCCTCGCAGAGGCCCGCGACTATCGCAGCACTGCCATCGTGGTCGCCCCGAAGCGGGCAGCGGATGCGCCCTGGGAGCCCATGCTCGCTCGATACGACGCCCTCCGTCTTGCCGACGCTCTGGCCGAAGCCATTTCGCGCGGTGAGAGGTCGTTTCAAAAGCTCTTCGCGTCGATCGAGGTGGAGGCGCTGCCGCTCAGCGAGGCGGTAGAGCGGGCGCTCGAGGACTGGGACCGCCCCGAAGACGTGGCTCGATAGGCCTCTGCACGAGCCGCCTGCTAGGCTCCGGAACGATGGCCGAAATCGCCCGTGCACTTCGCGACACGCTGCTCGCCCTCACTCGGATTCCAAGCCCGATCGGAGAGGAAGCGGAGATCTGCGATCACGTCGAAGCTCGACTGACGAGCAGCTTGGGCGGCGAGCCGATCACGCGTTTCCACGACAGCTTGATCGTTCATGCGGCAGCGCGGAAAGACGCCCCACGGATTGCGCTGGTCGGTCATCTCGACACGGTGCGCACCCAGCATGACGGGCCGCCGCGCATCGAGGGCAACCGTCTCTATGGCGCGGGCGCGGCCGACATGAAGTCCGGCTTGGCCATCATGATCGAGCTGGTCGAGCGCCTCGATCTCGATGCGCTGCCCTGCGATCTCACTCTGATCTTCTACGAGCGGGAAGAAGGCCCGTTCGAGGAAAACCGGCTCGGCCCGATCCTCGACGCGCACCCTGATCTCCACGATCTCGACCTAGCGATCTGCCTGGAGCCGAGCGACAACCAGATGCAGCTTGGCGCGATGGGCTCGATTCACGCGACGCTTACCTTTCACGGACGAACCGCCCACAGCGCACGGCCCTGGCAAGGGGACAACGCACTCTACAAAGCTGCGAATTTCATTCGCGAGCTCGAGCGACGGGAACCACACGACGTCGAGCTCGATGGTTACGTGTTCCGCGAGGTGATGACTCCGACCGTGGTTCAAGGCGGCGGTCCGCGGAATGTCGTTCCCGGTCAGGCAGACCTCAACGTCAACTATCGCTTCGCCCCGGGGCGCACCCCCGAAGAGGCGTTCGCGGAGCTACGCGAGCTCGCAGGGGACCACTGCAAGATTCAGGCGACGGACCTTTCGCCCGCGGGTCGTCCGCACGCCACCGATCGCTACATCCAGCACTTGATGCGCTGCGGCGTGGACGGCGTTCGTAGCAAGCAAGCGTGGACCGACGTGGCACGCTTCGACGCGATCGGCGTGCCTGGGGTCAACCTAGGTCCCGGTACCGCGGCTCAGGCTCATCAACCGAATGAATACACCGAGCTCGACCGCTTGCTCGACGGGTACGCGATCTTCGAACGCTTCTTCAAGAAGAGCGAAGACAACCCGCTCTACTGAACGCGCGCTACTCGCGCATTATTTTTTGCACTCGCCAAACGCCTTGAATGCGCGTGCCGGCGAGACCGCGCGGACCAGGACCTCGGCGGTGCCCTTGGGCTCCACGGCGACCGACTGCCGCGGCGACGGATCGACGTCGGTCCAAACTTCGCATTGAAGCGTCATGTCGCAACGGTTGGTCACGATGACGATGTGCTTGTACGCTAGTGCGCCGTAGCGAGCTTCGCCCCGAATGTTGTAGCAGTTCTTAATGTCCTGACCCCCCTCTTCGCCCAGGGCCGGCAGGGCCGTGGTGAGAACGACTAGGGCGGTGAACAAACTCGTGACGACGGCTTTCATGATGCTTCCCATTGTCCGGGATTACAGACGTAGCGCAAGTTCCGGCTATTCAACTGGGGTAATTGCGTGGGGCGGGGGGTGGCTGGGGGCGTGATTTGGTTTAGTTACACCGCCCGCCCGCCCGCACCCGTAGTCCTCCCTGCCGCGGCATTCGCTATGCTTTGCCTTGGCGGCGCGTTGCGCCGGGCTTCGCCCTGCGGGCTCGCGCTGCCGCCTGCTGTTTGGGGACCTTGGTCTTGATGGCCGCGCCCAGGTGGTTACTCGAGCGTCTTGATCTTGAGGTCGAGTAGCTGCTCGGGGTCGACTCGAGAGGGCGCGGAGGTCATCAGGTCGTTGGCCCGCTGTGTCTTCGGGAACGCGATCACGTCACGAATTGACTCGGTCTCTGCGGCCAGCATGGCGACCCGGTCCATACCCAACGCAATTCCGCCATGGGGCGGGGCGCCGTAGGTGAGCGCGTCGAGGAGGAAGCCGAATTTCTCGCGGGCCTCTTCGTCGCTCAGGCCGATCACTTCGAAGACCTTCTTCTGGACCTCGGGGTCGTGCAACCGAATCGAGCCCCCCGCGATCTCGAAGCCGTTGAGCACGAGGTCGTAGCGATAGCAAAGAACGTTGCCAGGGTCGCTCTCGAGCAAGTCGATGCATTCGTCGTGCGGGCGAGTAAAGACATGGTGCGCGGCTTCCCAGCGCTTCTTCTCCTCGTTGCGGTCGAACAAAGGCGGGTCGACGACCCAAAGGAAGTTCCAATTCCCGGCGCTTCCGGTCTCGGGAATCATGCCGAGCTTTCGCGCGACATGCAGACGAAGGTTGGCCATCACGGTGTGGACCTTCGCCGTCGGTCCGAACTGGAAGAAGATGAGATCCCCGTCCTTTGCTCCGACCCTCTCGTTCACTGCCTTCCGGAACCCGGGCGTGACCATCTTGGCAAGCGGGCTTTGCAGCCAGTTGCCCTCGCCGTCGACCTTGGCCCGCGCCAGACCCTTGGCGCCCATCTGACCCACGAACTTTTCGAGCGCATCGAGATCCTTGCGCGAGAAGCCGTGCCCAGACGGAACGACCATCGCCTTCACGACCTCCGCAGGAAGGTCGCGTCGGTACGCACCGTCGCTGAACTTCTTCGCAATCGGCTCCAACATTCCGATTCCGCCGCCGTCATGCTCGACGGTGAGGTCGGTCAGGTCGACGTGCTCCATTCCAAAACGCATGTCCGGCTTGTCATTGCCGTAGCGTTCCATCGATTCTGCATAGGGAATCCGCGGGAATTTACCACTCGGGTAGTGCTCGAGCAGGTCGACCCCCAGGACCTCTTTCCAGAGCCGGAACACCAATCCTTCGAGTACCTCGAACAGGTCGTCCTGATTGATGAACGACATCTCGACGTCGATCTGGGTGAACTCCGGCTGGCGGTCGATGCGCAGGTCCTCGTCGCGGAAGCAGCGAACGATTTGGTAGTACTTGTCGAAGCCGGCGCACATGAGCAGCTGCTTGTAGAGCTGCGGGCTTTCGGCGAGAGCGTAGAAGTGGCCGCCGTAAAGACGGGATGGAACCAAGAAGTTCCGTGCGCCACCCGGCGTATATTTCACCATGAACGGTGTTTCGACCTCGATGAACCCGTTGTCGTTGAAATAGTTGCGGGCCTGATGATTGAGCTTGCTCCGCATCATCAGGTTCTTCTGAAGCGTCGGGCGTCGCAGATCGAGATAGCGATACTCGAGGCGCTTGTCCTCGCCGGTCGTGATCTGATCTTCGATCTCGAACGGTGGTGTCTCCGCCTTGTTGAAGATCGTCGCTTCGAGCGCAATGACTTCGATGGCCCCGGTCGCGAGCCGCGGATTGCGAAGGCTCGTGCCGTCATCCTTGGCACCCCGATCGCGAACCTTGCCGCGGATGCCGAGCACCCACTCCGGGCGTGCTTTGTCCGCGGTTTCGAACGCGGCTTTGTCGCTCGTCTCGGGGTCGAAGACCACTTGGGTCAGCCCATCGCGATCGCGTAGGTCGATGAAGATGCAGCCGCCGTGGTCACGTCGGTTTTGCACCCAGCCGAAGAGTACGATCTCCTGATCGATGTTCTCTTCCCTCAGTTCACCACAACTATGCGTACGCTTGAGCTCGTCGATGAAACGGGCCACTTGAGGCCTCCTTCAGCCCGGTTTTTCGGGCGCGGCGGGAAGGTAGCCGCCCGGCACCCCGCGTCAAGTACGCTCGGATCCCCTCGCATGTACAGGCAGTTGCGCTCCGGCGGTCCGCCGTAGACAATGCGTCCCGGGGACACGCGACAAGTCGAGTGAGGGAGATATGGCTGCCGAAGAGATCGAATGCCACGTATGTGGAGCGAGCAATCCCAAAGTTTCGGAGCGCTGTCGCTCGTGTGGAGCGCGTCTGTCGGAGCTCGCGTCGGAGCTCAGTGAAGAGGAGCTTTACGCCCGTCGGAATCAGCCTGACGAGTTCGAGCTCCGCTGGGTGTTCATCTCGTTTGGTCTCTTCCTCGTGATGGCGGCGCTTGCCCTGGCGCTCTTGCCTCTCATCATCTCTGCGTACGATCCGCAGGGCTTTGCCGGCATCGTCATCATCATCATCCTTTGGTTCGTCGGCGCCGGGGTGATCAACTACGTCTCGCCCGGGAAGAACTTTATCGAGCCGCCGGTTGGAGGGTTCCTCGCCGCGATTCCCAGCATGGTCTACCTCTCGAGCATCGCGGACGTGTACCAACTCTCGACGGGCGCCTATGTGCTCGGCGTCTTGATGGCCACGATGATGGCGCTGATGGGTGCTTTCGTCGGCAACCTGCTCCGGAGCGATGAACAA
Organism: Polyangiales bacterium; assembly: GCA_049645265.1. Lineage (GTDB taxonomy): Bacteria > Myxococcota_A > Polyangia > Polyangiales > Houyiibacteriaceae > SG8-38. Next base: position 33,913 of record JBARTN010000303.1, read on the forward strand.
AAGCCGCAGCCGAAGAGCAAGCGCTCGAGGCCACGGCGATCGCGCCGGCCCAAGGCCGCCTGAGCCGCGAGAGCGCGCTAGAGGCGCAAGCGTAGCCCGAAGCCGGGAATCAGTACAAAGCCGCCGCGGTCGAGCGAGCCTCCAGCGTGGTTGATGAACCAATGTTCGTACGCGGCTGTCAGCTCCACCAGCGCATGAATCCGGCGTACGCCGAGCGCCATGCCGATCACGGGCCCCAGTCGGACGCCCGCTCCGCTGGCCCTTTGCTCGGAGCCTGTGACTTGGAAGTCGCCAAAGACGTACTCCCCACTGCCGCGCGCTCCCAACCAGAGCTCGTAGATCCCTCCGAAGTCGACTCCGTAGACAAACGGAACCTCGAACCCGACGCGCCCGCCACTGCCTGATCGATCGCGGTCGGGAATCCATCCCCCGTACGGCGCAAGGCCTACGATCAAGCTCGATCGGGTGGTCCCTTCCTGCAGCACCCTCTCGTAGCGCGCCTCGGCTTTGACCGTGGAGCCGGAAACCATCAAGCCCAGGTCCCAGTTCCTGGCGATTCCGTAGCGTCCGTACGCCATTGGCACCACACCGCCCGCGTCTGCTGCGTAGCGGTATTGCGATTCGCCCGGGTCGAGCACGGCGGGGTCCTTCAAATCACCGAGCGGCACCCGCGCAGCACCACCCAAGCCGAGGTCGGTTCGGTTCTTCGGTGTCGTCGACCCGCCGCTCATCGCTGGCACCGCGGTCGCACAGCCGTTGAGAGCTACGAGCGACGCGAGCACGAGAGCGAGCCCAGTCCACTTCACGGTACGGTTCGTAGCTTAACTTTGGGTTGCCTGGGATCTTTTGCGTCGGCGGGTGCGTCGCGCCCGCCCGGAGCATCGATGAAGTCGCCCATCAGGTCGTAGTCCGCGGCGTCGGTCACTAAAACTCGCCGTATTTCGCCCGCCCGCGCCGTCCCATTCGCCAAGTATACGCTTCCGTCGACCTCGGGTGCCTGGCCCCACCAGCGCCCCTGGAGCAGCAAGTCGCTTTCGTCGCTGACTCCTTCGACCAGCACGTCGAGCTCGGTGCCCACACGCAGATCCAAGCGCTCACGGCTGATCGGACGCTGTACGTCCATGATCGCATCGCGCCGCGCTTCCGCGACATCGGAATCCACACTGTCGGCCATGTCACCGCTCGGGGTGCCTTCCTCCGGCGAGTACAAGAACACACCGACATGATCGAACTCGGCCCATTCGACGAAGCGCCGAAGCTCCTCGAAGTCGGTCTCCGTTTCGCCAGGGTGTCCGACGATGAACGTGGTTCGAAAGACGAGATCGGGAATCGCGCGGCGCAAGCGCTCGACCACCTTGTACATGCGGTCGCCACCGTGTCCGCGCCGCATGACGCGCAGCATCGAATCCGACGCGTGCTGAAGCGGCATGTCGATGTAAGGGAGAACCTTCTCGTGCTGCGCGATCACTTCGATGAGTGGGTCGGTGAGCTTTTCAGGGTAGAGATAGTGAGCGCGAATCCAGTGAATACCATCGACCTCCGCGAGCGCCGCGAGGAGCTCGGCAAGCGACTCTCGTTTGGCAAGGTCGCGTCCGTACGCAATCGTGTCCTGGCTGATCAGATTCAGCTCGACCACCCCTGCGGCCGCGAGGATGCCAGCCTCGCGAACCAGATCTTCGATCGTGCGCGAGCGTTGCTTGCCGCGGAATGACGGGATTGCGCAGAAGCTACACTCTCGGTTACAGCCCTCGGCGATCTTCACGTATGCGCGATGGGTCTGGCCTGAGAGGACCCTTGGGTCGTCGGCGCGCATGGTGTACTGCGCCGGGTTGCCCACCAGCATCCGTTCTTTGGCACCGTCGAGCACCGTCTTCAACTTCAGCATGTCGCTCGAACCTAGGAAGTGGTCGACCTCCGGAAGCTCGCGGGACAGCTCTTCGGGGTAGCGCTGTGACAGGCAGCCGGCCACGACCAGCTTCTCGCAGCTGCCGCTCGCCTTGTGGGCGCTCATCTCGAGGATCGTCTCGAGCGACTCCTCTTTGGCGGGCCCGATGAAGCCGCAGGTGTTGATGACGATCACTTCGGCCTCGGCGGGGTCCTCGACGATCTTGAAGCCGGACTGGTCGCTCACGCCAAGCATGACCTCGGTATCGACGCGGTTCTTCGCGCATCCCAGCGACACGAAATGAATGGTTCTGGACTCCCCCACACCGCCTGATTACCGGGAATTTCGCGGCTAAGCTAGCCGGCCGCCCGGGCCTTCGATGCTGGTTTCCGGGTCAATTTGCCTCCCCCGCAGATTGCCGTATAAGGGCCGCCTCGCGCGGGCCGTGCAAAAGCTCAGGGATTTCGCGCCAGGAGCCTTTATAGATGTCTCGATACACAGGACCCAGGGTAAAGCGCATGCGGGCGCTCGGCATCGACCTTCCCGGTCTTTCACGCAAGACCATGTGGGATCGTCCGTATCCCCCGGGCGTCCACGGGCCGAAGTCGGCTCGCCGCCGAAAGATCAGCGACTTCAAGAAGCAGCTTCTCGAAAAGCAGAAGCTGCGTTTCAACTACGGGCTCAATGAAGGCCAGTTCCGGGGGCTCTACCACGAAGCGGTGCACAGCAAGGCCCCTTCGGGTGACAAGCTCGTCGAGCTGCTCGAGCGTCGCCTCGACAACTTCGTTTTCCGCTCCGGCTTTGCGCCGACGATTCCTGCCGCGCGTCAGCTCGTTTGCCACGGACACTTCCTCGTCAACGGCAAGCGCCTCGATATCCCGTCGTACCGCGTCCGAGAAGGCGATGTCGTGAGCCTCCGCGAGCGCAGCCAGGAGCTGTCAACTGTTGTCGCATCTCTCGACGACGTGCGGCTCGCGCGCCCGGATTGGATCGAGTTTGATGAGGCCAAGACGACGGCCACGGTCAAGGGCGCCCCGAAAGTCGACTCCGTGCCCTTCGCGCTCGAAATCGACCTCGTCATCGAGTACTACTCGAAGCAACTGTAGGAGCTCCGCCTGCGCGAACCGGTGCTCCGTTTCGCTCGCCGCCGTAGGCTCACGTTGTCCCGCATCGACGTCATCATTCCGGCTCTAAACGAAGAGGCGGCCCTCCCCCGGGTCCTGCGCGAGATCCCGCGCCCGCCGGTCCGACGAGTCGTCGTTGCCGACAACGGCTCGACCGATCACACGGCGGAGCGGGCCCTCGAGAACGGCGCCGAGCTGGTCCATGAGCCCGAGCGCGGATACGGGGCGGCCTGTTTGAAGGCGCTTGCTCACCTCGCGGACGACCCCCCGGAGATCGTCGTCTTTCTCGACGGCGACTACAGCGACCATCCGAACGAAATCGATGCCCTCATCGCACCGATCGTGACGGGCGATGCAGACATGGTGATCGGTTCCCGTGCGCGCGGCTCCCGGCAGCGGGGTGCGCTCAGCCCGCAGCAGCGTGTCGGCAATGCGATCGCCTGTGCCGCGCTCCAGCTCTTCTACGGCGTTCACTACAGCGACCTCGGTCCGTTTCGCGCCATCCGTTGGCAGACCTTGCAGGCCCTGGATATGGTGGACCGCAACTACGGTTGGACGGTCGAGATGCAGATCAAGGCCGCGAAGCGCGGCGTACCGTATCGCGAAGTGCCCGTCTCGTATCGGCGTCGAATCGGTGTCTCGAAAGTCAGTGGCACCGTGCGCGGCTCATTCGGTGCGGGCGCGAAGATCCTCTGGCTGCTAGGTCGCTACGCATGGAGCTAGCGCAGCTCGCCGTATTCGTCCGGCCGCCGACCTCACGACCGGTGAAGACCCGGCTCGCGACACGTTTTGGAGACGCCGGCGCCGCGCGGCTGTACCGGGCCTTCGCCGAGGACACCATCGCGCTCTGTTCTCGCGTTCGCGCCGCGGGACGTGTGCACCTGGCACTTTGGTCCGCCGGCTCAGACGAGACCGTCTCGGATTGGGCGAAGCGCCTCGGGACCCCGCTACGGCTTCAGCCCGAGGGTGACCTCGGTGTGAGACTGACAGCAGCCTTCGACGAAGGTCTCCGCGACTACGAACGCGTCGTGATCATCGGTAGCGACATGCCCACTCTGCCGATCCAGCTCATCGGCGCCGCCTTTGATTCCCTCGAAAACAACGCGTTCACGCTCGGTCCAGCCCAGGATGGAGGCTACTACGCGATCGGGGCTTCCCGGCGCGTTCGCCCGAGGTTCGAAGGGGTCCGCTGGTCGACGGAAAACGCTCTTGCAGATACCGTCAAAGCGAACGCTCCACGGCGGCCCGCGATGCTCCCTCCTTGGTACGACATCGACGAGCCCGAAGACCTGGCCGTGCTTCGCGCGCATCTTTCCATCGATTCCGCCGCGGCTCCCGCAACGGCGAGCTGCATGGCCGAGCTCTCTCGCGCTCAAAGATAAGGCGTCATCAGCCGCGCGGTCCCGTCCCGCAGCTTGCGAAAGAGCGAACGGCGGTCGAGCTCTTCGACCGTCAGTAGCCGCGCGTCGATCAAGCGATTCCGAACGTGATCTTCGAGACCTTGCCCGAGCCCCTCGTCGTAGCACTCCAAATTGAACTCGAAATTCAGACGCAAGCTGCGCGGATCCCAGTTTGCCGAGCCGACCGACGACCAGTACCCGTCGACGACGAACAACTTCGAATGATCGAAAGGCGGCGGTGTGAGCCAAAACCGCACCCCTTCGTACAGCACCTGTCGGTAGTGACCCCACATCGCCCATCGTACGACTGGAAGGTTCCCGACCTCTGGCACGATGATGTCGACCTCGACCCCGCGTTGCGCCGCGAGGTGAAGCGCCTTCATCAGAACCGCGTCCGGCAAAAAGTAGGGCGTCATGATCCGAATCGAGCGCCGTGCCGCGCCGATCGCTGCGAGGAACATCCATTGAAGCTTGTCGATGTCCCGGTCGGGGCCGTCGTTGATGCCCCGCGCAAGAGTCTCTCCCGCTGGTGCAAGCTCGGGAAACCAGCGTCGCCCTGCCAGGCGCTCGCCGGTAGTGAAGGTCCAGTCCCGAGCAAACGCGTCTTGGAGCTGCGCCACCACCGGGCCAAGGACTCGAAAGTGTAAGTCTTTGGTCGGATAACGTGGATTGGACGCCAAGACCGAGTCTTGCCGAATGTTCATCCCGCCCGTGAACCCTACGCTGCCGTCGACGACGAGGATCTTGCAGTGGTTCCGCAGGTTGAAATGAGTGAAGGACCGAGGGAGCAAGGCGGGTAGGAAGTTCGCAACCGGAACGCCTCGCTTCTTCAACACGCGATGGATGCGCGGTCTGGCGTAGCGCACGCCGACGTCGTCTACCAAGACGCGGACCTCGACACCGCGAGCGATTGCGTCAGCAAGCACGTCGACCAACTCCGCTCCCACGCCCTCCGCTTCGAAGATATAGCTCATGAACGAAATCGATTTCTTCGCTTCACGAATCGCGGCGACCATGGCCGGATAGGCTTCATCCCCATCGACGAGGAGATCGAGGTGATTGCCCACCAACAAGGGCCGCTCCGTGACGCTCGCGACGACGCGTGCAAGCTCGATCATGCGCGCCCGGCTGCTTCCGAGCTCGCGATCCAAATCCGCCGGAGAGCGTGGGGCCTCGTCCAAGGGAACGCTGTAATCGGTGGCGCCAGACTTGAGCACCTTCGCGCGCCGCTTGATCCGATTGATGCCGAGGAAGATGTAGAGAATCGAGCCCAAGAACGGAACGAGCCAAATCAGCGCAACCCAGGCTGTCGCCGCACGGGTGTCACTCTTGTTCAGTATGACGTGCGATGAGGCGGCCAGCGCCAAGAGGAAGTCGAGCACCACGCCCAACTCCGGCGCGAATTCCTGCACTTGCTGCCAGTCGAGCGTCATCGAAGCCCCTCGACGAGATTACGGCCTATCAATCTGGCGGTCGACTTCGCAGCGGGGTACATTGAATGTCGGGGGAAGGATGGCGAGTCAGTCCATGACTGATAAATTTGGCGTTCGTCTTTCCGGGGGCACGACGGTCTTTCGTCAGGGCGACCCTGGGGGGTCGATGTACGTGATTCGAGCCGGAAAGGTTCGCGTCCTCAAAGAGGCGCATGGCAGACAGCGGGTCGTGATGACACTCGGCCCCGGGGACTTCTTCGGAGAAATGGCCGTGGTCATGGGTCGCCCTCGGACGGCAACTGTGGAGGTGCTCGAAGAGGCGGAGCTCTTGAAAGTTCCTGCGGCCAAACTCGAAGAAATGGTCGCCCAAAGCGGAGAGGTTGCGATTCGCTTGATTCGGCATCTCGCGGAACGCATCGAGAACGCGAACCGGTTCATCGATCTTCTTCTCGAAGACGATATGACCGCGCGTGTGATCCTCGAGCTTCAGCGAATCCTCGAGCAGGCCAATGGCTCTGCCGCGCCCGACGTCACCGACGCAGATCTGGCGCTGGCGCTTGGCGTCGAAACAAGCGAAGCGCGCACAGCTCTACGGCGGCTCACCCGCGTCGGCGTAGTGGAGGTCTCGGGAGGCTTCGTCCTGATCAAGGACGTACAGCGGCTCAACGAGTTCCTCGATTTCATCCGAAATTCTGGGGCTTCTTGATGCAGCTCCGCGTGCTCGGTTGTCATGGCGGCGAAACACCCAAGCATCGTACTTCGAGCTTCTTGGTGGGCGACACCGTCGCGATCGATGCGGGCGCCATCACGAGCTCTCTTTCGCTCGACGAGCAGGAGCGCATTCATTCGGTCCTGGTGAGTCATCCCCACATGGACCACGTCCGCGACCTCGCGACGCTCGCGGACAACCGATGCCAGCAGGGCGGTTCGACGCTCGAGATCGTTGGGATCCCCGAGACCATCGAAGCGCTCCGGAAGCATTTCTTCAACGACATCATCTGGCCGGACTTCACGCAGATCGACGCCAAGGACGGGCCGACGGTGCGCTACGTCGAGGTACAAGCAAACCAAGCTTCCGACGTCGAGGGTTACGAAGTGACACCTGTCCTGGTGAACCACACCGTCGACACCTCCGCGTTCATCATTCGTCAGAATGGCAAGAGCATCGTCTATGGTGGAGACACCGGACCGACCGAAGATCTCTGGACACAAATCAACGCACTCGATGATCTTCAAGCGCTGATGATGGAAGTATCGTTTCCGAACGACGAAACCGGCCTCGCATGGGCGTCTCGTCATCTCACCCCCGAGATGCTTTCGTCGGAGCTCGATAAGCTCACGCAAAGCGATGCGCTTCCGATCCTGCTCTATCACATCAAGCCCACGTTCGAGGCCAGGGTGCTTCGAGAGCTTGCGCAGCTTCGCGGCCGCAACCTTCAGATCTTGCAGCTAGAAGACGAATTCCTGCTCTGAGTCCGTTCTGGACTTGGCGCGATCGGGCGTAGCGGGTATCTTGAAGGCGTGAGTGGCGTTGCCCGAAAAAGGGTTCTCCTTTTTGCGATGCGACTCATCGCTGGCGGCGGTTGGCTAGATTGTCCCGCACTGGTGCGAACTCCGAAAGGAAACTCGCTGCCGTGAATTGGCCCTCGATATCCGTGGGTCTAACCACCAAGGAACGCTCCGCGTGGTCTGGGCATGCTGCTCAGAGACCCAAGAGCGCCGGCATCGCCGGGGGAGGAATGCGCATATGGAAAGCAATTCTAGAATCGGACTCGCACCGGAGGTGCGGGCGAGTTAGCCCTTAGGCGAGCTCCCCCCCTTGGTGGGAGTCCGGATCAACGAGGGCCGGCGCCTTTGATGGCGCTGGCCCCATCTTAATTGTGCACCGTGATCGTCTTCCCAGGTGCGCGGCCTACCCGGGCCTCAGAGGGTACCCGCCTCGTCGTACTCGAGGACCCTCTTGGTGAAGAAGCGCACCAGCACATAGAACAGAAGCCCGACGGGTCCGACCATCAGCGTCGTGACTAGGCAGGGGATGACCAGGAGATGAGGGACCCCGCGCCGCTGCGCGTCGCGAGCCTCCCAGGCGCCAACGAATAAATTGAAGATCAGATAGTGAATCCAACCCGCGACCACGATGTGCGGCACCGAGAAACCCACCATCACCCCATAGAGCGACCCAAACTCCATGCCTTCGGGCGGCGTTCCGTAACCGAAGAGCATGTAGGCGTAGATTGGCGTCAGAAGCAAAAGCACGACTGGGCCGTGCACCCATCGCTGCGTCCAGGACCAGCGTGGCGCGAAAATCAGAAGCAACCAGAATGGGACGACCGAGTAGTTTGCGACTTTGAACAAGGTTTCGAGCGGCATTGCGGCGTCCTCCGGGGAGGGGCAAGACTTGCGCCAATCGCATCTCTCCGTCAATTGACTAGGAGTCAGTTGACCTTTTGTATTCCAGCGCCACACCCACCAGGACGATGAGACGAATGCCGAAACCCAGCTTCGCCTTGCTTGCCTTGACCACCATCTGTTCGTTCGCCCTCGCCGCGTGCGGCTCCGAATCGAACAGCGGCACCACTCTCAAGGACTGCAACTACGCAAACACCTACGACGCAATCCAAGCGACCATCTTCGAGGCCAAGGGCTGCACGGCGAGCACCTGTCACGGCGACGCGATGCTCGGTGGGCTCGACCTCCGTGCGGGAGCGTCCTTTGATGCCTTGGTCCGCCAGCCGAGCACGGTCGACGCATCGATCGAACGGGTCTTCCCCGGCGATCAGGGGCTCAGCCTGCTCTACCTCAAGCTCGAGGCTGGCACCGGAGGCACCGACCTCGGCGATCTCGGCCAGGCGATGCCCGTCGATGAGGAGCCGCTCAGCGCCGACCAGCTCGCAGCGATGCGACTTTGGATGAGGGCGGGCGCCCCTTCGGATTCCATCGTCGGAGGAACGCTCGAGCTCCTCGGCTGCGCTGGCAGCTTCGAGCCGGACCCCAACAAGATCAATCCGCTCCCTGCTCTCCCGCCGGATGAAGGCGTGCAGTTCTACGCAGGGGGTTGGGGCCTCGAAGGCGAGTCCGAAGACGAGGTTTGCTTTGCGTCCTATTACGACTTCACCGACGACGTGCCGGCCGAATATCAAGTCGACTGCGACCAGTTCGGCGAGGGCCGGAAGTGCTTTGCATTCGGCCGCAACGAGCTCGCCCAGGACGGACAGTCCCACCACAGCATCATCAGCGTGTACACGCCCGAGTCCGATCCAAACGGTGGCGACTGGGGCCCCTGGACCTGCCTCGACGGAGACAAGGCCGGTGAAACCTGCGACCCGACGGTAGCCGGTGCCTGCGGCGCGCGAAGCCAGTGCACGACTCCGGCGGTCACCTCGGTCGCCTGCGTACAATACCGGCACGCTCCGCAGGACTTCGGTTTGGGGGGCGGCCTCGGCGGTCCGGGCGGAGACAAGTTGATTCCGCTTGGAGGCGCCCAGGAGTCGACCTCGATCGACGTGCCTCCGCCCGGGGTCTACTCGATCTTGCCGCTCAAGGGCTTCGTCTCCTGGAACAGTCACGGGTTCAATCTCACGAAGAAGGCCTCTTCGATCGAGCAGTGGGTGAACCTGACCTTCGTACCGGAGTCCGATCGGGTGTTCATTCGTGAGCAGATCTTCGAAGCCGACAACATCTTTTCGATGAGCACTGTCAAGCCGTTTGAGAAGCGAGAGGTCTGCATGACCTGGACGCTGCCTCAGTACGCGAAGCTCCTGTCGTTGAGCTCGCACATGCATGCTCGTGGCGAGCTGTTCCGGATTTGGTTGCCACCCAACGAACCGTGTAACGACGGGACGATCGGTTGCCTCCCTCCAGAAGCCCCGCCGGACTACGAGAGCAGGCTCTACGATGACCCCCTCTACACGTACTACGACCCGCCGATCGACTACTCCTCTTCAGCCGAGGTAGACCGCACGCTCAGGGCATGCGCGGTCTACGACAACGGCGCCGACAATCCACTCGAGGTCAAGCGGGAGTCGACCAAGCCGAATACACCGACCTGCTCTTTCTTTCTCGCGAACTGCGGTTGTACGGCCCGAGAGCGCGTCTGCCTCGGAGGCGACAACCAGGGGGCTGCCTGCAACGGTGACGACTCGGTTTGCGGTGAGGGCGGCGTCTGCGACGCCTGCCCGCTTCACGGCGGTGTGACCACCGACGACGAGATGTTCATCCCACTCGGCTCCTATTTTGTAGCGGAGCCATCACCCTAAAGGCCCAATAATTCCGCTCAGGAATCCTATTTATAGTGAGCACGACTCAGATTTTTGCTTGCACCGATAGGCTCATCAGGAACAATCGGGCCCTAACTTAGCCTGAAACCCCGTCTGGAGTGACTAATGAAACCCGTTCAATACGCGTTCGCAGTGATCGTGGTTGCAACCCTATCCGCATGTGGAACCGATAGCTCGAGCGCGACGTTGGCGAAGTGCAATACCGACAGCACGTTCGCGCAGGTGCAGCAGCAGATCTTCGACGCGCAGGGCTGCACCGCCTCGGCATGCCACGGTGAAGCCGCCAACGCAGGTCTCGACCTTCGACCCGAGAACGCGTACGCGAACCTGATCAACGTCGAAGCAACCTCGGGAGACTACATGCGTGTGTTTCCTGGCGAGCAGGATCTCAGCATCCTCTATCAGAAGGTTGCTGCGAAGACCGAGGGCTTCCAACTGAGCGCACTACCGAACCCGATCTCCGGTGGCGCGATGCCGACCAGTAACGGCGTGTTGAGCGAGGACGACTTGGCTCTTTTGCGCGCTTGGATTCGCGGTGGAGCCCCCGAGACCGGCATCGTGGCGGGCTCGGAGCAATATGCGTCTTGCGAGCTACAAGGCGACCTCGCGCCAAACAAGATCCAACCGCTTCCGGCCCCGGCAAATGATGAAGGCGTGCAGTTCTACTCCGGCGGCTGGACCGTTCCGGCCGAGGGTGAAGGAGAGGTTTGCTTCGTTAGTTACTACGACTATTCCGATCAGATTCCCGCGGAGCTCACCGTCCCCTGCGGCGAGGCTCAGGGCGGCCCAGGCCAGGATTGCTTCGTCTACGACCAAATGCTCCTCGCCCAGGACCCGCAATCTCACCACAGCATCATCGAGTTCTACGTCCCGCCGCGCGTCTGTGTCGGCGGGGACAACGACGGCGACTCCTGCGATCAAGACGACTCGGTTTGTGGCGACGGCGCGGTCTGCGCGCTCGATCCGGACCACCTCGACCCGATGAATGAGGTTTGGAAGAATTGGCAGTGCCTGGGTGGAGACCGCTCAGGCACGTCGTGCACGCCCGGAACCGACGAGTGTGGGCCCCGCGGCCAATGTGCGACGGAGCCGCTGACCACGATCGCATGCATCAACTATCGAAATGCGCCGCAAGACTTGGGTACGATTGCAGGCTTCTTTGGCCGGGCGTCGGTTCGGCAGAACCTGGCGACGGCTCAGGAGTCGAGCTTCCGGGAGACCTTTCCGCCCAACGTTTTTGCAATGGTTCCGGTCAAGGGCTTCGTCGTCTGGGACAGCCACGCGTTCAACCTCACCAAGGCCGACACGACGGTCGAGCAGTGGATGAACCTGACCTTCGCGCCGCCGGATCAACTGCTGTATCCCCGCACTCAGATCTTCGACGCCGACGACATCTTTGGAATGGGACGTATCGAGGCGTATTCATCCAAAGAGGCGTGCGCGAGCTTTGAGATCCCACGGTACGGCCGTCTCATGACGCTGAGCACCCACACCCATCGGTTCGGCAAGGATTTCCGCGTGTGGTATCCGCCGAACGAAATTTGCGACGCTAGCGGCAATCCGACGGCGCCCAACGATGACCCCTGCACGCGCCCCGATCGGCAGGCGGATTACGTGAGCTTCGACTACGCCGACCCGCTCTACCAACGGTTCAACGGTGACGACATCCTTCGCTTTGACAGCCCGAACAAAGAGGATCGCACCTTCGTCTACTGCTCGGTCTGGGACAACGGCGAAAGCAACCCCTCGGAGGTGCGCAGGGAGTCGCTCAAGCCGGATGCTGAGACCTGCGAGTTCGTCGACCAGTTCGCGCCGCTCGCCAACCAGGCCGGCCTCGGTCTGTTTACTTGCGGCTGCGTGCCCGAAGATCGCTCGTGCTTTGGCGGACCCAACGAGGGAATGCCCTGCAACGGCGACGACGCGATTTGCGGCGAAGGTGGTGTCTGTGACGCCTGTCCCGTCGGCGGCGGAGTTACAACCGAGGAAGAGATGTTCATCCTTCTCGGCTCGTACTACGTCGAGAAGCCCTAACTGTAATAGTACTGTAAACAAACTGGCCCATCCCTCGGCCGTGCGCTACATCGCCGTCGATGGTTCGGTACGACGCCTACAACTCCAAATGTCTTCTTTTCTCCTTCAAAGACGGGCTGCTTTCCCGACTTGCGCACGATTTGAAGCTGCAGGTCGAGCGCTTTTCCATCGAGGTCGACGAAACGACCCATCAAATCAAAGCGACCTTCGATCCGAGCAGCATTCAAGTCGTCTGCGCGATGGTCGATGGGCGCGACGACCCGTCGACGCTGAGCAAGGGCGACAAGAAGAAGATCTACGACAACGTGACCAAGGATGTGCTGCGCACGCGCAAACACCCAGAGATTCGATTCGATTCGACCAAGGTGGTGGAACGGGGCGAAGGGTTTTCCGTCGAAGGCACGCTGGAGATGTACGGCAAGTCGCGGAGCATTCAGACGAGCGTGCGCGCCCAGGGCGATCGCTGGCTCACCGAGGTCAACATTCATCAGCCGGACTTTGGCATCAAGCCCTACACGGCGGCCTTTGGAGCTCTGAAGGTCAAACCCGACGTCCAGGTTCGGCTCAGCGTTCCGCGGGAAAGCTAGTCCGGCGCGCGCTCGGCGCGTATGGTCGGAGGCAAGATGCTTAGCCGATCGTTCGTTGCCCTGTGTCTTTCATTTGTGCTTTGGAGCTGCTCTTCCACGTCGATAACCACGGGGCGAACGAATACCTGCTGATCGAGGTGAACGTTCTGTAGCCGCTCGGAATCACAAGCCTTTGATCGTTGGCCCCGCTCCCCCTGGAACGCAACGACCATCCGCTCGCCCAAATGCCACCAATGGGGAACCTTAAGCCCATGCGCCTGATAACTCTATCAACCATCTTCACTCTCTTAGTCATCGGCTGTGGCGAAAGCAGCAGCCCCGAGTTCGCCGGAACCGCTGGAAGCGGCGGAAGCGGCAAGTTCACCACGACCCGCAGATGCTCGAGCGCGCAGAGGAGACCTCGATCTACTGTCAGAGCTGGGTGCTTGGCAATGAGGAGCCGGTCTACGTGACGAAAGTTCGGCAGACCAACGGGGGGGGCTGGCATCACTCGAACTGGTTCTTCGTCCCCGAGGCCGCGTACCCCCCGAACGAGAGGAACGAAGGACCCGACGCCCAGCTCGGAGGCACCTGGCGTTGCAGGGACCGGGGTTTCCGTGAGTACTTGGCGGCAGCGGCCGGAGGCGTTTTCTTCGCCCAGTCGACCCAGGCTTTGGACGAGCTCCAGGCCTTTCCCGAGGGCACCGCCCTCGAGATTCCTCCGCGGAGCGTGATCGTAGGCAGCACCCATCTTCTGAACATCACCGCCGGACCTCTCGAGACCGCGATGACGATGGAGGTCGAGGCCGTGCCTGCCGAAGACGTGCAGATTCGCCTCACGCCGTTCAGCTTCGCCATTGGAGACCTCGCGATTCCGCCGGCCGTCGATGGCGTTCCGACCGAGTCACGGACCTCGATGATGTGCGACCTCACCGAGTCGTCTCAACAGCACCTCGGTGAAGACACGGTCGACTACAACATCTACTACGTGCTCGGCCACTATCACCAGTGGGGCAAGTCCTTCAACCTGAGCTTCGTCCATGAGGACGGGAGCATGCAGACGGTTTTCGACATCAAGAACAAGATCGGCGAGCCGATCGGTTCGATCATCGACCCTCCGATGAATAACAATGGCGCGGCTCGATTGCGGTCGGAGTGCGGATTCATCAACAACACCGATGAGACCCTGCGACGCGGGCTCCAGTACGGCGAAATGTGCGACTTCCTCGCCTACACCGATGCGAACCTGAAAATCGGCGCCACCGGAATCAACAATCAGGCGATGGGCGAAGACGAGGACGGCATCGCCCTGTTCGAGACCGACTGCGGCGCGATCACCGGGTTCAGGGCCTATCCCGACGAGCTCTAAACGTTGAATCGGAAGTGCATGATGTCGCCATCCTGCACCACGTAGTCTTTGCCTTCGATCCCGAGCTTGCCGGCGGCCTTCACCGCCTGCTCCGAGCCGAGCTCGAATAGGTCTTCACACTTCATGACCTCCGCGCGGATGAAACCGCGCTCGAAGTCGCTGTGGATCGTACCTGCGGCCTGCGGTGCTTTGGTGCCCCGGTCGATCGTCCAGGCGTGAACCTCGGGCTCGCCCGCGGTGAAGTAGGTGATCAGGTCTAGCGTGGCGTAGCCGGTTCGAATCACTTTGTGCAGACCTGGCTCATCGAGGCCGAGCGACTCGATGAACTCCGCGCGCTCGTCTTCGGCGAGCTGCATGATCTCGGACTCGATCTCTGCGCTGATCACGACCACCGGGACGCCTCGCTCCTTGCCGAGCTTTTGGACCTGAGCGACGAGTGGGTCCTCGTCGAGGTTGGCGAGCTGCTCGTCCTTCACGTTGGCGACAAAAAAGGACGGTTTGTTGGTGAGCAAGAACATGTCGCGGATCACAAGGGCTTCGTCGTCGTCGTTCGGCTCGATCGCGGTCGCCGGCTTTCCTTCGTCGAGGGATGCCGCGAGGCGCTTGCAGACCTCGAGCGCCTTCTTCTCGAACGTGTCCTGTCCTTTCGCGGCACGCTCGGCCTTGTCGAGGCGCTTCTGAACGCTTTCCAAGTCCTTGAGGATCAGCTCGGTTTCGATGGTCTCGATGTCGGCCAGGGGGTCTACACGGTTGTCGACGTGTAGAATGTTCTCGTCCTCGAAACAACGAACGACATGCGCCACCGCATCGGCATCCCGGATGTTGCTCAAAAAAGCGTTGCCCTTTCCTTCGCCTTTGGAGGCGCCCTTGACCAGGCCCGCAATGTCGACGAACTCCACGCTCGCCGGCACCACCTTCTTTGGGCCGTACAGCGCGACCAGCTCGTCGAAGCGCGGGTCGGGCACCGGGACGATCCCGACGTTCGGGTCGATGGTGCAAAACGCGTAGTTCGCCGCTTCCGCTTCCTTCTCGGAAAGGGCGTTGAAAAGCGTCGACTTGCCGACGTTGGGCAGGCCGACGATGCCGACTGACAGAGCCATGGGCCGTGCTTAGCGCGTGCGCGCGATGGCGGCCACTAGTTCAGCCAGAGCCTGCCGATGACGAATAGACCGGCCGCCAAAAGGGCGGTGAAGGGCACGGTGATGAACCAGCTGGCCACGATTCCGGTCACGACTTTCGTGTTGATGGCTCCGATGCCGCGCGCGAAGCCTACGCCGATCACGGCGCCGACCAACGTGTGGGTCGTGCTCACCGGAAGTCCCAGCTTGCTTGCCATCACGATCGTGGTCGCGGCCCCGAATTCAGCCGCGAAGCCTCGCGACGGCGTGAGCTCGGTGATCTTTTTGCCGATCGTTGCCATGATCTTGTAGCCGTAGGTCGCCAGTCCGATGACGATGCCCACCGCGCCGATCAAGAGGACCCGGTAAGGAACCGCGACCTTGGCTCCGAGCTCGCCCGAGGTGGCGCCAAGAACTGCGGCCATGGGGCCGACCGCATTGGCCACATCGTTGCTGCCATGTGCGAAGGCGACGAAGCAGGCCGTCATGATCTGCAAGACGAGAAAGACCCGCTCCGCGCGGTGCATGCTGTCCGCTCTGTCCTCGGAGGCGATGACGGTGAACCTCCGAAGGAGCGGGACGGACACCATGCTGGCCAGCAGCCCGGCCGCCACGGCGATCCCGAGCGAAGGCCCGAAGGCCAGGTCGAGCTTCAGCGGCTTGAGCCCTTTGAACAGGACGCTGAGCGTGAGAATCGCGAAGATAGGGAAGACCATAATCGGACCCCAGCCCCGCAACGCAAGCAAGGGTCTGTCCACGTTCAAGATGCGTCGCTTGATGAAAACGAAGCCGAGGAACCCCAAGAGCCCACCCAGAAGCGGAGAGATGACCCAGCTTGCCGCGATCTTGGCCATCGTCAGCCAGTTCACGGCGCTGAAGCCTCCGGCGACCAGGCCGAAGCCAACGACTGCGCCGACGATGCTGTGGGTCGTCGACACCGGCCAGCCAGCATAGGTCGCGATGTTCAGCCAAATGGCCGCGGCGATGAGACAGCAGGTCATTCCAATGGCGATCACCATTGGATCTCCGCCCAGCGCGTCGAGGTCGACAATGCCCTTGCGGATCGTCTGGGTGACCGTGCCGCCCACCAACATGGCGCCACCAAACTCGAAGATCGCGGCGACGATGATCGCGCGCCTGATCGTCAGCGCACCCGAGCCGACCGACGTGCCCATGGCGTTCGCCACGTCGTTGGCTCCGATGTTCCAGGCCATGTAGAGGCCCGCGATGGCCGCAACGGCCAGGACGATCGTCGTTGGCTCCATCGAAGTTTGCTTAGCCGGCTACGAAAAGCCTGAACTGATCCCCTACGTTCTCCGCGTGATTGGCCATGTCACCAATCTTGTTGAGGACCTTGGTCCACATGAAGACCGCAGTCGGGGGCATCGAGTCCTCTGCCTTGAACAGAGCCCTAGCGCATTGATCTTGGATCTTGTCGGCCTCGTGCTCGGCGCGGCCAAGAATCGCCGCTTGCTCGAGGACCCGCTCCGCCGGCGGCCCCGAGAACCCGGATTCGACCAAGTCGTCGATCAGGTCGATGAGCTTTGCCGCCTCCTGAATCGTACCCAAGACTCGATCCACGAAAAGCTCGAGAACGGACTTCATGCCTTCGGGCACGGTCAGCGGGCGAATCGTCAGCAGCACGCCGACATCCTCGGCGCAGTCTGCAATGGCGTCGATCTGGCTGATCAGCTTGAGCACGTCACGGCGATCCACTGGCATCATCAAGCGGACGGGCATCCTCGAGCGGGCCGCATTCTTTGCGTCGTCGGCCTTCCCTTCCATCGCGCTGATCTCTTTGGCAACGCGTTCGACGCCCGCCTGGTCGCCGGCTGATAGCAACTCGATCAGCACCCGAACTCGATCGCTGGTCCGGATCACCTCGGCCATCAGGTCGCCCACCTTGGGCAAGGGATTGCGCGCAAGCAGGTTGGCAAGTGGTATTCTCATGACACCTCGCGGCCCACCTTCTCATCCCTTCTCGCCCAGCTCAAATGATAAGTCCGATAGGCAGAATTCACTGCAATTTGGGGTCGATCCGCGTTGTGACTTGGCCGGCGCCGTGTAGACTCGGGGTTGCTCGCTTGGAACGCGGCCGTCACAGGGACGTCACGAGGGGTGAGCAAGCTTCTGGCAACTGAGTATGGGTTCGCGAATCCTAGTCGTAGAGGACGAGACCGACCTGGCCGAGTTGGTGGCAATCAACCTTCGAGGCGCTGGGCATGAGGTCACCGTCGCCCACGACGGCAAGACCGCCTTGGCCGAAATCCAACGGAGCCAGCCGGACTTGCTCGTGCTCGACGTGATGTTGCCAGACATCTCAGGCATCGAAGTGTGCCGCCGACTGCGACGAAGCGCCCAAACGGTTCGTCTTCCGGTGATCATGCTCACCGCGCGAACCGACGAGGTCGATCGCGTCGTCGGTTTCGAAGTGGGCGCCGACGACTACGTCCCCAAGCCGTTCAGCCCGCGAGAGCTCGTGCTGAGAGTGGAGGCGATTCTCCGTCGAACGATTCCCGCCGCCGAAGGGGTTGGCCCTCAGGTGATCGCGCTTGGCAATCTCGTCATCGACGTTCCGGCCCACAGAGTCGAAGTGGAAGGCGAGGAGATTCTCCTGACGGCGCTCGAGTTCCGCTTGCTTCTCGACTTGGTGAGCCGCGCAGGACGCGTCCAGTCTCGGGACGCGCTTCTCGAGCGCGTCTGGGGGTATTCGCCGAACGTCGAGACGCGCACCGTCGACACGCACGTCAAAAGGCTTAGGGAGAAGCTCGGCGCGGGCGCCGCTCACATCGAGACCGTTCGAGGCGTAGGCTATCGCGCACTCAAATCCTAGGTTGGTCAGGGGCCCGAGCCCGCGTATTCTCCCATCGTGATTCGACGTTACACGCTGCTAGGCGGGGCCATTGCTCTGATGATGGCGGTTTTGTATGCGCTTTGGCGCGGCGTCGCCCCCGACTTGCCGGCCTGGGCGGTGCTGTTCGCGGGCCTTGCGCTCGCCTGTGTCTTCGCTTGGATTGCAGCGCGCGGCGATGCCCGGGATTTGCGGCGCGTTCAGCAGCTGGTCAACGCGCTTTCAGAGAGGGATTACGGCGCTCGGGCTCGAATGCAGCGCCAAGGCGCCGTCGGACACCTCGGGCGTTCACTCGACGCCCTGGCTGAGGGGCTGTCGACGAGCGAGCTTAAGAAAAGGAGCCGCAAGGATCGCTTGCGGACCATTCTCGACGCCATGTCCGAAGCCGTGATGGTCACCGACGCGGGCGGCCACATCACGCTCAGCAACGAAGTCCTGGCCGACCTGATTGGCTTCGATCCCGAAGGAAAGACGGCCGTCGAAGCGATCCGGCACCCGGATTTTCATCGAGCGGTCGAAGATGCGCAGCAAGGCTTTTCCGGAGTGCTCGAAATCGAGCTCGACGGCTTGCTGGCGGGCGGACGCCGCAGCCTTCGAGCATCCGTCTCGCCGCTTCGAAATCACCAAGGCGTCGTCGCAGTCTTTTACGACATCACGGCCGAGCGGGAGGCCGATCGGGTTCGAAGGGACTTTGTTGCCAATGCGGGTCACGAGCTCCGCACTCCCCTGACCGCAATTCGTGGCTTTGCCGAGACTCTCCGAGAAGGAGCGATCAACGATCCGGAATCCGCCAAGGACTTCCTCGACGTCATTCTGCGGCACGCTCGACGCCTGCAGGCTTTGGTCGACGACCTCGCGGACCTGAGCCGATTCGAAGGCGAGGAGCTGAAGCTCGACTTAGAGCCCGTCCGTGCCGGAGCCCTGCTCGACCAAGTCGTTCGGGGGCTGGAGTCCCAGTCGAAGGCGAAAGGCTTGAAGGTCATCTGCTCGGGCCTGGACGATGCGCCTCCGGTCTTGGCTGAACAGCGTGCGCTCGAGCAAGTGCTGGTGAACCTCGTCGACAACGCGATCAAGTACACGCCCACAGGGGGAGAGGTGCGGGTCGAGGTTGCCCCGGAAGGGGAAGATGTGTTCATCGAGGTTGCCAACACGGGCCCCGGGATTCCCAGCAAGCACCTTCCTCGCGTCTTCGAGCGCTTCTACCGGGTCGATGCAGGCCGGTCCCGCGAGCTCGGGGGCACGGGACTCGGGCTATCGATCGTGAAGCATCTGGTGTCTAAAATCGGTGGTGAGATCAACGTCGATAGCAGTGACGGATGGACCCGATTCCAGCTTTCCATACCCCGTGCAGATAGCCCCAAGAGCGACACACGCGTGTCACCAAGCTGACACATTTGGCGCGTAACACGCGGGCAAATGACACCGACCCGCTTCATTTTTCTCGCTTTGCCGGCCCTCCTGGCCCTTAGCGTAGTTCGCCCCGTCTTGGCCGAAGATGCACCTGTTCCCGAGGAAAAAGCGGAACCTTCGACCGAAGGAATGATTCAGGACCTTCCTCCGAAACAGCAGGAAGCCGTCGAGCAGGCGCTCGAGCAAGCCGAGACGCCGGAAGGGACGACGGTCATCGTGGTTCCGCCGCCGGAGGCCGAAATGCGGACGTACGATCCGAGCTCGGAGACCGACCAGGAAGCGGCCGCCGAAGAACGGGTTCGACATGACGTCCCAGGCGACCAGCTCCATCCCAAGGGCGAAGACGAAATGATGGGAGACCACGTCGTCGACCGTGGAGACATCAAGTTCAGGCCAGGTAAGGGCGTCGAGATCAACAGCGCAGACGACAAGTTCCAGCTGCGCATTCGAGTCCGCGTGCAGATGCTCTACACCTACGTCCACGGCGACCCCGGGCCCAAAGAGGCCGACGAGCCAGACGAGAACCTCAACGATTTCCGGCTTCGCCGCGCGCGCTTCGTCTTCCAGGGCCATTTCTTCGGCAAAGACAATCAGTACAAGCTCGAGATCGACCCGCTGCGCAAGGACAACGTCGTCCTCGACTACTACCTCGACTTCACCCAGAACCGCGACATCCAAGTCCGTGTCGGCCAGTACAAGATCTCCTCGAACCGGCAGCGCGTGATTTCATCGGGTAACCTGCAGATGGTCGACCGCTCGCGGGTGAACTCCGAGTTCTCGCTCGACCGAGACATGAGCCTCGACATTCGCTCACGCGACTTCCTCGGTAAGAACAAGATGCGCTACGTGCTCGGCGCTTCGACCGGCAACGGCCTCAACAACCCGCAGTTCACCGACTTCGCCATGGTGTTCTTGGCCCGCGTCGAGTACCTGCCGATGGGCATCTTCCGCGATTACAGCGAGGTGGATTTCGCGCGAACGAAGCCACGCCTTGCCATCGGCGCTACGTATTCATACTTCGCCAAGGCGAACCAGGACCGCGGTATGGTTGGCGTTCCCTTCGCCGACGGCGGCACGGCGGACTACCACTTCGTCTACGTCGATGCGATCTTCAAGGCGCGCGGCTTCTCGGCGATTAGTGAGCTCGCTTTTCGAACGGGCCAGCGCAACATCGGCGGCATCACGCCGACGGATCCCGACTACGACCCGGAGCTCCCGACCAATCCACGAAACGGCATCGGCTGGATGCTCCAAGCCGGCTATCTCATCCCCCACACCGGCTTCGAGTTTGCCGGGCGCGGGGCGCTCATCAAGAGTAACTCGAAGAGGTCGGCTACGAGCTTGAACGACAGCTACGGGACGACCTTCTCTCTGAGCTACTATTTCTTCCGACACCCTTTCAAGATTCAGGCCGATGTCTCGCAGATCTGGGAAGACACCTTCAAAGAGGGCGCGACGACCTTCCGTCTACAGCTCCAGGCCTCGCTCTAAGTTGAGCCGCCTAGCCGCCGCCTCGTTCGTGTTGCTGTGCTGCGCAGTTGCGGCTTGCAAGCCCGCAAGCACCGAGACCGCAGCCGACGTACGGATCGTGAACACCAAGCCTCGCTGCGAGAAGCTCGGCGTCGTCGAAGGCGCCGGAGGGAACGCCACGCACGCCAGGAACGACGCCCTCGAGCAGGCCGCCGAGCGTGGCGCAACCCACATTCTCCTCGAATCGGCGCACCCCGATCTCGAAGATGGAATGACGATCATCGTCACCGGCAGGATCTACGGCTGCCCGCCGCCCGACGAAGTGTACCCGCCGACCGGCTATCGCTGAGGACGCCCTCAGGCGCCGTGCGCGCCGTGTCGGACGTCCCGCCCGTCGACCATGAAGATCACCATCTCCGCGATGTTGGTCGCGTGATCGGCGATCCGTTCGAGGTACTTCGCGCAGTTGCAGATCCGCATGCCGTCCGGAATGCGTGAAGGGTCGTCCTTCATGTACTCGAGGCAGAGCCCCATGACCTCGCCGTAGATGTCGTCAACCGCGTCGTCTTGCTGAAAGACATCGCGCGCCTTGCCCGGGTTCTCTTCGACCAGCGCGTTGAGTGCATCGCGAAGCATGGCGCGGGCGCGTCGCGCCATTTCCGGAAGCTTCGAGCCGGGCGGGCTCAGACCGTCGGCAGGCTCCATCTCCATCGCGCGCTCCGCAATGTTGACCGCCTCGTCCCCGATACGCTCGAGGTCGGTCGTGGCCTTGACCGCGGCGACGGCGAAGCGAAGGTCACGGCCGACGGGCTGCCGAAGTGCCAAGATGCGAACGGCAAGATCGTCGACCTCCACCTCGTCCTCGTCCATGAGTTGGTCGGCCTGCATGACCTCGTTGGCCAGGCTCACGTCGCGGTCCTCGAACGCGCGCACCGCAACGCTGATCATTTGTTCGCATCGACCGCCCATCGCGAGGAGTCGATCCTTCAGATTGCGCAGCTCCGCCTCGAACTCTTGGTGCGTGTGACTCCGCATCGGTTCGCTGGGGCGTGCCATTATCCAAACCTACCGGAAATATACTCTTCGGTACGTTTTCTGGTGGGGCGGGTGAACATGTCCTGTGTCTTGCCGTGTTCGATGAGCTCTCCCATGTAGAAAAACGCCGTAAAATCGCTGACTCGCGCGGCCTGCTGCATCGAGTGCGTCACGATCACAATCGTATAGTTTTCGCGCAGCTCGCGGATGAGCTCCTCGATTTTCGCGGTCGCGATGGGGTCGAGGGCCGAGGCGGGCTCGTCCATCAAGATGACCTCCGGCCAGACCGCCAGACAGCGCGCGATGCAGAGGCGCTGCTGCTGGCCGCCCGAGAGCCCGAGCGCCGAGCTCTGGAGACGGTCCTTCACCTCATCCCAGAGCGCCGCCCCCTTGAGGGACTCTTCGACGCGCTGGGCGATCAGGTCCTTGTCCTTCTCGCCTCCGATTCGAAGCCCAAAAGCGACGTTGTCGAAGATCGACTTTGGAAACGGGTTCGACTTCTGGAAGACCATGCCGACCCTGCGGCGGACCTCCACCGGGTCGACGCCCCGGTCGTAGATGTTCTCGCCGTCGAGCAAAATGCGGCCTTCGAATCGGCAGCTGTCGATCGTGTCGTTCATCCGGTTGAGCGCGCGCAGGTAGGTGCTTTTGCCGCAGCCCGAGGGCCCGATCAGCGCGGTCACGCTCCGGTCGATAATGTCGAAATCGACGTCCCGAATGGCGTGGTTGTCCCCATAGTAGACGTTGACCCCTCGTGTCTCCATCTTCACGTCGTTGGGGGCTTCGGAGGCCGCTTCAATGAGCTTGTTCATGATCGAAGGGCTGCGCGCGCACGGGCTCGGATCATCACCGCCAGCAGATTGAGCGAGAACGTGAGTACGAGCAAGACGAGCACGGTGCCGAAGAGGGTCGGCCTCGCCGCGTCGACGTTCGGTGACTGCGTCGCCAAGGCGTAGACGTGGTAACCGAGGTGCATGAACATGTCGCGAAGGTCGGTCGGCAGGTAAGGCAGAAAGTTCGCTGCTCCGCAGAAGATGATGGGCGCGACTTCGCCCGCGCCGCGGCTTACCGCCAGGATCACGCCGGTCAGGATGCCGCCCTTCGCGTTGGGAAGGACGATCTTGTAGACCGTCTGGAAGCGCGTAGCACCCAGCGCGAGCGATGCGTCGCGGAACTCTTGAGGCACCGTTCTCAGCGCCTCTTCCGTCGTCACGATCACCACCGGCAGGGTCAGGACCGCGAGGGTGAGCGAGGCCCAGAGGATCGAGGGCTTCCCCCAGACGGGCGTCGGGTCGTCATAGAGGAGCGCGTCCATGCTGCCGCCGACGAAAATGATGAAAAATCCAAGCCCAAAGAGACCAAACACGATGGAAGGAACCCCCGCCAGGTTGTTCACTGCGATGCGCACCATCTTGGCGATGCGCGATCGCGGGGATGCATACTCGGTCAGGTAAATCGCCGTGGCGATGCCAACGGGCACGCCTGCGATCGTCATCAGGAGGGTCATGAAGACCGTGCCGTAGATCGCCGGCCAGATGCCACCGCTGATCATGTCGGCGCCCGGACTCTGAGTGAGGAACTCGGCAGAGATGACGGGTGCTCCGTGCCAGACGATCTGCCCGAGCAGCACCGCCAGAAGCGTCAGGATCACCAGGAGCGAAGCTCCGGTCAGTCCTGCGAGCAGCCAGTCTTTCCTCGTGTACCTCATGACGCGGTCAGCCTCTTCTGCAGTCGCTGGATGAACAGGTCGCCGAGAATGTTGAGGACGAACGTCACGGCGAAGAGCATGACGCCGAGCAAGAAGAGCACCCGCCAGTGCGGATCGCCCTGTGCGACTTCACCGAGCTCCGCTGCGATGGTTGCGGTGACCGTTCGCACACTGGTGCTGAAGTCGAAGAGCTCCATGACCGCGGCGTTGCCCGAAGCCATCAGCACGATCATCGTTTCCCCGATGGCGCGGCCGAATCCCAGGACTACACCGGCAGCAATGCCAGGTATTGCCGCTGGGAGCACGACCCGCAGCGCGACCTGGTATTTCCGGGCTCCGAGGGCGAGGGCTGCCTCGGTCAGGGTGCTCGGCACGCTTTGGATCGCGTCCTCGGAGATCGTGAAGATCACCGGCACGATCGTGAGAGCCAGGCCCATTGCGGCCACGATGGCGTTCAATCTGAAGTGAAACCCAAAGGTCGCCTGAGCCCAGGACGCGAGCACCATCAGCGCAAAAAAGCCGAGCACGACCGATGGGATGCCCGCCAAGAGCTCGATCGCAGGTTTCACGACCTCACGGACGGCTCGCGGCGCATAGAGGGCGACGAACATCGCGCAGCCGATTCCGAGTGGGACGCTCATCAGCATCGCAAGCAAGGTCACCTTGAGCGATCCGACGAACAGCGGAACCACATTGAACTTGGCTGGCTCGCCCACCGGCTGCCATATGAACACCGGCTCGTCGTAGCCTCTCCATTCCTTGGCAAAAAAGAGGTCCCGAATCTGCACCTCTTCGGCAAACTCCGCCTCCCAGAGCATCGGGACCGCTTCACGCGCGATGAAGATGAAGATGAGCGCGATCGCCAGAACCGCGGCCAGCGCGAGAATGGCGATCATGCGCTCTGCTACGCGATGCCAAAGCGGGGTGCGAAACGAGCTTGCTAACTTGGATTTGGCGGGCTGCGGGCGAAGGCTGATGCGCCGCTGGGTCTTCGGGACGCCGGTATGTTCGCCTGCCTGGAGCACCTGTTCGGTCACTCTGCCGCTGCGGTGGCTTCCTTGGGAAGCGGGTAGTAGCCGACGCCTTCCACGATCTTCTGGCCCGCGTCCGAGAGCACGAAGTCAAGGTATTCCTTGGCGATTCCAGTGGCCTCGCCCGCGCTGTAGATGTTGAGAAAGCGGGAAAGCGGGTACTTGCCGCTCGTCGCGTTCTCCATCGTGGGCTCGACGGCCTCACCATCGGCCGGTGCTACCTTCACCGTGCGGACACCTTCGGCATACGCGATGCCGCCGTAGCCGATGCCTCCCGCATCCTTGCTGACGGCGTTGATCACAGCGGCAGTGCCCGGCAGTGTTTGTGCCGTCGCGGCGAAGTCGTCGTTATCGAGAACGTGCTCCTTGAAGTACGCGTACGTGCCCGAGTTGTTTTCGCGGCTGTAGAGCAGGATCGATTTGTCTTCGCCGCCGACGTCTTTCCAGTTGGTCGTCTGACCTCGGAAGATCTTCTTGAGCTGAGGGATTGTGAGCGACTCAATCTTGTTGCTGGCCGGCACATAGACCGCAAGCGAGTCCAGGGCGACTCGGAACTCCTGTGCCTCGGCGTTGCGGCGCTTGGCGAGTTGCTTGCGCTCTTTGTCCTTGATCGGTCGGCTGGCGTTCGCGAGATCCGCGGTGCCGTTGATGAGAGCGGCGACTCCGGTGCCGGATCCTCCGCCGGAAACCTGGATCACCTTGCCCGGGTTGGCGGCCATGAAGGCCTGCGCCCAGTTCTGAGCGAGAATCACCATCGTGTCGGAGCCCTTGATGGTGAGAGTCGAGCTCCGACGCGTCTGTGCGGTGTCCTTAGGCCCGTCCCCGTCTTGGCGGCTTTTGCCCGAGGTGCACGACGACGCGAGGATGGCCCCTAGGAGAACCACGAAAGCCAAGTGATTTTGATACGCTTTTCTCAATGTACACGCTCCAATCGCCCCGACTCTGAGCCCCTTGTGTGACAGCCGTTTGACAGCCGGGCGACGACACGGCGTCACCTCTGCGTCACCGATTGTTCACCATCTCGGCACCCCGCGTGGCTCCAGGCTCGCATACGTTCGCAATCTCCGGAGAGTGCAGTAGCATCGTCGCATGCAGGACTACCCGCACTTTCACAAGAACCGCACGAATCTGCTCCTCCACATCGTGGTGGTGCCGCTTTTCGTTTTGGGTGTCGTCTATGCCATCGTGGCGGCGTTCCAAGGGCGCTGGCTCGCGGCGCTGCTCTCCCTCGCTCTGCCACTCGTCTCCATCGCGGTTCAAGGCGTCGGCCACAAGAAGGAGGTCAACCCGCCACTGCCCTTCGACGGCCCAGGCGAGTTCTTGACGCGGATCTTCTCCGAACAGTTTTACAAGTTCCCGAAGTTCGTCCTCAGTGGTCAGTGGCTCCGGGCGCTCCGCTCCTCCGACTGAGCACGTCTGGCTGTCTAGGACGGCGCGCGCCCGTTCCGTTTGTGTGGCCAAGTTGCGGTTCGTATGCTGAGGCCGTGCTTCGCTTTGTAGCTGTGTTCTTGCTCGTGAGCCTCGTCTCGAATGGGGCTGATGCGCAGAGCGGCTCCAAAGTCGCGCCCGAGGAAGAAAAGAAGCCGCTGATCATGCCGCCGAAGCTCATTCGCTTCGTCGAGGCCGACTACCCCGAGACCGAAGGCGAAGAGCCCGAGGAGACGGTGGTCGAGCTCGACATCGTCGTGGGCAAGGATGGGCTGGTCACCGAGGTGAACGTTGCATTCTCGGCCGGAGAAGCCTTCGACGAAGCTGCTCTCGCGGCCGCTCGCCAGTTCGTCTTCGAGCCGGCACGCACCGACTGGGAACCCATTGCCGCGCGCATTCGCTACCGATACGTCTTCGAGCTCAAGACGCCCCCCGAGGAGATCACGACGGGCTGGCTTTCGGGCAGCATTCTGCTCGCCGAGGATGACAGTGCCGCGGGCTCGGTCGGCATCGAGATTGCCAACGAGCGAGGCGAGCTCGTCCGAGATCTGGTTTCCGGATCGGACGGGACCTTCATCGCAACCGATCTCGAGCCCGGGACGTACGAAATCTCGATTCTGGGCGGCGAATACGGCGACCTGAACGTAGAAGAAGAGCTCGCCGCCGGGCAGGTCACCGAGGTCATCTACCGGCTCGGCGCAAAAAAGAGGTCCGCGTACCGAGGCTTTGGCGAAACTGCCGTTATCGATGCGCCGCCACGCGAGGTTGTGAAGCGCACAATCGACAAAGAAGAGCTGACCCGCATCCCAGGGACCCGAGGTGATGCGCTACGCGCGGTCGAGCTCCTTCCCGGCGTGGCAAGGCCTCCGTTCGGAATCGGTTTGCTCATCGTGCGCGGCTCGGCCCCGCAAGACAGCGAGTCGTTCATCGATGGCATTCCCGTTCCGCTGATCTTCCACTTCGGTGGCCTCACCAGCGTCTACAACTCGTACCAGCTCGAGAAGATCGACTTCTACCCCGGGAACTTCTCGGTCCGATACGGCCGCCGTACCGGTGGCATCTTGGAGGTCACCACCAGGGACCCAGCCCAAGATAAGATCCACGGCGTCGCCGAATTCTCGATCATCGACACGTTCGTCACTCTGGAAGGCCCGATCACCGACAAGATCAGCATTTCGGGCGGCCTTCGGCGAAGCCTGATCGACCTCATCCTGCCCGCGGTGCTCCCGGACGACATCGGCGTGCGGCAGGCGCCCGTCTACATCGACTATCAGTTCAAGCTCAAGTTCGCGCCGACCAAGCGAGACCGTATCCGCATCTCGGCGTACGGCTCCAGCGACCGGCTAGAGCTGATTCTGGAAGAGGCCGGAGGCGACGATCCAGCGATCCGTGGCAACGCAGGGTTTGCGACAAGCTTCTACAACAACCAGATCGACTGGACGCGCCGGGTCGGAGACAAGGTCGACCAAGAGCTGGCGTTCAACATCGGTCCTAGCAAGATCGCATTCGGCTTAGGCGACGAGTTCAGGCTCGACGGCAGGTTCCTTCAGACCTACGGCCGAGCCGAGTGGCGGTACCAGATCACCGACAGAGTTCGACTGATTGCGGGCCTCGACGTCTTCGTCGCCCCCGTCGACCTGACCTACGTTGGCCCGCAGCCGACCACGCAGGAGGGAGCAGGAAGCCAGCAGGGCTCGCTCGCCGGGGAGGAGAAGGTGTTCGCCGATGTGAATACGACGATCTACCGGCCCGGCGTCTACCTCGAATCCGACCTGCGGCTCGGCAAGTTCACCGAGCTCATCCTGGGGCTTCGAGTCGACTATTTCGGGGACGTCGACGCATTTGTGGTCGACCCAAGGGTGACGACGATCTTCAGCGTGCGCCCGGACATGCGCGTCAAGCTCGGCGTCGGAATCTTCAGCCAGCCCCCGGAGTTTCAAGAGTCGGACCCGAGCATCGGAAACCCTGAGCTCGAGCCGATTCAGGCGGTCCACGTCGGCGCGGGCTGGGAGTACGACCCGATCCCCGGCTTCCGGTTTGGTGTCGAAGGTTTCTACAAGTACCTCTGGGACCGGGCCGTCCAAACACCGAACGGCGAAGCGCCCTTCTACGTGACCGGAGGCATCGGCCGGATCTACGGCGCGGAGTTCAGCGCCAATTTCCGCCCTGCGATCGGGCGCAAGTACTTCGGCTACCTCTCCTACACGCTTTCGCGGAGCGAACGGAAGGACGGGCCCGACGAGCCCTGGCGTCTCTTTGATTTCGACCAGACGCACATTCTCACCGCGGCCTTCGTCTACAAGTTCCCCCGCAACTGGGAGATTGGCGGCACCTTCCGACTCGTGAGCGGCAACCCGAACACCCCCGTGATCGGCTCGGTCTACGACGCCTTGAGCGACGTCTACATCCCGATCGATGGTCGAGTGAACACGCTGCGCAACCCTCTGTTCCACGAGCTAAACGTTCGCGTCCAAAAGGAGTGGTTGCTCAAGGGCTGGCGGCTGGCGTTGTTCCTCGATGTTCGCAACGCGTACAATCAGCAGAACCAAGAGGGCATCATCTACAACTACGACTTCACCGAGCAAACCCCGCTCCTGGGGCTTCCGATCATCCCCTCGCTCGGGATCAGGGGGCAGCTGTGAGTCGCCCGCTCGGTCCGATTCTGCTGTGCTTGATGATCGCATGCAGCGAGAGCTTCCTTCCGGCCTCGGCGGTCACCGACCTACGGGTCATCGGCGCTCGGATCGACGTCCAGGGCGCGCCCGGGCGTGCCAACCCGAGCCCGGGCGACGACGTGCAGGCTTCGATTCTGGTCATCGATGCGCCGCCCTTGGACCAGGAGGAGCCTGCGTTGACCCCGCCTGAGTTGACCTGGGCCTTCGTCGCCTGCGTTCCCACGGCGACGCGGATCGGTGTGCCGATCTGCGGCACCTTGATCGATGCCTGTGACGGGTGCATCGGGCCGCCGCCCGGCGATCCGTTTGCCTTGCCCGTCATCCGTTTCCAGGTTCCTTCCGAAGAAGACCTCGACGCCGTCGAGGCCAGGGAGGTCCTTCTCCAAGGGGTGGTTTGCGGCGAGGGCTCGCCTTCGGCGGACGCGATTGTTCGGTTTCTTTCGGGCGAGACCGACGATCTCGCGCCTTGCGAGGGGCCCGATGGGCAGCCCATCGAGCACGAGGAGCAGCGCAGCGTTGGCCGGTTCGTGACCGTTCAGATTCCAATCCAGCGGGATGCCGAAGATCCCAACCTCAATCCCGAAATCGGGAACGTCTTCCTGAACGGAAGCGAGTGGCCGCCGCCCTACGCGCAAGAGGTGCCTCGAACCGCGCCCCGCACCGGTTGCAAGGCCGATCTCGACGCGCTCAGCGAAGAAGACCGCTCCGAGCATCCGATTGCGGGAAGCGGACCTTCGACCATCAACCTCAGCGTGACCGTCGACAGCCTTCAGTCGTTCACGATCGACGGTGAGGACCTCACCGAAGAGATCCAGGTGAGCTGGCTTGCGGATGGCGGTGGCTTCGAGGTCGCCTTCTCGTTCATCACACAAGCCCCGCCTTCGATTCTAACCCAGTGGCAGCCCTTCTCTGAGGCGCCCACGGACGGTCGCCTGATTCGTTTCAACTTCGTCGTCCGGGACGGTCGCGGAGGCCTCGATCGCGTCGAACGGGGGCTTTGTGTGCTCCCGCCGTCGCCGGCCGAATCTCCGCCCTAAGTGTCGGTTTTCTCCAAACTTTTGGCGATCGTTGACACCGCCCGAGCCCCCCCCTAGTTTGATGGATCGCGATGGTTGAGCGAATCGGAACGTGCCGCGTCCTGGGTCAAATCGGCAGCGGAGGCATGGCTGTCGTCTACGAAGCGATCCAGGAGCCGCTCAATCGGCGGGTCGCGATCAAAGCACTCAAGCCGTCGATCGCGATCGACAGCCAGTTCGCCGCGCGCTTCGAACGCGAGGCGAACTTCATGGCATCGCTCCAGCACGAGAACATCTTGCACGTCATCGACTTCCTCAAAGATGGGCGCTCGATGTTCATCATCATGGAGTACGTCGACGGAATCGACCTCTACGACTTGCTCGAGCGTTCGCCACGCCTTCCCGCCGACATCGCTGCCATCATCACGCTTCAACTCGTGCGTGGGCTCGACTACGCACACTTTCGCGGGATCATCCACCGCGACGTCAAACCCGCCAACATCATGGTCTCGATGCAGGGCGACGTGAAGGTCATGGACTTCGGCATTGCCCGTCACGAGCGTTTCGGCGATTTGACCGAAACCGGGACGGGCCTCGGCACACCCAGCTACATGAGCCCGGAGCAGATTCTCGGCGACAAGCTCGACTTTCGCAGCGACATCTTTTCGGTCGGCATCGTCCTCTACCAAATGCTCACCGGCCGAAAGCCGTTCGTCGAGGACGAGGCGCGCACGGTCATGCAGAAGATCCGGCTCGACCGATACGAGGCGACCAAGAGGCTAGGCGTCGAAGTGCCACGGAAGCTCGAGCGGATCATGGCGCGTTGCCTGCAAAAAATGCCCGCAAATCGCTATCCAACCACCCAGGCCCTCATCGACGACCTCACTGAGTTTCTCGCGTCCCGCGTGCAGATGAGCCACAACGCGCGCCTGGTCATGTTCCTGAACGAAATCGGCGTAATGACCGGCGACCAAACCGACGAAGTGCTTTCCGCCGTGGCTCCGCGCGCGCTTCGAAGCGGGCGTCGCAACGGCAATTTCCTCAAAAACATAGCGAAGTGGCAAGCAGCTGCGCTGGCCGTGCTCGCCATTTCGGGGCTCAGCGTGCAAGCGGCAAGCGGTCGTTGGTCGGGCCCGTCGCCCGGTCAGGCGCCTGTGACGCTGAACCCCGCGGAGTCCGGACTTCTCACCGTGAGTGCCGACCCTTGGGCGCACGTGCAGGTCGATGGGCAGCCAGTGCTGACGACCCCGGCGGCTCGGGCGATTCCCTTGCAGCCCGGCCGGCACTACGTGAAGTACAGCAATCCCTACTTTGCGCCCGTCGAGCACGAGGTCGTCATCGGGACGGGCGAGACGACGCACGACCGGGCGACTCTTACCGAGCCTATCACCGTCGCTGAAGAGCCGCAGGCGACACCATGAGGCGAGGGGTCGTCTCGGCGGTGCTGGTCGTCGCGATCAGCGCGCTTGCCGCCGTCGCCGGAGCGCAGCCGGTGTACACGCACGCCGTGCAAGATGGCGACACGCTCGCGTCGATCGCGCAGCGCTACTACGCAGACCCGACGCGTGAAGCGGTCTTGCGCGAGGCGAATCGGATGAAGGGGTCCGGGGGCAACGGCCTGGTGCCCGGGAGCTGGCTCTTCATTCCGATGGTCAGCTTCTATCGCGTGAGCAAGGACGAAACCTGGAAGTCGATCGCAACTCAGTTATACGGGCTGCCCGCGCGGTCGGCGACCTTGATCGAAGCCAACAATGGCAACAGGATTGTCGAGCCCGATGAAGGCGCCGAGCTTCTGATCCCCTACCCGCTCCGTCACGTGGTGGCGCCCGGCGAGACGCTCGCAAAGATCGCGAAGACCTACATGCCGGACAGCCCACTATCGGTCAAGCGCCTACGGAGATTCAACGCCGGCGCGCGGATCGAGCGTGGCGAGGTCGTGCTGGTTCCCTTGTTCGATCTCAGGCTGGCGGGCGAAGGAAAAACCCAAGCGTCGGCGGCGTTCATGCTCGCTGCGGGAGGCGGAGCCGCCAAAGCGGCACAGGATGAAGTCGAGAGCTCGCTACCGGAGCTCATCGAGCAGGTCGAGAAAGCCCAGTTTGCCGAAGCGGTTGCTCTCGGGAACCGGCTCCTCGGAACGCAGAGCCTCAGCTCGACGCAGGCGGTGACGATCGAAAAAGAGCTCGCCGTGGCCTACGTCGCGCTCGAGCGAGCGGACCTCGCCGAAGCTTCCTTCCGCGCAGCGCTGGCCCTCCAGCCAAACCTCGAGCTCGACACGGTGCGCACTTCGCCCAGGGTCCTCGAGGCCTTCAATCGTGCCAAGCAGCCCGCGAAAGACTAGGCGAGGCTACTTCTTCTTTTTGATTTTCTTCGGCCGGTACTTTGCCGGGCGACTGTTCGCGGCCGTCGCCTGCGCAGCAGCATCCGCAGCTGATTCGAGCGCCCAGGGCGGGAGCTCGATGTCGCCCTTCTCCTCTGCGCGCTTCTTGAGGTGAATATACGCGATGATGCACAAGGGAATGAGTGCCAGCGAAATCAGTTGAGACGTCGAAAAACCAAAGGCAGAGCCGCGCTCGGGGTCGTCTCGTAGGTATTCGATGAGGAATCGCCAAAGGCCGTAGAGCCCGGCCACCGTGACGAGGACTTGGCCCCGAAACTTGCGGTGGGTGAGCAGCCAGGTGGCGAAGATGAACAAGAGCAGCCCCGCGAGCGATTCGTAGATCTGCGTTGGATGGACCGCGAGCGAGCTCACGCGCTCGACCATGAGGTCGGGATACTCTTGCAGGTGGTGCTGATACGCGGGCGAGCCATTGATCGTTTGGTCACAGGCAAACGCTGGGTACGCCCCGCTGTCCCATTTCGGAAAGGTGCCCGTGGATTGCAGCCAGCTCGGCGCACTGTCTTTGAGCGGGCGACCGTAGTCGCAGCCATAGAGGTAGCAGCCGACGCGTGTGAGCATGAGGCCCGAAGCGAGTGTAGGAACGGCGATGTCAGCGAAAGGGAGAAGCGGAATCTTTTTGAGTCGCCAAAACGTGAGCGCCGTGACGAAGCCGCCGAGAAAGCCGCCGTACGCTACCAGGCCGCCCGAGCGAAGATCGAACCAGGACCCAAAGCTGTCGTAGGAGTCCAAGTTGGTGAGAATGTAGAGCAGGCGAGCGCCGGCGATGGCGCCGACGGCCGTCCAGGTGAAGCAGCTGGCGAGAAGCTCACGGTTGTAGCCCTCGACCTTCTTGCCCATGTACATGATGTAGTACCAGGCAAAGAGCAGGCTGCTTCCCAACATCACGCCATAGGAGTAGATCGGGATCGCGCCCCAGGGCGTCGGAATGCTGAACAAGACCGGATGCATTGGGCGGGAATCTCGCCGGGTTCGCCTCGGGGGTCAAGTGGCTTTGGTGAGGCGATGAGCGAGCTACGCATTCGGGAACAGGGTGGTGCGGTCGTCTTCGAGGTGCGGGTTCTGCCGCGTGCGAGTCGCAGTCGTGTGATCGGGGTGCAAGATGGCGCTCTCAAAGTTGCGCTGACCGCGCCGCCGGTCGATGGCGCGGCAAACGAAGCCCTCCGGAAGCTTCTCGCCAAAACGCTTGGCGTCTCCAAATCAGACGTCGAGATCGTGCGTGGCGACCGCGCGCGAATCAAGGTGCTGCGCGTTGATGGCATCCGCGCTGCCGACGTTCACTTCGACCCGGGCTAGTTGACGATCACGCGGCGAAGGATCCACTGATCGTTTTCGCGGCGGAGATCGAAGATCGTATTGGCCAGGCCCGCGTCCGTACGAAGCCGGAGTGCGATCCGGGCGCGCTCGCCGTCGAGCGAAATGCTTTCCTGAATCAGGTGAAGCCTCGAGCCTTCGAGAGACGCGAGCGCTTTGCGCGCATCGGGCTTGAGCGCCGCCGCGTTACGGTTGCTATAGCGCCGCCTGTGTCCGTCGTGCACGAGCTCCATCGTGACCTTCGACGGGTCGGCGTAGCGGAGCGCGTTGTCAATGCGGGATTCGGACACCTGCCCCGTCACCGAGTCGATGAACTCATCCATTCGCTCGCGGTCGGTGACCACGATGGCGTCAGTGACCAGCGCAGCCCCGACCACGATCGATAGGATGACAAGGAGATAGATACCCGTCCGTCTCATGACGTCTCTGGGCAATGCATGCCTCGTGCCAGCCCATCCGGTGCCCATTTACTCATTGATTTCGGTCAAAGAGCGACCGTTTTCCCGTCTTTGAATGTCATTGTGACAGGCTGGGCGAAGCGGCTTGGGACACATTGGCAGCTGGCGCGGCGTGACGAACCGCGCGTGCTCGGCGCTCCAGCCAGGCGGTCAGGCCGACCAGCGCGGAGCCGAAACCCGCGAGCGCGAGCCAACCACTGGGCTGGAACACCTCGATGGCGTGAACGACTTCGATGACGAAGCCAAAGCTGGCGAGTGCGATTCCAGAGTAGAGCGAAGGGCGACGACCCGTGACGAAACCGTAGCTCGAGATGCCGAGACCCAGGGCGATGGCTTGGAGGGCCGCCCAGGGCCGTGGATCGACGAGCAGGGTGGTCATTGCGGTGGTCGCATTGAGAGCGACCGCCGCTCGAAGGAAGAACTCTTTGCTGTGAGAGCTCTTCCAGGCGAAGGCAAGCAGCGGGATCGACGACAGGAGACCATAGGCCAGCCACACGCTCGAGGCGGCTAGCGTTGGCCACCAGGGGCCCGTAGCGTCGACGAACGCAGCGGCCGAAAGGAGGGTCGGCACAATCGCAAATCGCTCGACGGTGGCGTCCCCGCTCTTCTTTCCAAGTGTGAAGAGAGCCAATGCGCCGGTTCCGAGAATAGCTCCCCAGAATGCGCTCGAGACGTCATAGAAGAGGAGTTGGCGCGCGGCGATGACCGCGGCCGGCGCTGCGAGGGAGGCGACCGCAAGCCGTGACTCCAGGGTCTGTGGCTTGAGACGGGCCGCACACGTGGCGGTTAATCCGAGAATGGGAACGACGGTCAGGGTCGCTGCAAGGGAGCTCCGATCGGGGACCAGCAAGAGCGCGTGACTTGCGACGCTAGCCGCTGTCAGCAGGCGCGCATGCGGTCGCGAGAGCACTCGAAAGGCCGCCCACATCAAAGGAATCAGAGCGAGTCCGGCGCTCGCAACGAGCAAGAGTGCCGCCGCAGGGCTGGGCGCGACCCATTGAGCCACCGGCCCGAGGCTCCCCGTTCCCGTTCCAAACTGCGACAAGACGAACCCGCCAAGTACGCCCGCATGAATCGGGATCAGCGCGAGCAGAGTCAGCATCAGCACGCGCGCGCTCCGGCCCTCCTGCAAGCGGATGCCGCAGACATAGGCCAGGGCGGGGAGCAGCGCGGTGATTCCGAGCAACGTCAGATAGCGGGGCACATCCCCGACCTGATCCCAGCTCTGAACGAGGAACGTGCCCGCAGCAGCCACGATCATGGCGGCGCCGCACCAGCGTAGCGTTTGAAAGAGTTGTTGAAGTCTGGTTTCCATCTAGCCTCCTAGGATTCTTCTGCGCGTAGCGCTTCGAGCTCGAGCCGAAGATCCGCGCTTTCGTCGACCGCTTCGAGCTCGGCTTCGAACGCATCGAGTGGTTCAGCGCATTGCGATGCGATTTCGATCTCCCCGACTCGCGTCTCCCACCGATCGAAGACCTCTTCGAGGTCGCCGATCGGTCCGGTCGCGCTTGCCATTCCATTTGCGGCCTCCGCCCGCGACTGGCGCGTGCGCATCAAGTTCTTGCGTTCGGTGAGCTCGCGCAAACGAGCGTTCAGCATCCGGATGCCCTCGCTCAGCTCTTTGTGCGATCGCTCGTGTTCGGCCAGACGCTGGCGTAACGGTTGCAGCCGCCGCTCCGACGCTTTGAATCGGCGCATGCATTCGAGGGCGACCCCTTCGTCGTCGGTCGACTTCGCCCGCCGGCGCCAGACTTCGATCGCGCGCTCTTCCTGAGCGAGGCTGTCCCTCAGGGATTGTTGGTCGCGCTCGACCCGCTTGAGCTGGACGCGTGCTCGCGCGGTGGATTGGCGAACCCGGCCGATCGCCGCACCGACGGCCGCTTCGTGGTTTTCGACCTGAGCCAGCACCCCATCCACCCAGCTCGTCACGCTCATGGTCCATCGCTTCATTCGATTCATCGAAACCTCCTATGCCCGATAGAGCAGGGAGCGTGCCAGGCCCAATAGCCCGGAAATCATTGGGGAAATTCGTTCTGGGATGCAGCTCATGTACATAAAATGCACATCTTGTGTACACTACTTGTACATGCTCGATTCAGAGACCGCCGCTCGGCTCGAAGCCATCGGGAAGCTCGGATTCACAAATCCCTTCGGGCCAGAACGGCCCATGCTCGAGGCGATCATCGTGGGCGAGCAGGTGGCGCGCTCCTCGCCGTGGAGCCGCTCCTTGGACTGGCCCCTCGGAGATCCGGCGCTCCCTGCGATTCAAGAAGAAGCCGAACGGCAAATGGCGGCTGCGCAGACCGGCTTCGAGCGCGGCGAGGGATACAGCGAGCAAGACCGCGACCTCATCCGCGGCACCGCCCTATACGTGCTCTACTATCGCTACGACTCCGAGCTGTACGAATCGATCATCGCCGAGGCCGCCGCGGAGACGGTGGCTTTCTACGACGCGTTTCAAAAGGATTTCAGCGCGCTGTTTCGGCATGTCGGTCCGCCCCCTTGGGCGAGCGACCCTGCCGACCTCTTCGCGCTCTTCTTTCAGACGCGGCGCGCCTTTCATTTCGTCTTTCATCAAATCCTCGGCAACTCGATCGCCGCCGCAAAGTTGCGCGCGAGCGTCTGGGAGTCCTTGTTTACGCACGACCCCTGGCGCTATCTGCACCATCTCCAAGGTCGAATGCACGAAGCGAGCACCTTGATTCTGGGCCCATCGGGAACCGGCAAGGAGCTCGTCGCAAGCGCGATCGGCCTCTCCTCGTTCATTCCATTCGACGGAGATCGCCGGCGCTTCGCTCGTGATTTCCGGACGGCATTTCATCCCCTGCATCTGGCCGCGATGTCCAATACGCTCATCGAATCCGAGCTCTTTGGTCACAAGAAGGGTGCATTCACAGGCGCAATCGCCGACCGCATGGGCCATCTGGAGGGCCGTACGGCGAGCGAGACCATTTTCATGGACGAGATCGGTGAGCTCGATCCGGAAGTCCAAGTGAAGCTTCTGAGGGTGCTTCAGTCGCGGACGTTTCACCGATTGGGGGACAGCGAACCAAGAAGCTTTGGAGGCAAAGTCGTAGCGGCGACGAATCGGGACCTACCACGAGAAATGGAAGCCGGGCGTTTTCGTGAGGACCTCTATTATCGCCTCTGCTCGGACGTCATTCGGACCCCTTCGCTGAAAGAACAACTTGCTGGCGATCGTGACGAGCTTGCCCATCTCGTCGAGGTGTTGATTCAGCGCACCCTCGGCGCCGCCGATCGCGCGAGCTTCGAAGAGATCATGTCTGGAATCGACCGGAGCGTCGGCTTCGACTACCCATGGCCCGGCAACATGCGGGAGCTCGAGCAGTGCGTCCGCAACCTCTTGATACACGGCCGCTACGTTCCCGCGACGGCGGCTCCGGCACGCGGGGCCCTCGACGCGCTCATCGAGCAAATGCAAAACGCAAACGCCACCCTCGACCAGGTCATCTCCACCTACAGCACCTGGGTCTACCAACGAGAAGGCAACTACACCCGAGCCGGCCAAATCCTCGGGGTCGACCGCCGCACCGTAGCCAAACACACAGGGGACACCCTCCACCCCCCCAAGCACCCGAAATAACAAGCATCGTGATGTGCCGCTGCGATCTTTCTCCCAAAATCCATCCCATATCGGGTATTTAGAACCCCGGAGAGTGTCCCCTTCTGTTGCGACGGTGCGGTTGTTTACGCCTGCGGGTTGGGTGATTGGAACGTTGCATGTTCCTGCCGGGATGGGCTTGTTGCCGTTTTTGAATGGCGATGAGGCGTTCTTCCGGATGACGAACGTCAGCATGTCCGCGCAACCCGAGACGATTCCGTTTCTGGCGTTGCAGCGTAAGGCGGTCTTGATCGTCGTGCCCGGCGAAGACGCCATGCTCGGCCTCGACGCAGACGATGGCCGCGCGCGTCATGAAGTGGCTTGCTTATTTTCCGGCGGCCTGGTGATGGGAACCCTCTCGTTGCCAACAGGCGTGCGGGTTTCGGACGAGCTCATGGAGTCCCAGGAGTTTTTCCCGATCGAGGATTGCACCGTGGGCATCGATGCATCACCGGATCCAGTCGTGGAAGCTGAGAAATTGGTGTTCGTGCACGCAGCCGAGATGTTCGGTGTCGCGGAGCTGGACGGCGAATGATCGTTCGAAATGCGCGGTCAGTCGCTCAGAGCCGTGCGCATGACGTCGAGCGGCGGTTCGACTCCGGTCCACATCTCGAATGCGATCGCGCCCTGATGAAGCAGCATCCCAAGGCCATCGATGATCTGTAAACCGCGAGCCTCAGCGCGCGCGAGCAGTGCGGTCTTGAGTGGCTCGTACACCATGTCGACGACCGCCACTCCCTCGGGCAAGGCTTCGATGGGAAGAGATTCGGCGAACGCTTGGGCGCCTGGGTTCGATCCGAGGGTCGCGCTCGTAGCCTGAACGAGCAAGGTGGCGCCGCCAAAATGACGACCGGCTTCGCCGAGTGATGCCGCCTCCAAACTGCAACCGACCGCGTCCGCCATCGATCGACACAGTGCTTCGCTTTGCTCGGGCCGCCGAGAGAGCACAAGGATCTCGGCCGCGCCCGCATGGGCCAGGCCCACGACAGCTGCACGCGACGCGCCCCCTGCGCCGAGCACGACCACGCGAGCCCCGCTCAGCTGCACGCCGGCTTCCTCGAGCGACCGCACGAACCCAGGCGCGTCCGTGTTGTCACCAAGGTACCGCCCGCCGCCGCTACGCACGACGGTGTTGACCGCGCCGATCGCCCGCGCAGCCGGCGTGACTTCGTCGATCATCGACATGATCGCCACTTTGTGGGGCACGGTGAGGTTGTAACCATCGATGCCCGCAGCGTGCTTGGCTCGAATCGCCTCGGCCAAACCCTCCGGCGTGACCTCGAATCGCTCGTAGCGAAGCGCGATCCCCAGCGCCCGTGCGGCGGACTCGTGCATCTGTGGTGACTTCGAATGGGCGACCGGCCAGCCGAAAATCCCGAGGCGAATCGGATCAGTCATGGATTTCGACCTTTGCGCCAAACTCTCCATCGGACACTCGGACGCGCAGCCGGTCGCCTTGCTTCACCTCAGCCTTGCTTCGAACCGCACGACCCGTCGACTCGTGAAGCGCAATCGCATACCCGCGCTCGAGCACCCGCAATGGCGAAAGCGCATCCAAGTGCGTACAGAGCTCTGCATGTGTCGCGCGCGCCTCCCGCACCATCGGCCGCCCTCGGCCTTGCAATCGAAATTCGAGAGACCGCAGGCGATCGCGGCGATGCCGAACGGGCAAGCGGCCCGCATCCCGGAGCCTGGCGGTCACCACAGCGAGCTCGCGTTGATCGCGCCGGAGCACCGAACGCGGATCCAAGCGCATCAGCCGCCGATTGAGCTCGGCAAGCCGGTCCCGCCTTTGACGGAGATCCGACCGTTGCATGTGTTGCACCTGCCCCTGCAAGTCCCGAAGCTGTCGACGAATCGGGCTGATGACTTTCCGGGCGCCGTAAAGCGGGCGAAGTTGCCGTTCGAGCCGAAGGCGGAGACCACCGATCCGATTGTCCAGAGCCTGGTTCAGTCGCCGTTCCCAAGATCGCAGGTCGCGGAGGAGCGCTTCCCGCTCGGGCACGACGATCTCGGCTGCATTGGAAGGCGTCGCGGCTCGCACGTCGGCAACCAGGTCGGCGATCGTCATATCGACCTCGTGACCGACGCCGCTCACTACGGGTACTCGGCACGCCGCAATGGCACGCGCCACGCCTTCGTCGTTGAACGCCCAGAGGTCTTCCGCCGAACCGCCGCCGCGCGAGACGATCACCACGTCCAAGTCCTCGACCCGCTGAATCAGCTCGAGCGCCGATACGATGCTGGCCGGAGCTTCCTCGCCCTGCACCCGGCAGTCGGCGACGAGGATATGCACGGGGCAGCGCTCCGAGGCCACGCGAATGATGTCCTGCAAGGCCGCGCCCGTTCGGCTCGTGACGACGCCAACCCGCCGCGGCAGCTCAGGCAGCGGGCGCTTTCGCTCCGGGTCGAGCAAGCCCTCCGCCTCCAGCTTCGCACGCAACCTGCGGAACTGAGCTGCGAGGTCACCCTCGCCGGCGAGCTGGGCCGAGCGAGCGATCAGCTGAAACTGACCGCGCGCCGTATAGAGCGAAAGTGTCCCGCGAAAACGAATGCGGGCCCCATTTTCAAGCGGCGCCTTGGTCCGGCGAACGTCGGACTGAAACATCACCCCTCGCAGCTGTGCGGGGTCTTCCTCATCGTTGAGCGTGAAATAGACATGACCCTTGGCGCGCCGCACATCGGACAGCTCGCCCTCGACGAGCACCTTCCCCCAGTTGTCCTCGAGCGTAAGGCGAACCGCACGGTTGACTTCGCTGACGCGGAAGACACGTTCATCGCCATCATGGCCTTGGCTCTGAAGACGTTCGAAAAGCGGCATCTCCGACATGCGCTGAACCTAGCCGCAATCCATCCTATGAAAAAGGGAACTGTCCCCTTTTATTTGAAGTGAGAGCCATGCGTGCGGTTGTCGTTGGGGTGGGGTCGAATCTCGGAGCGCGGGAGGCAGCGATCCGTGCGGCGCGGGACCTGCTTCACGCGCGCGAGGGGATCGAGGTGAGCGCCGTCTCCCCGATCTACGAAACCGAACCCGTGGGACCTCCGCAGCCGCACTATCTGAACGCCGCGTTCCGGTTGGAAACACAGCTTTCGCCGACTGAGCTTTTGTCGGTTCTGCTGCGAACCGAGCATCGTCTCGGCCGCCGCCGCATTGCCGACCAACGATGGGGCCCACGGAGCATCGATCTCGATCTGCTTTGGGATGAGCAC
Organism: Polyangiales bacterium; assembly: GCA_049645265.1. Lineage (GTDB taxonomy): Bacteria > Myxococcota_A > Polyangia > Polyangiales > Houyiibacteriaceae > SG8-38. The sequence goes on from JBARTN010000303.1 coordinate 74,739, forward strand.
GGCCCACACGAGTCGCCCGGTCTCCGGGTGCCCCATCGCGAGCTCCAGAACCGTGACTTCGCGCTGGCACCGCTCCTCGATGTCGCTCCAGAGCTCGTCGAGGCATTTGGTCGGTCGTTCGAGCAGCTGGGAGGCGCACCGCCTTTATGGACTCGCGACACGCGTGTCGTCGTAGAAACCTCCCCGCGAGGCTTCGACGTCGACGTCGAAGCGGACTCCCTAGCCGATGCCTGCGCCCTGAGTGTCGGACACGGGGTCTCCGCAGGGCGCCCCTGGTCCAGCCTTCACCTCCGCATCGAACCCGGCGTCGAACGATTCTCCGTCGCAGTCCGAGACGTTCTGCAGACAGGCTTTTCGATCCACCGGGCAACGATCAGTCACTGCTCGAAATCACAGTGGGCCTTGGAATTTCACGGCGCGCACATGGGAAACCCGCGCCCGACCGATGTGCGACTTTGGACTACCTCGGGGAGGCATCGTCAGATTCGCCTCCAATTGGCCGCTCTTTATTAACCCGCAACTGGCGTCGTTTTCTCGCCGAATCGTTTGTTGCTTCACGAATCGCTAGCTACTCTTAAGTGGGGGTCCCAGACAAAAGAACATGGCAGACGCACGCAAGGACAAGCGCACGCTGCTTTCGCTGAAGATCCGCTACAAGAGCGCGACGCTCGAGGATTTCATCGAACGCTACAGCACCGACATTTCGCGGGGGGGTGTATTCATCAAGGCCAAGAAGCCACTGGCCGTGGGTACGCTTCTGAAGTTCGAGTTCATGCTCCAAGACGAGTCGACGCTCATCCATGGAGTGGGCCGCGTCGTGTGGAGGCGTGAAGTAACCGACGCCAGCCCGCAGGACCTTGCTGGCATGGGAATCAAGTTCATCAAGATGGACTCGGATTCCCGCGCAGTCGTAGAAAGGATCGCAGACGACCGGGCGCGCCCGGGTGTCTTCGAGCAGGGCAAGGACGGTGGCGGCGCCCTTCAGGTTTCGGATTCAGACGAGCCTGCGTACGAAGATCGGACCAAGGTCCGGCACGTCAGCGAATTTCTCGCGTCCGCGCTCAAGGAGGGCGGAGCCGGTGAAGCCGCGCGACGTGAAGCGCAAGCCGGAGCGGAGCGAGCACGTCGTCACAGCGACGACAACCGCAGTGCGACGGCCTACGGTGCGCTCACCGCACACAACACCCTTGCTTCTCAGCAGAAACAATCGGCGTCGGAAGCGCAAGCGCGCGGCGCGATGTCCGCGTTTGGCGGCTCCGGTGGCAGCTCGGCGGCGCGCATCAGCAGCGCTGCGGCCCCGTCATTCGACGAGCTCGACCCGGAAGACGACTTTCTCGACGATGAAACGACCAAGATTCACGAGTACCCCGGTGAGAGTTATCGGCCGGAAGCCGCCGCAACGGTGATCGCCAAGGACGCCGCCGCGCTACTTTATTCCGAGCGGCAAGCGACGCCGATGGTGCCCGCGGGTAAGACGAGAGGCGAATCGTTTGAATCTGCGGTTCCAGACCTCTTCGGTTCGGGCGACGTCGACTCGTTTGGCCCTGCACCCGGTGAGGTCATCGACGCCGATTTCTTCGATTCCGGCAATCCGCCAGTTGGCCGTGCCGTTCCAGAGGCGCCGGGGATTCCATCGGAGGCCTTCAAGGTGCCGCAGGCGCCCGAGCCCGTTTGGACCACGAGACCGACCCCTGAGAAGAAGGCTCGATCTGGCTTGGTCGTTCTGCTCGTCGCGGTGCTGGCCCTTGCCAGCGCTGGGGTGGCTGCATGGCAATTCGGTCTGCTCGACGACGTGATCGATTCGCTCGCGCTCGGCTCCAGCAAATTTGCCGATCTCAATCGTACCGCCGAGCCCGTTGCCGCTCCACAGGTGAGCGAGCCTAAAGCGGCCGCCGCCGAGGCGCCGGCTCCCGGGGACGCCGCTGCCACCGAAGCTTCCGCCAAGCCGGGGGAAGGCCAAGGGAATGCTGCGGCTTCGGCCGAGCCAGAGCCCGCCAAAGCGGCGCCTGTCAAAGCCGTCGACCCTGGCGTCATCAAGTTCGAGGTCGCCTCGCAACCGGCGGGCGCATTCGTCACCGTCAACGGCAAACGGAAGGGACGCACGCCGATCGTACTCGAGCACGAGGTTGGGACGAAGCTTTCGATCTACGCGAAGCTTCGCGGTTACCTTGGTCGGAGGCAGCAAATCGACGTCGCAGCCGGCCAAGAGTCGCTGACGGTGAAGCTGGTGCCGCTGCCCTACGTGGTTCAAGTCGTCACCGATCCCCCGGGCGCAATGGCTAGCGCGGTCGGTGGCGGAGTCGTCGTCACGCCAGGCGAGCTCGAGTTCAAGTCGATGCCGCGGTCTCGGAGGATCGTGCTCTCCATGAACGGCTACGAGACAGCGAGCGAATTCGTAACCCGCGCTTCGTTCACCGAAGAGACGCGCCGCATGTTCGCGACCGTCAACGTGACCCTTCGCAAAGAAGGCGCCGGGTCGAGCACGAAAGCCGGCGCGCTCGCGCCTAGCGAAGAGAAGGCCGAGCAAGTGGCCGCGCCTAGCGAAGAGACGGCCGAACCGCCCGCAGCGCCTGCGCCAAGCGAGGTGAAAGCCGAGGCGGAGCCGCCCGCCACGCCAAAGCCCGTTGAAGAGGCTTCGGCGCCTAGCGAAACAGAACCTGCCGACGTCCCCTAGGCCTTCGATAGAGCAACCGAATCCAGAGCAGGCCGGCGAGAAAGCCGCCGATGTGCGCGAACCAGGCGACGCCGCCTCCGCCTTCCGCAATCATACCGAGGGACATGTAGCCGAGCACGAGCTGCAGCACGAACCAGAGGACGATGAAAATCGCAGCAGGCACTTCCATGAAGTGAATGAAGATGAAGATCGGGATGAGCGTGACGACGCGCGCATGCGGGAAAAGAGTCAGGTAGCCGGCCAGGACACCCGAGATCGCGCCCGATGCGCCGATCATCGGCACCATGCTGTTGGGGTCGACGAGAACATGCCCCAGGGCAGCGCCGAGCCCGCACAAAACGTAGAACACTAAATAGCGACCGCGCCCGAGCACGTCCTCCACGTTGTCGCCAAAGACGTGCAGAAAGAGCATGTTGCTCCCGAGATGCAGGAGCCCTCCGTGCAGGAACATGCTCGTGTACGGCGTCACCCAGCTTCCAAGCGCGCCCCCGTCGATGCGAGGCGCGGCCCAATTGCCGTGCACGATCACGTCGGGGATCACGCCGAAGCGCATCACGACGGCTTTGACCTCGCCGTCCTCCAGGCTCAAGCTCCCCATGAAGACCAGCATGTTCGCGCCGATGATGGCCCACGTGACAATTGGTGTACGGCGCGTGTGGTTGATGTCGCGGATGGGTATCACGATCGGGCTCTCTATAGCGCGTCAGCAAGGCAACCGCAGTGCCTCGTGCTAGAGCAGGCACATGGATGCGGGCCATCTGCTTGGACCCAACGGACCGCTGGCCCGCGGCATTCCGAGCTACGAGCATCGCCCCGGACAGATTCGAATGGCCCGCGCGGTGCAGGATGTCCTTCACCACGATGGCGTTCTCTTGATCGAGGCGGGAACCGGCACTGGCAAAACCTGGGCCTATTTGATCCCTGCGGCCCTTAGTGGGCGCCGCGTGCTGGTGTCGACCGGCACCCGCGCGCTGCAGGACCAGATCATGGAAAGGGACCTTCCCGCCCTGAGAAGCCACCTCGGTATCGAGATCCACGCAGCCTGCGTGAAGGGCCTGAGCAACTACCTCTGCCTCCGACGGTTTCAAGAGCTTTCGAGCAGCGCCGACGCCACTCAGCCCCGGTTCGCCCGCTCCTTGCCCGCGCTTCGCACCTGGGTCGAGAGCACCCAATCCGGTGATCGCGCCGACCTGGCGTCGATTGCAGAGGAAGACCCGATCTGGTCGCGTGTCGTGAGCGGGTCCGATACGCGCATCGGCTCCCGTTGCGACTTTTACGACGACTGTTTCGTGACCGGTGTTCGCCGACGGGCAGAGAAGGCCCAGCTCGTGGTCGTCAACCATCACCTGTTCTTTGCGGACCTGGCACTTCGCGACACCGGTTTTGCCTCGGTCTTGCCCGACTACGACGCGGTCATCTTCGATGAAGCGCATCAAATCGAGGACACCGCGACGCTCTTCTTCGGCTCGCGCCTCTCGACAGCCATGCTCGACAAGCTGGTCCGCGATGCCCGAACCGCGCTGCGCGGCGAACGAGGGGAAAAGAAGCAGGCGACGCGACTGCTCGACGCGGTCCTCCAGCAATCCTCGAATTTTTTTAGCGCCCTCCCCGGCAGCGCCAACGGCGGCCGAGTCCCCTTGCTCCCAGAGGCGATTCCGGAAGGCGCTCTTTTCGCGTTGGACAACACGCTCGCCGAGCTGGCCGCCTCCTGCCGAAACCTTCGGCCTCCACGCGAGAACGCCCTGCAAATCGCGAGGCGTGCGGACCAACTTCGCGATGCGCTCGGCTCCCTCGAAGCGCCCGGCCAGGTGAGCTGGGCGCAGGCGACCGGACGCAGCCCCGCCGTAGGCTCGAGCCCGATCGACGTTGGACCACTCTTGCGCGAGCGGCTGCACGAACGCGTCCCCTGTGTGGTGTTCACCAGTGCGACGCTGACCACCGGCGGGGACTTTCGTTTCGTCAAACGCCGGCTCGGCATCGATCGCGAGGTCAGCGAAGAGCTGGTCGAGTCGCCTTTCCGATATGAAGAGCAAGCGGCGCTCTACGCGCCCCAGCACCTGCCCGACCCGCGCGCGTCGGACTTTCCGGACGCGGCGGCCAAAGAGATCTTGGAGCTCATCCGAATGTCCGAAGGGGGCGCGTTCGTTCTTTCCACTTCGCTACGCATGATGCGGATTCTCGCCAAGCTTGTCGGAGATCAACTCGACTACGAGTGGTTCGTCCAAGGCGACGCACCAAAACAAACCTTGCTCGATCGATTTCGCGATCAGGGCAACGCCGTGTTGTTCGCGACCGCGAGCTTCTGGGAGGGCGTCGACGTCCCTGGTTCGGCCCTCCGGCTCGTCATCATCGACAAGCTCCCCTTCGACGTTCCAAGCGATCCGGTCGTTGCCGCCCGATGCGAACGCCTCGACGAGGCCGGCGAATCCTCTTTCATGCGCTACCTCGTGCCGGCGGCTGCGCTTTCCTTGAAACAGGGCTTTGGGCGCTTGATCCGCACCCGACAGGATCGAGGCGTCGTCGCCATTCTCGATTCGAGAATCCGCCGTAAAGGCTATGGAAAAGTGTTTCTTCGAAGCCTTCCGCCTGCGCGCGTTTGCGACAACCTCGACGAGGTTCGGGAGCTCTTGATCTCCGCGAGCGGACACCCCAACATGTCGTCGATATCCGCGTCTTGAAGGAGGCCCCTTGACTCAAGCCGTCGCCCAGAAGCAAGGCTCCGCCGCCATCCCCGAAGCTGAGCATCGGATCGAGCCTACGTCGCAGTCCAAGCTCGACGAAGCGCTCGCGATCCTCGGGGACCACAAGAACGAATGGGTGGCCCTCGACATCGAGGAACGCATCGAGTTGCTCGAACACGTGCGCGAAAGGGCGGTCGAGGTTGCAGACCGTTGGGTCGCGGCCTCCGTGGAAGCCAAGGGCATGACGTTCGGCAGCGCTGAAGAGGGGGAGGAGTGGCTGGTCGGCCCCGCAGTCATCGTCAAGAACATCACCCTCCTCGTTGCATCGCTCGGTGACATCCAAGAACATGGCGTGCCGCAGCTTCCGACCGCAGCGTTTGCACGGCCCGACGGGCAAGTGGTCGCTCCGGTGTTCCCGGCGGATGGCTTCGATGGTCTGCTCTTTCAAGGGTTCACCGGCGAAATCTGGATGGAGCCCGGGGTCCGCCTCGAGCAGCTAAGCGAGAACCAAGCCTCGTTTTACCGCCAGAAGTCACCAAAAGGGAAACTGGCCCTGGTGCTCGGCGCCGGCAACGTTTCCTCCATCGGGCCGATGGACGCGCTCTACAAGCTCTTCGTCGAGGGGCAGGTCGTCCTCTTGAAGATGAATCCGGTCAACGAGTACCTCGGCCCGTTCGTCGACGAAATGTTCGAGCCGCTCCGCGCGCGCGGCTTTTTTCGTGTCGTCTACGGCGGCGCGTCCGAGGGCAACTATCTGTGCATGCACAGTCTGGTCGACGACATCCACGTGACCGGTTCGGATAAGACCCACGACGCGATCGTGTTCGGCGTCGGCGAAGAAGGCGCACGCAGAAAAGCAGCCGATGAAGCGCGCAATCCCAAGCGACTCACCTGCGAGCTCGGTAACGTGAGCCCGGTCATCGTCGTTCCTGGCCCATGGTC
>JBARTN010000304.1:0-4076 GCA_049645265.1 Polyangiales bacterium
GCACTAATCGACTATCTGAACGCTGCCGGCTGATCAAACCGCCGCCGGGGAACACCATGAAGCTGGACCTGGATCAACTGCGTGAGCTCATTCGGCTCCTCGACGAAGCAAATCTCACGGAGATCGAAGTCGAGCACGACGACGATCGCATTCGAGTGCGCCGCGATCCGACGCCCGTGCTCGGCGCTGCGGCAGCTGAATCGGTGGCGCCAGCCGCGGCACCGGGCTCAGAGCGGGCCGGCGTTGCATCGGCTCCGGAGGATGACGATGGCGCCTATGTCACCTCGCCCTTCGTGGGCACGTTCTATCGCGCGCCCTCGCCCGGCGGAGCTCCCTTCGTCGATATCGGTGATTCGATTGTGCCGGGGCAGGTGCTTTGTATCGTCGAAGCCATGAAGCTCATGAATGAAATCGAGGCCGAGGCAGCGGGCACCATCGTCGAGGTCCTCGTCGAGAACGGCAAGCCCGTTGAATACGGCGACCGGCTCTTTCGAATCGAAATCAGCTGAGCGGTGTTTGAGAAAGTCCTAATCGCAAATCGAGGGGAGATCGCGCTTCGCGTGATCCGTACCTGTCGCGAGCTCGGTCTACACACGGTCGCCGTGCACAGCGAAATCGACGCGGACGCATTGCACACCCGGCTGGCTGACGAAGCCATCTGCATCGGTCCGGCCGACCCGAGCCGAAGTTACCTGCACATCCCTGCGATCATTGCAGCGGCTGAGATTACGGGAGCCGATGCTGTGCATCCGGGCTACGGGTTCCTGTCGGAGAACCCCGAATTCGCCGAAACCTGCGCACAGTGCGGCCTCGAGTTCATCGGGCCGCTTCCCGAGCAGATGCGCCTCTGGGGCGACAAGGTGAGCGCTCGGGCATTGGCGAAGTCGCTCGGCCTCCCGACGCTCGATGGGACCGGGCTCATCGAGGACATCGAAGATGCGGTTCGAAAAGCCGAGGGGCTAGGCTTCCCGGTACTCTTGAAAGCCTCGGGCGGTGGTGGTGGCCGCGGAATGCACGTGGTGCACTCCAAGGAAGGGCTACGCGCGGTGTTCGAAACAGCTCGCGCCGAATCGCGCGTCGCGTTTGGAAACGACGCGCTGTACTTCGAGAAATACCTGGAGCGCCCGAGACACATCGAGTTTCAGATCCTCGGGGACAAACAAGGAAACATCCATGTGTTGGGCGAGCGCGAGTGCTCAATCCAACGGCGCCATCAGAAAATCCTAGAAGAGGCTCCGAGTGTGGCGCTGACCGAAGAGATGCGGCGAGACATGTCGGCCACGGTCCACCGTGCAATGAGCGAGACCGGCTACCTGTCGGCCGGGACGCTCGAGTTCCTGCTCGACGAGCGAGGCGAGATGACATTCCTCGAAATGAACCCGCGCATCCAAGTCGAGCATCCGGTGACGGAGCTCGTGATGGGCATCGACTTGATCAACGAGCAGATTCGCATCGCCGACGGTCAGCCTTTGGAGCTCCCAGCGCAGCCGCTCGCTCCACGCGGCCATGCGATCGAATGCCGAATCAATGCTGAAGATCCGGACACCTTCGCGCCCTCGCCAGGCGTCATCACCGAGCTTCACATGGCCGGCGGAACCGGCGTGCGAGTCGATAGCGGGATCTATGGCGGGGGTCGCGTACCGCCACACTATGACCCTTTGGTCGCGAAGCTCATCGTACATGCACCGACACGTGTGCAGGCGATTGCCAAGATGCGGCGAGCGCTCGGTGAGACGATCATCGGAGGCATTCGCACCAACATTCCCCTTCATCAGAGGATTCTGGCGCACCCCGCCTTCGGGGAAGGCCGGATCTCCACGAAATTCCTGGATGAGTTTCAGTCCTAGCGCATGTTGACCGCCCCCGTGCGGCATTAGTAGACTTGTGTGGGTGTACTGAACGCACGGGGGCTTAGCAGGGGCTTTGGCTATTAACAGGAATAAGGTCTTGGACGCGGCGCGGAAGTACCAGTCGCGCGGCCAATACGACAAGGCGATCGCCCAGTACCAGAAGCTGGTGGCCGCGGACAAGCGCGACGTTCGTTCCCTGCTGAAGATTGGCGACCTGTACGTGCGCGCCGGCAACCGCGGCACGGCGATCGAGACTTATGAAATCGTCGCGACCCATTACGCTGCGCAAGGCTTCTTTCTGAAAGCCATCGCGGTCTACAAGCAGATCCTGAAACTCGACCCGTCGCGACTCGACGCGCAAGTGCGGCTCGGCGAAATGTATGAGCAGTTGCAGTTGGTGAGCGACGCCATGAGCGTGTTCGAAGACGTGTCGAACGCCTTCGCGCGCGCCGGGGACACCGAGCAAGCCCTGGTGATGCTGGGCAAGATCGTCGACATCGATCCCGAACACATTCCTGTTCGCATCAAGTACGCCGAGGCTCTTTCGCGTGCCGGGCGGACGCAAGACGCCGCACAGGAGTTCGAACGAGGCGCGTTGCTTTTGAAAGAGCAAGGCCGACTCGAGGACTATCTCAAAGTCGCAGAGCGACTGCTGTATCACCGCAGCAACGATGTCCAAGTCGCAAGGGAGCTTGCCGAAACGTACATTTCGCGTCGCGATCCCAAGCGCGCGCTCGCAAAGCTACAAATCTGCTTCAAGGCCGATCCACGTGACGTTTCGACCCTCTCGCTGCTCGCAGAAGCCTTCTTGATGCTGTCGCAGACCGACAAGGCGATCAGCGTTTATCGCGAAATCGCACGCATTCACCGCGAAGCGCATCGGCCGCAGGAGCGCATGAGCGCATTGCACCGCATCCTCCAACTCAATCCAAACGACAAAGAGGCACAGGCCGCTTTGCAGAAAACGGCTTCGGCCTCGGGACAACACTTCATGCCCTCGGGCGCGGCGCGTCAGCCCTCGCGTCCGTCCGGCTCGGTTTCAGCCGCACAGCTGGGCAACGGCTCCCAGCTGAGCAGCCAGTCGGTCAGCCTCAACGCCGTATCGAGCGTAAGCGACCCGACCGGCCTTAGCGATGCTTCGAGCCTGACCGGTACCTCTGGCATCATGTACGTGGACGAGGACATCGAAGAGGGAAGCACGATTAGCGGTTCGTTGCCCGCGCTTTCCGAGGAGCCCACCGGTCTGGGAGGCTCTTACCCATCGGTGCCATTGGCTCCCCGCACGCCAACCGGCGCACGTGTGATCCCGATGCGAACGACCGCCCCGATGAGCTATTCGGAGTTCCTCGCGCTTCCGCTCCTGAGCACCCAGGTCGCTGCCGCCACCGGTGCACTTGCCCCGAGCCTGATGGAGCAGACGCTGGAGCTCGCCGATTCGTACCTGGTCGACGGCCTATTCGCGCAAGCGCGCGCAATTGTCAGCGAGCTTCAGCTGACCCTGCCCAGCCATCCTCTGGTGCTCGACAAAGCACGGGAAATCGAAGCGCTCGCGGCCGCTTCCTCGGGCATCTCCGCAGTCGCACAGCCGCTCTTTCAGCCTTCGGCACCCGCACGGTCGATATCGGACGCGCCGGAGATGGAGCTCGAGTACGAGGAGCTGCAACCCGGCGACGAAGGCTTCGACTTCGCGGAGAAGCTCGCCGAGGAGCTTGCCGAAGTCTCAGAGCTTGCGCCGCTCGACGACGGCTCCGAAATGATCGACGTCGAAACCGTCTTCGAGCAGTTCAAGGCGGGCGTTGCCGAGCAGATAGCAGACGACGACAGTGACACACACTTCGACCTCGGTATCGCCTACAAAGAGATGGGCTTGCACGCCGACGCACGCCGCGAATTCCAGGTAGCCATGTCCGATCCGCGGCGACGCTGCCTCTGCTGGACGATGATCGGCCTAATCTACATGGACGAGGGTCGACCCCGCAACGCGATCGAAGCGTTCCAATCCGGTCTCGAAAGGCCAGAGAAGACCACGGCCGAGTCGGTGGGCTTGCACTACGAGCTAGGCATGGCCTGTGAAGCCAGTGGCCTGACCGATCAGGCGCGTTTGCATTACCAGTTCACTTTCCAAAAGGAGCCGCGATACCGAGAGGTCGGTCAGCGTTTGCAGCGTCTTGGCGGCCCACGCGAGAGCTCGGACGACGATTTTCTCCTTGAATCGATGGACGATGT
>JBARTN010000305.1:0-3081 GCA_049645265.1 Polyangiales bacterium
CCCAGGCGCGACGAACGTGCGCCAGCCACTCATCCAGGCGATGCAAGTTCGGGACACGTGTCCCGAGTTGATCCGCCAACTTGGATTCACTGGGTTCTAGCGGGGTCTCAGTATCGAGACCGTTCCACGTAATCGCTATTGAATCAGGCGAACCACGGTGCTCTGACGACGGTTCGATTCCCACCGCCTCCACTAGAACACCCTTGGACAGTCTTCGTCCCGAACTCTGGCCCGATTGGCGCGCTCAACGCCTACGGCGTATTTGCGCCCGCAGCGGCGGATCCTCCCCTTGGCATCAATAGGCCGAGGACGATAGCGACGAGGAACAGCGCGGCAACGTCACCGAAGAGGTTGATCCGATCCACCGGATCGACGAGGGCTTGTACCGCCATGATCCCACCGTGAACGACGCTAGACCAGACGGTGAACCAGATGAGACTCTTGTGAGCCATCGGTTCTTTCGCGGCCATGATCAGGAACACCCCGAGAGTCGCATAGATCCCCATCATCATTTGCTCGTACTCTGGCTGGCGCGGTTCCCACGACCACCCCGCCGGCCAAATCACCATCATCATCAACGGAAGCCCGACGATGAAGATCGCTCCGAACACCCTGAGCGCGAGGCTCAAGTACTGCAGCTGTTTAGCGCGTTCCATGGAGACACCGCCTTCCTTCGGGCGAGCGTACAGGAGTAGGCGGCGAGCTGCCCGTACTTTACCCCGTCTCTGCCGCGAGGACTCCGAGACGCGCTTGGAGAGCGGAGCGCACCCGCTCCAAGATTTCGGGGTCGCGATGGAGCAAGTACACGATGTCGGCGCCGGTGAGCATTACACCGAGCTCGAAGGCGAGTTGCTCGGGCGACTCCTCCGAACGGAGCTGCCTCAGTTCCGCGGCGCGCGTCGCGCTGTGCCTGAGCAGTGAAGCCCACTGCTTTTGATCCATGGCCACGCGATCGCGAATGGGCCCGGGGCGGCCGCCGACTTCGGCCGCCACCGAGGCAAAGAAGCATCCGCTCGGCCACTCCCGAAAGGCGATGTGATCTAAGTAGCCCTCGCAGAGCGCGCGCAATCTCGGTGCGCCTTCGGGAGCGGCAAGCGCCGGCATCACTACCTCGTGCGTGAAGACCTCCCGCGCTTTGTCGATGATCGCGAACTGCAGGTCTTCCTTGGAGCCGAAGAGCCCGAAGAGCCCGCTCTTGCTGAGCCCTGCGGCCTTGGCGAGGCGTGATAGCGAGAGCCGCTCGAGCCCTTCGATCGCCGCGAGTCGTATCGCCGACTCGAGTACGCGTTCCCGGGACTTTTCCCCGTCGATTCGGATGCGTTTGGATGAGCTCATTTTCCTTCTTGACTCTTAGCACGCACGGTCGTACGGTCTAGTTAATCCGCACGATCGTGCGCTCTAACCAGGAAGAAGCCATGAAGAACCCCAATTCCCTCGTCGCCCGCCGCCAAGACCCCCTTCGCCCGCTGTATCGTGCGGACCCAACCAAGGCGCTCTCCTATAAGGAGGTGCGCACGCTCTATACGGGCGCGACCGATGCCGTCCATGGCAGGGTCATGCCGACCGGATTCCCAGAAGTCGCCTGGGAATACGGCATCGATGACAAGGTCGGAGGCTTTGACGACCTCCCCAATCCGGGGCACCTGCTTTGCGCGGCGCTGGCCGCCTGCATGGACAGCACCGTGCGAATGATCGCCGATCGACTCGGCGTGCGCATCGAACGGCTCGAAGTCGAGGTCAACGGCGACGCGGACGTCCGAGGTTGTCTTGCGATGAGTCGTTCGGTCCGACCAGGGTTTCGTCAGATGCAGTGCCGGCTCGCACTGGAGCTCGATCCCAGTGTGGACCCCCAGGTCGGCGCGATGCTCGTTCAACAGGCCGAGAAGCTCTGCGTCACCCTCGACACCCTTCGCAATGGCACCCCGATCGAAGTGGACTTCGAGGTTGCCCAGCCGGCCCATACCGAACCCGATGCGGCCACCCAAACAGGTACTACGGCTCGCCTGGTTTAGGAGTGCGCCATGACAATGTCTATTCCCGTCTGGGTGCTGCTCGCGTTCGCGGTTTGGTCGATGCTGGTGCTCATCTTGACCGTCGGCACTTATCGCTGGGGTCTGATCTTCGCCGGCCGGGTCCAAGTCAATGAGTTCCGTGCAGATCAGATCGAGGGTTCAGATCGGTACCGTCGCGCGATGCGCGCCCATCTGAACTGCCTCGAGAATCTGCCTATCTATGGCGCGATCGTCCTCGTCATCGTCGTCAGCGGCGCACGGAGCTCTGCACTGGATAGCTTGGCGCTCACGCTGATCGGGGCCCGAATCGCGCAGACCTTGATTCACGTTTCGTGGAAGCAAACCAACCTACTCGCCTATCTGCGCTTTGGCTTCTTCTTCGTTCAGCTGATCTGCATGTTCTGGATGGCGGCTCTCGTCGTACAGCAGGCCATCTAGCCGGGACGGCTTCGGCTGGGGATCAATCGGCCGTCCGGCCGCGCACCGCGATCACCGTGGCAGGAAGCACGAACGCGGCAGCTGGTCTACCGAGCAAGTCGAAGTACGCCTCGCGAATCAATGCTCGACGCTCTGGGTTTTGGGCGCGCAAGTACTCGGCTGCCGGCCCGATTCCATACGAGAACGGTGACCAAAGCTCGTCGAACTCCGAGTACGATGCCTCGACTGAGAGCTCAGCCGTAACCACGTCGCGGAGGTCCGCTCGCTCACAGAGCGCTATGAGCTCGCTCGATCTTCGGAACGGCATGTGAGCATCGTCAGGAGCATGCGGATCGAAGCGGCGGGCGGCTTCCCAGAACATACGAAGCATCGCGATCCCGTTTGCCTCGAACATGCATAAAGCCACAGTGCTACCTCCACCGACGACTCGACACATCTCCGCCGCCATTCGCTGCGGGTCGCCGACGAACGAGACCACCAACTGCGACAGCGCCGAAACGAAGCTGCCCGTCGCAAAGGGCAGACACTCTGCCGAGGCAAGTCGGACGTCAGCCCCAGGGACCCTTGCTCGGCAAGCGGCCACGAACCGCTCCGACAGATCGACACCCGCAACCTTGTCAGCGCCGACGCG
>JBARTN010000306.1:0-2770 GCA_049645265.1 Polyangiales bacterium
TTCGACAAGCTCAAGAGCGCAACCAAGGGCTACGCGTCGATGGACTACGAGCTCGCCGGATATCGCGAGAACCCGTTGGTTCGCCTCGACATGCTGCTCAACAACCAGAAGGTCGATGCCCTGAGCGCCGTCGTTCACAAAGACAAGGCGTACTACTTGGGGCGAGCGCTCGCGGCGAAGCTCAAGAAGATCGTGCCACGACAGCAGTACGAGGTGATCATCCAGGCGGCGATCGGGTCCAAAGTCATCTCCCGCGAAACCGTTCGTGCCCTACGTAAGGACGTCACGGCGAAGTGCTACGGCGGCGACATCTCGCGAAAGCGCAAGCTCCTCGAGAAGCAAAAAGAGGGCAAGAAGCGCATGAAGGCCGTCGGCAGCGTCGAAATCCCGCAGGATGCGTTTCACGCCATCTTGAAGGTCGATGAGTGAATGCCGGTCGGACCTGCGGCCCATCGGCGTGTCCCGCCCCACCGCCACCACGCTATCGCCTAAGTAGACGACTAGCGCCGCTTGTCGCGCCGGCGGGCCTTCGCATCGTCCGGCACTGGCGCGCTGCTGCCAAGCGACGTCGTATTGGCGATCTGAACTTCGAACTCTTCCTTGATGTCGATCGATTCGGCACCCTCTGACGTCTTGACGAGGAGGTGATCCTCGGCCGTACCGTTGGCCGACGCGTCGGATTCGACCGCGCGGAGATCAAGAATGATCTGCCCATCGGCCTGTGAGGTCATCGACTGGACCGAGATTACGATCTCCTCCTCGGGGAACTCGATGGTCTGCGGAAGCGCGATCTGCTGCACCGTGACGTTGAGCATCACCTCGTCGCCCACCCGGTCGACCAGGGTGTATGTGTTCACCTGCTGCAAGTCGAAGCCGTATGCTTTGATCGGCCGGCGGGACTCCCATCGCGCGCCAAGGCCGACCTTCTCTTCGGGAAGCCGGACGCGTGTCAATGTCTCGCGAGAGTTGACGATCATCCGAACCAGGCGTACCGGGACATCCGAGCGCTTGGTCTGCTGGTTGAGGGCGCCAGCCAGCACCTGACCGCGGTCGTCCAATTCGACCCAACCGCCGATGAGCTCGGCAAGCGCTGCTCCGTCGCGGAGCTGGTCGGCCAAGTCATCGTCGAACTCGTCCGGCACCACAGCCTCCGAGCGCACGACATCGACCTTGAATTTCACGCCGCGCTCGGTCAGCTCGGCTGGTCCCGAAACGATATCGAGCCGAAGGCCGGGAAGGATCGTCATCGCAGCGTCCGTTTCACTGGTGGCGAGGCTCGCAAGCCGAAATGTCGTCGTAGAGCTGGTGGTCGTCCCCGCCGAAACGCGGTAGCGAAGCTCCGACCGAGGCCGCTGCCCCTTGTCCAGTAAGCGAACCCCGCTGTCGTCCGCGGCAGCGGCGTCGGCTGCCGTCTTGGAATCCTTGCACGCGGTGAGCGCCAGCATTGCGCAGGCGAGCGCCAGCCCGCAGATCATCGGTCGCGTCATCTTGGAACCTCTACTTCTTGGTGAAGACCGCATTCCAGTCATTCTTCATCGAGACGACGAGCCAACCCGATTGCGATGCCGCGTCGAGCGCCTGATCGAGCTTGCCTACGCTGCTGCTGCGATCATAGGCGTATTCCCGTTCGGCGTCATCATGGTGAAGAAGCAGCCCCAGCCGCGTTCCGGCGCTGCCCGTGGTGGTCCACTCCAGCATCTGGAAGTCTCCGTCGGAGTTGCCAAAGGCGAGAATTGGACGACGGCCGATGTGCTGGTGAATGCCCACCGGCTTTCCGGCCTTGTCATCCACGTGGTCGATCTCGGGCAGGCGCAATAAGCTAGGCTTGCCTCCCTGAACCTCGTATCGCGTTTCGATCGACGTTCCGATCACGCGTTCTCGCGGAACCCCGTACACCTCTTCCGAAAACATGCGGATGAACTCGACGCTTCCACCCGACACGATGAACGTCTTGAACCCCTTGGCTTCGAGGTAGCGCAAAAGCTCCAGCTGCGGCTGGTATCGGAGCTCGGTATAGGGCGTTTGGAGCTTGGGATGACGGGCGTCCCGGAGCCATTCGGCGACGATCGTATCGAAAAGCGTCGTGCTCATGCCCGTGTGCGAAGCCATGACGATTTCGATGATGCCCCTGGTGCCCGCAGCCACCAGGGCCTCTCGGTCGCCCTCGATGACGGCTTTGAATGGCTGCTGATCCTTCCATTCGGGGTGAACCTTCGCGAGGTCGTTTACCCGATGGAGCGCGAAAGCGAGCTCGGCGTAGAGCGGTTGCTCGACCCAGAGCGTCCCATCGTTGTCGAAGGTGGCCACCCGATCCTCGGGGTCGACGAACGCCGGGTCCTCAGGGTCGGTGACGGCACGGACGAAGTCGATGATCCGCGCTTTGGTGCTGTTGTCGTTCCAGGAGGGAAGCGGGTCGACAAAGGCTTGGGCCCTAGCGCTGGCTTGTGGCTCCGTCGCGCCCGGCGTTTGGGAGCTGGCGCAGCTCAACACGAACAAAGCGGCGAGCGCCGAGCCAAGCACGCGCACTCGTTTTCCACGAAACTTCATGGCGCGAACTGTAGGAGTGCGCCCCGTGCGCGTCCAGGTCATCCCATGAACACTGCCGGGGGCACTGGCGCTGGCACTGGCCCTACCCCGAGACCTACCTCCGACACCGCCCCTGACACCACGCCTTAAAAAGGGTCGCCCGGTCGTTGGGAGGGGGGGAGACACGACCGGGCGGGGAATAACCGGGGGACTTATGGGGGGGATCCACCGGCGAAGGATGTTG
>JBARTN010000307.1:0-2859 GCA_049645265.1 Polyangiales bacterium
GCGACCTTCCACCATCGGCGGGTCCTCTTGCAAGCGCCTTGACCGACAGCCGGTTCGGGGCTTCCCTCCGTGCATGTCTTTCCCCAAACCGCTCCGGGCGGTCGTCACCGGCGCCGGAAGCGGTCTCGGCCGCGCCCTGGCTCTCGACCTCGCCGGGCGTGGCGCCTCCTTGATTGTATCGGACATCAATCCAGTGTCCGCCGAGCAGACCGCCAAGCAGGCTCGCGCGATAGGCGCTCAGGCCGAGGTCATTCCTTGCGATGTGACCGACCGCGACGCGGTCTTCGCGCTGGTCGAAGAAACGGACAAGCGGCTCGGAGGCGTCGATTTCATCGCGAACAACGCCGGCGTCGCCGTGGGCGGCTCGTTCGATGAGGTCTCGATCGAGGACTGGCGCTGGGTCATCGACATCAATCTTTGGGGCGTCATCTACGGCTGCCAGGCCGCGATCCAAAAGATGCGACCTCGGGGACGCGGATACATCGTCAACGTCGCTTCGGCCGCGGGCCTCGTCGCTCCGCCCGCCATGTCTGCCTACAACGTCAGCAAGGCAGGCGTGGTTTCGCTGAGCGAGACCCTCTTCGCCGAATACAGATCTCAGGGCATCCGAGTCACGGCGGTCTGTCCTACGTTTTTCCGAACGAACATCATCGAATCGGGGCGCGGCGCCACCAGCGAAAAAGAGGACGCACAGGTCATTCGCTGGATGGAGCGCTCCAAAGTCCAGGCCGCGGACGTTGCGAAAGCAGCGGTCGATGCCGTGCGGGACGGTAAGCTCTACGTGCAGCCGATGCGAGACGGGCGCGTCACTTGGCGCCTGAAGCGCACATCTCCGCAGCGCTTCTATGAGTCCCTCAGCAAGGCCCACGAGAAGTTCCTCGAGAAGCGCAGCAAGCGCTAAGTTGGCGGCGCCAGACCCTCGCTGCTATCCAGGGCCGACCCCCATGCGACCCATCCCGACCTTGATTCCAGTTCTCGCGTTGCTTTCTCTCCCGCTGTTGCCCGCGACGGCAGCCGCGCAAGACGAAGACCAGGATAGCAACGCGAACGTCGAGGCGGACGCCGACGTGATCACGCAAGAGCCCGACCTCTTCGACCGGGACGCACTGGCGCACAATGCGGAGATTCTAGACGAGCTACTGACGAGCTCTGCAAAGGAAATGGTCACCACGCAGAAGTTCGCGGCCGCTGCCGGGATTGCCGGCGGCTCGATTTTGCTCGGTCTGTCGGCCTGGCGCCTCATTGAAGACCCGCCACAGAGTCAATACTCGCGCGGCCTCGGGGTCATGTTCATGACGCTCGGCATGGCCGATCTGACCGCGGGCGTGTTCGCCGCGACCCGCATCGCCCATGAGACACGCCGGCAAGAGCGTTGGGAGAAGGCGCGCGAAGACGGCATCACCGACGTCGAGCTCGCACACTTCGAGGGCGAGCTGCAGGCCTCCCAAGAAGCCCGCCAGAGCGAGCGCCTCTTGGTACGCTGGGCCGCGCTCACCCATGCGTTGGCCGGGGTCCTGGTCGTCGCGTTCACGCCGATTCCCGACAGCATGGGCCGCGCGGACCGCGCGTCCGGCTACGTCATCGGCGCGATTTTCTTCGCGGTAGGCTTCGCCACCTTCGGCGTTTCGTTCCGCGAGGCCCCCAGCGAAAAGGCCTGGGAAGAATACAACACGCGGAAGAAGCCGATGCCGGGGCACGAGTTCAGCTGGGGGGTCGCGCCTTCGATCTCCAGACGGGGAGCCGGCCTTTCGTTTGGCGGCACCTTCTAGGCGCGACCGGCTTGCACCCGAGCCACCTCAGCGAGTAGGAAGCTGCTCTATGGAGCTCGATAAACTCAAAGTCATCGTCACCGGCGGCGCCTCCGGGCTGGGAGAGCACTTCGCCAAACAACTTCTCGCTGCGGGCGCCCAGGTCGCCGTCGGCGACGTCAACGAGGAAGGGCTGGCCGCCCTCCCCGAAGGCATTCACCGGCGAAGGCTCAACGTCGCCGACCAGGACGAAATCGCGAGCTTCGTTCCCTGGGCTGCGAAACAAATGGGCGGTCTCAACGCCCTCATCAACAACGCAGGCATCATCCGCGACGGCCTTTGGGTCGGCAAGAGCCGCAAGACTGGCGAGATCCGGCGCATGTCCCGACAGGACTGGGACCTGGTCATCGCGATCAACCTCACGGGCGCCGCGCTGATGGTGCAAGAGGTCGTCGCCCACATGATCGAGCGTGACGAGCCCGGCGTCATCGTGAACATTTCATCGATCGCGCGTCACGGCAACCGCGGCCAGAGCAACTACGTCGCGGCCAAGGCCGCGCTCGCTGCGAACACACGCACCTGGATGAAAGAGTTCGCGCCGTACGGCATCCGCGTTGCCGCCGTCGCACCAGGCGCCACCGAAACTTCGATGACCGCAAACATGAACCAAAAGGCCCTTGACATGATCAAGGCATCGGTGCCGCTCGGGCGAATGGGCCAGCCTGAGGACATCTGGCGCGCGGTGAAGTTCATCTTCGACTGCGACTATTTCACCGGCGAGACGATCGACGTCCACGGCGGAGCGGCGCTCTGATCAGCCCAGCACGCGCATGATTGCGCGGTGCAAGAAGTAGCCGACCGGCAAGAGCGCGCATCCCAGGGCGTAAGCGCCCCAAAACGAGAAGCGGTCCCGCATCAGAAACGGGACGAAAAACAGCACCGTGATGGGGAGCGCCACCAGGATGCT
Organism: Polyangiales bacterium; assembly: GCA_049645265.1. GTDB lineage: Bacteria > Myxococcota_A > Polyangia > Polyangiales > Houyiibacteriaceae > SG8-38. The sequence goes on from JBARTN010000307.1 coordinate 2,716, forward strand.
GCGCGCCATCTGGAACGCGCTGCCCGGGTCGCGGTGCTGCAGATAGGCCAGTGGCAAGACGAGCATCGTCGCCAACGGCAGCGCGATGAGAAACCCGGCGCTCGAAGGATGTCGTCGAGAGAGCCACGCCGCGACGCCAATGAC
>JBARTN010000308.1:0-22496 GCA_049645265.1 Polyangiales bacterium
ACGTGCCGGAGCTCCTTCCTGTCGAGGCTTCGGTCCTCTGGGTGAAGCGAGATCACGAGGTGATAAGTGCGGTCCTTGCCTGCCCGGGTGTTCTGCGCTTGGACTGCCTCGACCAGCCGGCAGGCGAGCTCGACGTCGTTGGCGGTGCTTACACCAGGGAGGTTGGCGCCGAGGAACCAGGTTGCTCGAGGGTCGGCGCTCCGGCCGCGAATGTAGCGAGCGAGCTGACGAAAGCCCTTGCCCGACGTGGACGGGCGCTGGTGTCGGACAATCACCGGAGCCCGGCCAATCGCTCGACGGCTCGACTCACCTCACGGGCGGCTTCGCGAAGCTCGAGGCTCAGCCTGTGGTGGCTGGCACGGTCCCCGACACCTTCTCGAATGGCGAGCTTCAGTAGGCCACCTACCCGGTTCAGATCGGCATGAAGCCGCGACACCTCACTTAGCGCTTGCGCATCGACGGTGCTCTTCAAGCGAGCTCCCTGGAGGCAACGTCGGAGCACCTCGGCGCGCGAGCAACTCGTTTGGCGGGCGAGTGCTTCGAGGCGGGTGAAATCGTCCTCATCGACGCGAAACGAAACCATTCGGGATTTCTGTTTGCTCTGGGTGTCAGGTTCGAGTGTGGAACCGCTTACTGGGTGGTGTTGGACAGGCACCGTCGACGTCGGCTCGTTGACCTGACGTTGACGTGGCGATCTGAAATCAAGTGACATGGGGTGACGAACCGTGAACACGGCGATGCGGGTAAGTTCCCGTGGTTGTTGGTAAATGCTTGTTTTTTCAGTGAGTGTCGGAGACCCGAAAAATGGGCCTCACGAAGACGCAGACCTCGCCTCAAAGGACGGATCTGCTACCTTCGGCGCCCCATGGCGGACCCAAAGATCACGCTAGAGCAGGTTTTGCACGTTGCAAAGCTAGCGAGGCTGACCCTGTCCGGCGAGGAGGCACGCCAGATGCAGGAGCAGCTGGACGCGATCCTCGGATACATGGAGGGCCTCGACGAACTCGACGTTTCCGAGGTTCCGCCGACGTTCCATTCGATTCCAATGGATGCGCCCCTGCGCCCCGACGTGCCCGAACGGTGCACTGATCGCTCCGAAACCCTGGCGCAGGCGCCGGTGACTGAAGCTGGCGGGTATGCGGTGCCCCTCGTGCTCGAGGTGGATTCGTGAACGGCTTCCCTTGGCAGAGCGCGTTCGAAATTCGCGAACAGGTCGCCGCCGGTTCCGCCAGCGCGGTCGAGGTCACACGTGCCTACCTCGCGCGAGCCGAGGAGCTCAACCCGACGCTCGCATGCTTCCTCACGATCGATCACGAGGGCGCGCTCGCGGCCGCTGCGCAGGTCGACCACAAGCGAGAGGCCGGGGAAGCGTTGGGGCCCTTGGCGGGCGTTCCCATCGCCGTGAAAGACAACCTTTGCACACGGGGCGTTCGAACGACCTGCGCATCGAAGATTCTCGGCGAGTACATCCCGCCTTACGACGCGCACGTCGTCGAGGCCTTGCGCGCATCGGGCGCCGTGATTCTCGGGAAGACGAATCTCGACGAGTTCGCGATGGGCTCGTCCAACGAGAACTCTGCATTCGCCAACGTGCACAATCCCTGGGCGCTCGATCGCGCGCCGGGCGGCTCTTCGGGTGGCTCGGCAGCCGCAACGGCCGCCGGCTTGGCTCCTTTGGCGCTCGGCAGTGACACGGGCGGATCGGTGCGTCAGCCTGCCGCGTTTTGCGGAATCACGGCGATCAAGCCGACGTACGGCCGTGTCTCCCGCTATGGGCTCGTGGCGTTTGCTTCGTCGCTCGACCAAGTGGGACCCATGGCGCGTTCGGTTCGGGAGGCTTCGCAACTGCTCGAGGTGGTGGCCGGCCATGATCGGCGCGATGCGACGTCGGCCGAGCGCGATAAGGGCGCTTACCTCGCTGCCTGCGACCAAGGTGTGAAGGGGCTCCGCGTCGGTGTGGTTCGCGACTTGATCGACGGCCTTCAGGACGCAGAGGTTCGCGCGAGCGTCGAGGCGGCACTCGGCGCGCTCGAGCAGGAAGGCGCGGTTTTGGTCGACGTTGCGCTTCCGCACGCCAAGCACGCGGTCTCGGTGTACTACCTGATCGCGACGGCGGAGGCGTCGAGCAATCTCGCTCGATTCGATGGGATTCGCTACGGTCTTCGGGTTCCGGGTAAAGATCTGACCGAGACCTACACCCGCACGCGAGCGGAGGGCTTCGGTCCCGAGGTTCGGCGACGCATCATGCTCGGCACATACGCCCTTTCGGCGGGGTACTACGACGCCTTCTATCTCAAGGCGCAGCGGGTTCGGACCCTGATCCGGCGCGACTACGACACGGCCTTCGAACGCTGCGATGTCGTGTGCACGCCGACCACGCCGACGCCGGCGTTCGCGCTCGGTGAAAAGACGAGCGACCCGCTCGAAATGTACCTCGCCGACGTCTTCACCTTGCCTCCGAGCCTTGCCGGTTTGCCGGCGATCAGCACTCCAAGCGGTCTTTCCACCGGAGGGCTTCCCGTCGGCATCCAGCTCGTCGCGCCTCCCTTCGAGGAAGAAGTTCTCTGTAGCGTGGCGCAGGCAGTAGAAGACCAGTGCGGGCTGCTCGGTACGCGTCCCGCGGCGCTGCCTTGACGCCTATTTGGGGCCGGCCTGCTTGGGGTCCGCTTCCGCCGACGCTTGCAGCGTTCGCATCGACGCTCTCGGGCGTCGTTCTTCGCCGGCGACCTCCACGCGGTTTCGGCCTCGGGCCTTGGCGCGGTAGAGGGCTTGGTCGGCCTGCTCGATCAGGACGTCGGCGGTGGTGCCGGGGCGGAGCATGGCGAGGCCGATGCTGACGCTAATGTGGTCCGGCCCGTCCTGGCCCTGCGCCGTGGTCGCAAGCCGTCCCCGGAGCCGTTCAGCGACGATTCGCGCAGCCGCCAGCTTGATCTCGGAGAAGATCACGAGGAACTCCTCACCGCCCCAGCGCGATACGATGTCGTTTCGGCGGACGTACTCGGTGAGCGACTTGGCGATTTGCTGCAGGACCTGGTCGCCCGCCGCATGCCCGAACTCGTCGTTGATCGCTTTGAAGTGATCGACGTCGCACATGGCCACGCAAAGCCCCGTGTTGTTGCGGCGTGCTCGGGCGATCTCCTCTTCGAGGCGCTTGCTCGCGTGACGGCGATTGTAGAGCCCGGTGAGCCCATCCGTCAGCGCGAGGAGCTGGGTCTCTTCGACGAGGAACAGAGACTTCACCAGGACGCCCAGGGCATCGGCGATGAGCTCCAAGCTGCGAAGATCGGGCGCGGAGCAGACATTTGCGCCACCAAAGACCTGCAGGGTGCCGAGGGTCTCATCACGGACACCGATGTTGCAGCTGTACGAGCGTCCGCCGATGACGTGGGGGCCGGCACCGTACTTCGGATCGGGATCGAGCGTCGCACGCGTCGCGCCGATGCTCTTTTCGGGAATTCCGAGAGCGGCCAGCCCAGCGGTAGGAGTGTCTTCGGGCCAGGGGCCCCGCGCGAGAATCGTGTAGGTTGGCCCGCCCGGCCCGAGCAGCTGCAGGACCAGATAGGGGCAGCCGACGACTTCTCCCGCCAGTTCCAACACTTTTTCGCTGAACTCGTGTCGATCGTGCACATGGTCCATCAGGCGGCGGACTTCGGATTGCACGACGACGTCGAAAAGATGGTGGTCGAGGACGGCGCTCACCCGCTCGAGCGGCGTGCCGGTGACTTCGGGTCGCATGCTGAGCCGCGGGGTCCGGCCTGCCATGATCTTCTCGATGGCCGGCAGGAGCTTCTCCTCCATGTCTTCCTTGGCGAGGTAGGCATCCGCGCCGGCGTTACGACCCCAGAAGCGGGTCTTCGCTTCATTGGCGGCGGTCAGTAGAACGAACGCGATGTCGGCCATGCCCGGGTCGCCACGGAAGACGCGGCAGAGTTGGACACCGGTGATGGCATCCATCTCGATGTCGCTCACGACCAGGTCGAAGGTGTGCTCGAGGGTGAGCTCGAGGGCTTCTTCGCCCGAAGCGGCTTCGGTGATGTGGAGTCCGAGCGTCTCGAGCTTTTGCACGACACGACCGCGAATCGACGGACTATCGTCGACCACGAGCACCCGAAAGAGTTCGGACGCATTCTCCCCTTGCGCGGTCTCTAAAGGCATTTCCACCCGTCTTCATGATGGGCAAATCCCTATAGAAATGCCAATGTATCTGGGGTGCCGGCGCCATGGCCTTCCGCCCTCGGTGCGCTATAACCTGCGCGCATGACCGCGTATGAGCCGGTGATTGGCCTCGAAGTGCACGCCCAAATGCGTTCACGAACGAAGCTGTTTTGTGGATGTCCGACGGAGTACGGGGCGCCCCCCAATGAGCACACATGTCCAGTATGCCTGGCCCTTCCTGGCGCCTTGCCTGTTCCCAACGAAAAGGCGATCGAGCTTGCTGTCCAGGCCGGGCTGGCGCTCGATTGTGAGGTCGCGACCCACAGCGTCTTCGCGCGGAAGAACTACTTCTATCCGGACCTTCCCAAGGGCTATCAGATTTCTCAGTTCGAGCTTCCTCTGAACGGGGCGGGGCACCTGGACATCGAATTCGACGGAGAGACCAAGCGCATTGGAATCACGCGCATCCACGTCGAAGAGGACGCGGCGAAGAACATCCACGGCTCCGGATCGACAGCGGTCACGGTTGTCGATTTCAACCGGGGCGGTACGCCGTTGATCGAAATCGTCAGCGACCCCGACTTGCGAAGCTCCGAGGAGGCGGAGGCGTACCTTCGCAAGCTGCGCGACCTGCTGATGTTCATCGGCGTCAACGACGGCAACCTCGAGGAGGGTTCGTTTCGCTGTGACGCCAACGTGTCGATACGCCCTGTTGGCCAAGAAGAATTGGGCACACGCGCGGAGCTCAAGAACATCAACTCGTTTCGATTCGTGAAGAAGGCGATCGACCATGAGATTGCGCGCCAGGAAGGGGTGTTGCAGAGCGGCGGGACGGTCGTCCAGGAGACCCGAACTTGGAGCGAAGCGCATGGCAAGACGATTTCCATGCGCAGCAAAGAAGAGGCGCACGACTATCGCTATTTCCCGGATCCGGATCTGCCGCCGGTCATGGTGACCGCGGAGCGCATCGGAGAGCTTCGCGCGGCGCTTCCCGAGCTCCCGGAAGCCAAGCGGGCGAGGTGGCAAAAGGAGCTTGGGCTGACCGAGTACGACGCGGGCGTCCTTTCCGGTCATCCCGAGGTTGCGAACTACTTCGAAGAGGCAACCCGTTCGTTCGTGGAGCAGTCCGGCAAGAAGGCGAAGGAGGCTGGCAAAAAGGTGGGCAATTTCGTGCAGGCGGAAGTCTTGCGTCACGTGACCACCGACGGGCTCGAGGCCCTGTTCCCGGTCGCCCCGACGGCGGTGGCGGAGCTTCTCGCCTGTGTCGAAGACGGGACGATCAACGGAAAGATCGCCAAGACGGTGTTCGCTTCGATGGTGGAAACCGGCACGGGTCCGAAGGTCATCATCGAGCAGCAAGGCTTGGCGCAGGTCACTGACGCCGGGGCCATCGAGGAAGAGGTCAGCCGCATTCTCGAAGCCAGCCCCGCGCAGGTAGCCCAGTACAAAGAAGGCAAGACGAACGTCATCGGCTACTTCGTTGGGCAAGTGATGAAGGCGACCAAAGGTGCTGCGAATCCGAAGGCCGTCAACGAGATTCTCCAACGGCTTCTGGACGAGCAATGACTGGGGGCCTTTCGCGCGAACCCTTGAGCGGCGCCGATTGGTTTGCAGTCGAGTTCGACCCGGCCCGCCAGGAGGTGGTGATGCTCGACCAGCGCCTCCTGCCGGTGGAGGTGAAGTACCACCGTTACCGCAAGCCCGATGAAGTGGCGAAGGCGATTCGCGAGATGGTGATTCGCGGGGCGCCTGCGATCGGAGTTGCCGCAGCCTATGCGCTCGCGATGGTTGCCCGCGACGAGCAGGGCGATGCGAAGATGTTTCTGGTGGCCAACGGAACCGCAGGGCGGATTCTCAACGGTACGCGACCTACCGCGGTCAACCTTGCCTGGTCGATCGCGAGGATGTCACGGAGGGCTGGCGTGGTTTGCGAGCTTGCTCCGGAGGCTCGTTACCAGGGGATGCTCGAAGAGGCCGAAGCGATGCACCGCGAGGACGTCGAAGCGTGCCGAGCCATGGGGGCGCTCGGCGCTTCCGACATTCCCGATGGCGCCGTGATTCTCACGCACTGCAACGCGGGCGCTCTGGCGACGGGCGGGTATGGCACCGCGCTCGGCGTGATTCGATCCGCTCATGCGCAAGGCAAGGGCATTCGGGTGCTGGCGGACGAGACGCGCCCCTACCTTCAGGGCGCGCGACTCACTGCATGGGAGCTTCATCAGGACGGGATCCCGGTCGAGGTGATCACGGACAGCATGGCAGGGCACTTCTTCCAGAAGGGGGAAATACAGTTCGTGGTGGTAGGCAGCGATCGCATCGCGGCCAACTCCGACGTGGCGAACAAGATCGGCACGTACCCGTTGGCGGTGATCGCCAATCAGCACGAGGTGCCATTTACGGTCGCAGCGCCATGGAGCACGGTCGACCTTCGAACGCGCTCGGGGGCCGACATTCCGATCGAAGAGCGCTCCCGGGAAGAAGTGGCGAGCATTGGCAACACCAAGTTGGTCGCGGACGGGATTCCTTGTCGGCATCCGGCGTTCGATGTCACGCCAGCGCGCCTCATCGACGCGATTTACACGGAGCGGGGCGTCATCCGCCCGAAAATCGGCGAGCGTCCGGACGTCTTGCGAAGCTGACCCGTGGGTCGCCGAAGCCCCATTTTACGGGGCGGGGCTAGCTCAGAGCCGAAGCAGCGCGGCGCCCCAATTCAAGCCAGCACCGAGGGCGAGGAAGCACAAAAGATCGCCTTCGCGAATGCGGCCTTCACGCCGGAGCTCGTCGGTGAGGATTCCAATGGTGGCAGCGGAGGTGTTGCCGTAGCGCGCGATGTTCGAAGGGATTTTCTCGGGAGGGATCCGAAGCGAATCCCGGACGGCCCGATTGATTCGGTCGTTGGCCTGGTGCGCGATGAAACAGTCGATCTCGTCTTGGGAGACGCCGTGCGTTTCGCAGATCGACTTCACGGTGCGCGAGAGCGTTTTGACAGCCTTCTTGAGAAGCGAAGGACCGCGCATCTGCGGAATGTGCTCCTCGGCGAGCAATGCCTCCGGGGTGACATAAGGAATGCTCCGAAAGCCGCAGCCTGGAACGTACAGATGGTCGAAGGAGTCTCCGTCACTGTGCAACTCGGCGCCGAGGAAGCCGCCGTTTGGGGCCTGGCTTTTCTGGAGGACCATCGCGGCGGCGCCGTCGCCAAAGACGACGGCCAGGCCTCGGTGACGGTTCGCACGCTCGTAGGCTTCCGGCGACACTTCGCCCTCGGCTTCGGAACGCACCAGGTCCCAGTCCGACCAAGGCATGAAGCCCGCATGAACCTCGGCGCCCACCAGAAGGATGGTCTTTGCAGCGCCGGATTGAGCGAGGGCGTTGGCCAGTTGCAGACCGTAGGGGATCGCCGCGCACTGTTGCCGAATGTCGAGCGCCGGGACGCCGGAGATCCCGAGCTTCGCGCCGAGAAGTGGGCCCGAGCCGGGAAAGAAGTAGTCGGGCGTCATCGTGGCGAAGATGATGTAGTCGATGTCCGATGTATCGAGGCCGGCATCGTCGATCGCCTGCTTGGACGCCTCGACGGCGAGGTCGCTCGGCCCTTGACCGTCACGCGCGAAGTAGCGTTGCTTGATTCCGGTGCGTGCTTGGATCCATTCGTCGTTGGTGTCCATCACGCGGGCGAGGGCGTCATTCGGAACCGGTTTGCCAGGGAGATAGCGCCCGGTCCCGATGATCGTCACACCGCTCATGCGAGAATCTCGCCTTGCCACAGGGCTTCCGGACCGCTCCGCCGGCGCACCAGACGTGAGCGGGAACCGTCGACGAGGACCTCGGGGGGCAGGGGGCGTGCGTTGTACATGCTCTGCATCTCCCGTCCGTAAGCGCCCGCTCCGCGAATGGCAAGTAAGTCTCCCTGCTTCACCTCTGGCAAAGGCCGGTCCTTCGCAACGAAGTCGCCCGACTCGCAGACCGGTCCAACGACGTCGACCGAAACGAGATCCGCGCGGGGGTCTGGCTCCGCGATCGGCATGATCGCGTGGTATGCGCCGTATAGTGCGGGGCGAATGAGCTCGGTCATGGCCGCGTCGACAATCACGAAGCGGCGATTGCCTTGCATCTTGGTGTACAGAACGCGCGTCAAGAGCACACCCGCATCACCCACCAGGGCTCGCCCGGGTTCCGTGATGATCTCGATCTCCGGGCGCAACATGCCGCATGCTTCGAGGCCTTCGCGGATCGCTTCGCCGAACCGAGCGGCGGGCGGGTAGGCGTCGACTTCTTGCCCATAGTGCATCGGCCAACCGCCGCCTACGTCGATCGCACGCAATCTCGCCCCTCGGTCGATGCAATGGCTGGCGAAACCGCAGAGAATCTCGATCGCTTCGCGCAGTGGCCGTGGTGACGAAAGCTGGGAGCCGATATGACAGGCGACCGCTTCGAGATCGAGGTGGGGGCTGTTCAGGATACGAGGAACGATCGACTCGGCGACGGGAATCGCTAGGCCGAACTTCGACTCGCGAAGCCCCGTCGCGATGTAAGGATGTGTCTTCGCATCGACATCTGGGTTGACGCGCAAGCCGATGGCCAGCGGACGACCGAGCTCCTGTGCGACACTTTCGACGACATCGAGCTCCTGGATGTTTTCGACGTGCAGAGCTCGAATGCCCGCGTTTGCAGCTGCCATGATTTCTTCGCGCCGCTTGCCGACTCCGCTGTATACGATGCGCTCGGGCGGGAACCCAGCCTTCAGCGCGCGCTGCATCTCCCCTGCGGAGACGATGTCGGCACCGCAGCCCTGTGAGGCGAGGCGCGCGAGCACGGACAAATTGCCATTGGCCTTGACGGCGTACGCGATCAGGTGCGGAGCAAAAGCGAGCGCTTCGTCGATCGAGCGATAGGCGTCGTCAATCGCTGCGCCCGAGTAGACGAACGCAGGGGTGTCGACCTCGTTGGCGATCGATTCCAGCGCCACGTCTTCGCAGACGAGTGCACCCTCTCGATACGAGAACCAGGGCGATTCCGGAATGTGAACGTTGGACACGGCAGTCCTTTATGAGTCCCGGCGCGCCTGCAGTCGACCCCGGAGCTCGGCGATGGCGGCCGCCACCCGGCCGCGCGCCGGCCCTCCGATGACATCCCGCCGCTCGACGGCGGTTTCCATGTCCAAGGCGTGGAAGATCGTTTTGTCGAAGGCTTCGTGCTCGTCCTGGTAGGCCTTAAGCGGCAGCTCCGAGAGTGTCCTGCCCTCCTGCACGGCCCGGTGAACGAGCTTGCCCGCGACATGATGCGCTTCCCGGAACGGCACGTCTCGCAGCGCAAGCCAGTCGGCGACCTCGGTGGCATCCAAAAAGCCGGCCTGAAGGGCAGCCGCCATCCGATCTTTGTCGAACGTCGCCGAGCCGATCGCGCCACTCAGGACCGCCAGGCAATCGTGTACGGTGTCGAACGCATCGAAGACCGGGGCCTTATCCTCTTGAAGGTCTCGGTTATAGGTGAGCGGAAGGCCCTTGAGCATGACCAAGAGGTTGACGAGGGAGCCGACGACTCGGCCTGTCTTGCCTCGCACCAGCTCAGGCATGTCCGGATTCTTCTTCTGCGGCATGATCGACGAGCCCGTGGTGAATGCGTCGCTCATCTGCATGAAGGCAAACTCCTGACTCGACCAGAGCACCAGCTCTTCGGCGATCCGCGAAAGGTGAACCGAGCAGATCGCGAGCGCGCTCACCGACTCGAGGAGAAAATCTCGACTGCTGACCGCGTCGAGTGAGTTGCGCATGGCTTGGTCGAATCCGAGCGCCTTGGCCGTGGCTTCTCGGTCGATCGGAAACGTCGTGCCCGCAAGAGCCGCGCTGCCGAGCGGCGACTCGTTCATGCGCTTGGATGCATCGAGGAGCCGGCCTCGGTCGCGGTCGAGCATCTCGGTCCAGGCCATGAGATGATGCGCCAGGCGAATTGGCTGCGCCCTCTGAAGGTGCGTGTACCCCGGCATCAGAAAGTCCAGGTGCCCATCGGCCTTGTCGACCAAGACCTCGAGCAGCGCGTCGATGTCGGCGACGATGGACGCGCAGGCCTGTCGTGTCCAAAGCCGCATGTCCGTTGCGACCTGGTCGTTTCGGCTTCGACCGGTGTGCAGCTGTCCGCCGGCGTCGCCGATTGCGTTCGTCAACGCAGCTTCGATGTTCATGTGGACGTCTTCTTTGCTGTCGTCCCAGTCGAACTCGCCCCGTTCGATCGATGCGCGGATTGTTTCGAGGCCGTCGACGATTTTGTCAACGTCTTGGCGGGACAGGATCTTCTGCTCGGCGAGCATGCGCACGTGTGCAATGGAGCCGTCGATGTCCTGGGGCCAAAGCCGGCGGTCGACATCCACGCTTGCGCTGAAGCTCGCTGCGATGGCGTCCAGCTCCTTTTCGAACCGGCCGCCCCATGCCTTGTCACTCATCGTTCGTTCTCCGCTATTGCTGCATCGGCACACGCAGATCTACACGGCGAAGCAGGCGGGAGCCAGCCCGAAGCGTCCAGGCCTCGGTCACGACGGCAAAGAGAGCGGCGATGACGGGGGTCATCCAACCGAAAGCGACACCGAGCACGACCAGAAGGGTGGCCAAGACACAGCCGCCAATGCTCCGCCAGGTTGCCCTGCGCACCGCCCGCGCGATCCACAGGGCGCCGGCTGCATCACGAACGTCGTGGCTGGCGACAACCACGCCCCGGTCCTCCAAGGCAGAGCCGACGAGCCTCAGCGAGATCGGAACATCGGCTACGGCCAGCACCGAATCGTCTTCTCCACCCCGGCCGATCGTCGCGGTCACGCCGCCGGTCTCGCGGAGCGCTCGTACCTCAGCGACTCGCTCGCGAGGCAGGAGCGGAGCCTTGACGCGGGGGGAGCCGAGATTTGCCGCGATGCGCTCGACCGTGCGGCGGTCGTCTCCAGAGAGGATGACCACCTCGCACGGAAGGTCTGCGATCCGTTGCACCGCGTCGCGTGCGCCGACGTGCATCGCGTCGAGCACTGCGACCAGCGCTTCGAGCCGGCCGTCGATCGCGATGAAGATGGGCGTCAATCCTTCGTTCTCGATGTGTTCGGCGTCGCCGTCCGCGGTGGCCACGCTGATGCCTTCATCGAGAAGGAGCTGGCGGCGGCCGACGACGACCGGGACGCCATGAGAGGTGACCGCGGTGACGCCGAGGCCTTCACGGACACGTTCCTTGCGCACCGTGGCCGAGGTCCGGCCGTGCTCCTCCGCGTAGCGTTGGATCGCTGCGGCAATCGGGTGGTCCTTGGCAGCCTTCTCGGCGGCCGCCGCGAGCCCGAGGACGAGGGCGAGGTCTGTCTCCCCGAGCGAATGCGCCTGCCGAACGACCGGCTCGCCCGCGGTGAGCGACCCTCGCAACAGAATGGCGGTCGTGCTTGCGCGCCCTGCATCGCGGAGGGCGCGCGAGCTTCCAAAAAACATGCCTCGTCGGGCCGAAGCGAGCGCGCCGGCGTCCACGGGGATGTCGAGCGACGCCAGCAGCGCGAGCGTCGGGACCCCGAGGAGAACGGTCGAGGCGCCGGCCGGTCCGGCCCAGAGCAATGCCGCGATGCTCGCTGGCGCCAAGAGCAACCAGCTCCAGTGCGTGACCGCAAAGCGTAGCCGGGACGCGGCCGCGAGGTCTTGCTGCATGCGTCTCCCGAGCTCGACCGCACGAACGATGCCGCACTCCTGACCCGTACGGCGAACACGGACGGTGACGGCGCCCTCGAGGACACGCGTGCCGGCCAGAATGAAATCGCCTTCGGTGTAGGGCCGCGAGTGCGCCGCGTTCGGGTAGCGTAAGGCCGACCCCGAGCCCTCTTCGAGCACGCCATCCGCTGGCGCACGTTCGCCCTCCAAGACCACGACGAGGTCTCCTTGGCGTAAGCTGGCCGCGGGTACCTCTTCGTAGGCGGAGGCGTCGCCGGTGGGGACTCGCGCGTTGAGCGGCAACGTTTCGCGGAGCGCCTGCGCTGCGTTTCGCAAGGGCGCGGAGAATGAAGCGTGGAGCCAGTTGCGGATCGAAACCGCGACTGCCGCAACCCCTGCGCCGACGAGTGACCAGCGTTGCGTCTCCGCGTCCGGGGACATCACCGCGGCGACGGCGGCGAGGACGAGGCCAATCGGCGCGACGACCCTGAGCGACCAGGTTGCTTGCATGTTGCGGAGTGGGATACGCGCGTTCACCGCTGCGCAGAGCACGACGAGGAACGCAGCCAGCCATCCGAGCTCTCGGCCCGGCGTCAGCAAAATGAGGGGAAGGACCAGCAAGCCAAGGCCGGTCGCGATGATCGGGTCATACTGGCCCGCGCGGGAGGCTTCGCTGTCGCTTCCGGTCGCATCGTCCCTTGGCACGGTGGCTTCTCGCACGAGATCCGGAAAGGACGGGCGCTCGACGCGGGCTCGTTCGGAAGGCCGGCCCGCGGGTGCGTCAAAGTCGCGATGGCCCAACTGGAAGCGAACTTGGCACGCCTCACCGCAAAAGAATCGGGCTCCGTCCTGCAGCCAAAGGACACGGTGGGCGCGAAGTGGGTCGACCGCCCGCCCACAGGCGGGGCATGGTTGAGACGGTAGCTGCGGCCGTGCCGGTTGCATCTTATCAGGGCTCGTACGAGGAATCGACATCGGGTCAAGGACGGGGTAAGGGAGCGCCCGGAGGCAAGATGACGACCCGTGTAGAAACCGACTCGATGGGCCCGATCGAGGTGCCTGCGGATAAATACTACGGCGCGCAGACGATGAGGTCGCGCATGAACTTCCGAATCGGCACGGAGCGTATGCCAATCGAAGTGGTTCACGCATTTGGAATCCTCAAGAAGGCTGCCGCACTCACCAACCGCGACCTCGACAACCTGGATGAGGCCGTCTGCGATTTGATCGTGCGCGCGGCCGACGAGGTGATCGAAGGGAAGCTCGACGAGCACTTCCCGCTGGTCGTTTGGCAGACCGGCTCCGGAACGCAGTCCAACATGAACGTTAACGAGGTCATCTCGAACAGAGCGATCGAGCTTGCTGGCGGCGAGATGGGCAGCAAAAAGCCGGTGCACCCCAACGATCACGTCAATCGATCGCAATCCTCCAACGACACCTTTCCGACGGCGATGCACATCGCAGCGGTCCTCGCGGTCGAGGGGATGGTCCCCAAGGTTCAGCTGCTTCGCGACACCCTCGACAGCAAGGCCAAGGCTTTTGCGCACATCGTGAAAATCGGTCGGACCCACCTCCAAGATGCGACCCCGCTGACGCTCGGGCAGGAGATCAGCGGCTGGGTCTCGCAGATCGACCACGGCTTGGCGGCGGTCGAAGCCACCATGCCTCAGCTTCGTGAGCTAGCGCTGGGCGGGACGGCGGTCGGGACCGGTCTCAACACGCACCCGCAGTACGCCGACCGGGTCGCTGCGAAAATCGCCGAGCTCAGTGCGACGGCTTTCGTGTCGGCGCCGAACAAGTTTGCGGCGCTTGCCGCACACGACGCGTTCGTCGGCACCAGTGGTGCGCTCAAGCAGCTCGCGGTAGCGCTGATGAAAATCGCAAACGACGTGCGCTGGCTTTCCTCGGGCCCTCGGTCGGGCATCGGCGAGATCCGGATTCCGGAGAACGAGCCCGGAAGCTCGATCATGCCGGGCAAGGTCAACCCTACGCAATGCGAGGCGATGACGATGGTGTGCACGCAGGTCATGGGTAACGATGCGACCATCGGAATCGCGGGGTCGCAGGGCAACTTCGAGCTCAACGTGTACAAGCCCGTGATGGCATACAACCTGCTCCAGTCGATTCGGCTGCTCGGTGACGCCTCTCAAAGCTTCAACGACAACTCCGCCGTGGGCATCGAACCGAATCTCGAGACCATCGACGACAAGCTTCGCCGTTCGCTGATGCTGGTGACGGCTTTGAACCCGCTCGTTGGCTACGACAACGCCGCCAAGATCGCGAAGCACGCGTACAAGAAGAACACGACCCTCCGTGAGGCAGCGATCGAGCTTGGCCTGCTGACCGGCGAGCAGTTCGATGAAGCCGTGCAGCCCGAAGACATGGTAGGCCCCCTCAAGGTATGAGCGTCGAGATCAAACAGCATCAACCGGGCCAGGATCTGAAGGACTTCATTCAGGTCGCGTTCGACGTGTACGCCGACGACCCGGCCTGGGTGCCGCCGCTCAACATGGAGATCACCGACCGGCTGACGCCCGAGAAGAACCCCTTCTTCGAGCACGCGGAAGTTGCGCTCTTCACGGCCTGGAAAGACGGGAACGCGGTGGGTCGAATTTCGGCGCAGATCGATCACGAGCATTTGCGGATCCACAAAGACAACGCCGGCTTCTTCGGCTTCTTCGACACGGTCAACGATCAAGAGGTGGCCTCGGCCTTGGTCGCTGCCGCGGAGCAGTGGCTCGCAAGCCGCGGGATGACGCTGATGCGCGGCCCGTTTTCGCTCTCGATCAACGAGGAGACCGGGATGCTCATCGAAGGCTTTGATTCGCCTCCGACGATCATGTCGCCCCACCACCGCTCGTATCAAGGGGTGCTTGCCGAAGGAGCGGGGCTCCAGAAGGCGAAGGACTGCTACGGCTGGAAGCATCAAGTGCTGCCTGCGCCGCCGCGCGCTCAGAGGGCCTGGGAAGCGATTACCAGCCTGCCCGAGGTGCGATTCCGTTCGGTGAGCCCGCGCAATCTCAAGAAAGAAGTCCACGACATCCTCGACGTCTTCAATGACGCCTGGCAGCACAATTGGGGTTTCGTCCCCGCCACGGACTCCGAAGCCAAAAAGATGGCCGCGGATCTGCAGCTCATCCTCGACAAGGAGCTCTCCTTCTTTGCGGAGATCGACGGGCAACCGGTCGCGATCTGCATCTGTCTGCCGAACCTCAACGAAGCGATTTTCGACTTCAAGGGCAAGCTGGGCCCCGTCACCATTCCAAAGCTGATCTGGCGATTGAAGATTCGGCACCCGAAGTCGGCGCGCCTGATGTTGCTAGGCATCCGCACCGAGCTGCGCGGGAAGAAGCGATACGCCCCGTTGGCGATGGCCGTGATCGCCGAGCTGGTGCGGCGCGGCCTGAAAGAAGGCTACGAATGGGCCGAGCTCGGTTGGACGCTCGAAGACAACCGGCTGATCAACGCGGCCATTCGAAGCATGGGGTCCACGATCTACAAGCGCTATCGCCTGTTCGAAAAGCCCATCGGCGCCTAGCGACGGATTTCCAGTTGCTCGCCGTCGGTGGCGATGATGACTCCGCCGCGAAGATCGGTTCGGAACACCGACGCGCCCGCTTCGCGCAACCGTGCGATCACCGCAGGGCTGGGGTGGCCGTAACGATTGCCTGCGCCGCAGCTGATCACCGCGAAGGAAGGGCGGACGGCCGCGACGAGGACGGGCGAGGTCGACGTCCGGGAGCCATGGTGGCCGACTTGCAGGACGTCAGCGGGTTGGATCCGTCCGGCCGCGACCAACGCGAGCTCCGCTTCGTGCTCGAGATCGCCGGTGAACAGAAAGGAGCGTCGTCCGTAGACGAGTCTGAGCGCGATCGAATTGTCGTTGAGGCCGAACGCGGCGTCGTAGCGGGGGCAGGGCCACAAGACTTCGAGCACCGCGCCTCCAAAATGCCGCGTCGTGTCGCAGAGCTCCGGCGCGAATCGAAGCCTGCTGCCGTGGGCCATGGCCGAGGACAGCAGCTGGGCCATGGCCCCGTCGAGCTCTTCGGTGACCAGCTGTCCGTTGAGCCAGATCTCGCCGATCTCGATTTCGCCGACCAAGTCGCGCAAACCTCCGTAGTGGTCGGGGTGCCCGTGCGTGATCGCCAGCACGTCGATTCGTGAACGGCGGCGGGCGTCGAGGAGGGCACGAAGCTCACGCGCCGCGGGATGACGTCCGCCTTGACCGGTGTCGATGAGCAGGAGCTGTCCATCGGGGAGATCGATGAGCGTCGCGTCGCCTTGACCGACGTCGACGAAAGAGACGCGAAGCAAGCCTCGGGGCTGCTCGCGAGCGATGAGCAGTTGGTCTGCTGCGAGCCAGAGGAAGGCCGCCAAAGCGAGAACGGCGACGCGCTGATGCCAGGTTCGGCTGAGCAAGAGGAGTAGGCTGGCCGCCACGATGAGCAGGCCCTGCGCGACGTCGGGGGGCGGGAGCCGTCGAGTCAGTGTCAGCGGGACGAAGGTATCGCAGATCGACAGCAAGATGTGTACGGCGATGGTCAGCGCGGCTCCCGTAAGCTCGGCGACTGCAGGCACCGACGCGGTCAGGGCGAAGAGATGCGCCAACGGAATCACGACCAAGCTTCCGAACGGGAGAACCACGATGTTCGTGAGCCAACCGATCAGCGGCACGCCGCCGAACCACCACCAAACCATCGGCGTCGTTGCGACCAAGGTTCGCGCGCTGATAATCGCCGACGAGCGAAGGCGGCGCCAGCGTTCCGGATGCGAGATACGCGGTGCGCTCAAAATGGACGCGGTGGCGATGATGGACAGAAGAAAGGCCGGGCGCAGAGCCATGGCCGGATCCGGAGCGGAGAGGAGCAAGGCCGCGCCCGCGGTCACGGCGGTCGCCGACGGGCGACGGTCGAGGACGACGAAACACCAAGTCAGCGCCGCCGTGATCGCAGCGCGCCACGCGCTCGGCGAGCCGCCTGCAAAGAGGGCGTGCAACAAGGTGAGCGGGATGCCGGCCGCCGCAGCCAGGCGGCGAGGATCGAAACCGAGCGCGAGACCGCGGAGCAACCAGTGCATCGAGCGAACCAAGGTTCCGCTGAGCAGGGCGATGTGGAGCCCGGACACGGCAAACAGATGGGCGAGACCCACCGCCGCAATCGTCTTCCGCTGCTCATAGTCAAGCGCGGCGCCGTCGCCTAGAACCAGAGCTCGGGCCACGCCCGCTACTTCCGGCGGCAATGCGTGGTCCATCTGCGCGCGTACGCCGGTACGGGCCCGATCGAGTCGGGCCGCCCATCCGGGAACCGCGACGAGCTCGAGCGCGGCCGGGTCGACCCGATGAGCCCAGCAGCCACCGCCGCGTGGAGGAGAGAGATTTGGATGGGGCGAAGGGTTTTGGAGCTGGGTGCGGGGACGGAGATCCGCCTCGATCACGATTGTGCTTCGAGGCGGGGGCGGGGCTGCCCCAATGACCTGAGTGGTCAATTGCAGACCGCTGGGCACGGCTTGTCCCGAATCCACGAGGCGACCTTGAAGCACGCGCATTCGAACGCGGTCGCCCTCCGATCCATGCCGAACCGATTCGACCTGGGCGCGCAGCCGTGCTTCGCCTCGCACCAAGCAGGGCGGAGGCATCGAGGGCGAAACACCCAGGCCGCAGCAGAATGCGAGCGCGGAAAGCGGCGCACCCCAAAGTCGGGCGCCCAGCTCACGACCATGGGCCGTGATGAGGAGCGAGCCGGCGAGGCCCCAGCCGGCCAAGAGCGGACCCCAACCGGGCTGCCATTGCGCGCCCAGGAACAGGCCGCCCAACCATCCGGTCGCGATCCACGCCAGCACAGCGCTTCGTCGAGCAAGCTGCGTGCCCATCGCAAACGCCGCGGAACAGGAGCGAAAATCTCGGTCCAGCTGGCGGCCGTCGGCGGCGGCGTGGCGGTCCGACGGTGCCGCGTGAAGGCTCGCTGATAACCATAATGTCACGCAGGTCCGTTGCGCTCCCATCTGCCCTTGCTAAAGCTCAGGGCGGGACGCGGCGCGCGTCAGAAGGAGCTCCAATGACGACCAAGTGGGTATACACGCTGGACGAGATCGATCAGGCCGAAGCGGCCGTGGACGGCGATTGGGATCGGGTGCGCGGCCTGCTCGGCGGCAAGGGTGCGAACCTAGGCGAGATGAACCGACTCGGTGTGCCGGTCCCTCCCGGATTCACGATCACGACCGAGGCCTGCAACACCTACCTCGCTCGCGGGCGGGAGCTTCCCGAAGGGCTCTGGGAGCAAGCCTTGGCGGCGCTCCGTACCATGGAGCAGAAGACCGGGAAGCGATTCGGAGATCCGGCGAACCCGATGCTGGTGTCGTGCCGCTCCGGTGCAAAGTTTTCGATGCCCGGCATGATGGACACCGTCCTCGACATCGGGCTCAACGACGAAGTCACCGAGGGCATGATCAAGCTGACCGGCAACGAGCGCTTTGCGTATGATTCCTACCGGCGGCTGATTCAAATGTACGGCACGGTGGTCCTCGGCGTGCGCGACGAGCCTTTTGAGGACGTCCTCGCGCACCACCGCGAACGGCGTGGCGTGAGCAGCGATGCGGATCTGGACGGGGAAGACTTTCGTGCGATCGTGGGCGAGTTCAAAGAGATCGTGAGACGTCATGCTCGCATCAACTTTCCGTCGAGTGCAGAAGAGCAGCTTCGAATGGCGATCCTGGCCGTGTTTGACAGCTGGAACGGGAAGCGCGCCCGCGACTATCGGGAAGCCGCCAACATCGCGCACGACCTCGGGACCGGCGTAAACGTCATCACGATGGTGTATGGAAACCTCGGCGAAAGTTCGGCTACCGGCGTCGCCATGTCGCGAAACGCCACCACCGGGGAGAACGTGCTCGAAGGCGACTATCTCACGGACGCGCAAGGCGAAGACGTCGTTGCAGGAACCCGGCCGACCAAACCGCTCGAGCAACTCGAGGGCGAGATGCCCAAGGTCTACGCGCAATTCGAGGAGATCGCGCGGCGGCTGGAGCGTCACTACCGCGACATGCAGGACATGGAGTTCACCGTAGAGCGTGGCAAGCTTTGGATTCTCCAGACTCGCAACGGCAAGCGTACTGCACAGGCGGCCGTGCGAATCGCAGTCGAGCTGGCAAACGAAGAGCTGATCAGCCGCGAAGAGGCCGTTATGCGGGTCGCGCCCGAGCAGATCGAGTTCTTCCTTCATCCACAGTTCTCGGCTGCAGCCAAGGCGGGGCACCCGGTGATCGCCAGGGGCTTGAACGTGTCGCCCGGTGCGGCGACCGGCGTGGTGGCGTTTGATCCCGACCTCGCGGAGCGTTGGGCCAAGGAAAACAAGCGCGCCGTCGTGCTGGTGAGGCCCGAGACCAAACCCGACGACGTTCACGGGATGCTTGCAGCCAAGGGAATCCTCACATCGAGCGGCGGGCGAACCAGCCATGCGGCCCTCGTCGCCCGGCAGTTTGGCAAGCCGGCGGTCGTCGGTGCTTCGGGGCTCAGCATCGATCTCGGCAAACGGATCATGATGGTCGGGCAGGACGAGATCCGGGAAGGCGACTGGATTTCGATCGATGGGACGACGGGCGAGGTCTTCAACGGCCAGCTCGAGACCGTCGTCCCCGACATGGACGACGAGTGGCTTTCGCGCCTCATGGGCTGGGCCGACGAATTCCGCCGGCTCGGAGTTCGCGCGAACGCAGACTACCCGGAAGACGCAGAGCGAGCCCGGAAGTATGGCGCCGAGGGCATCGGCCTTTGCCGCACCGAGCATATGTTCTTCCAGCCAGAGCGGCTTCCCACCGTCCAGTGGATGATCACGACCCGTTCGCCCGGTGAGCGTCGCGAGGCGGTCGACGCCCTCCTGCCGTTCCAGCGGGCCGACTTCGCGGGCCTGTTCAGGGCGATGGACGGGCTTCCGGTCATCATTCGGCTCATCGATCCGCCGCTCCACGAGTTCCTTCCGGGCTTCGAAGAGCTATCCCGCGAGCTCACGGACCATCAGATTCGAATCACCAACGCGCGCAGCCTCGAAGAAGTCGAAGAAATCACGGCCAAGTTGATGGAAACAAAGGCAATGCTCGACAAGGTCTCCGCTCTCAAAGAGGCGAACCCGATGTTGGGTTTGCGGGGGGTGCGACTCGGCATTCTGATCCCGGAGCTCACGCGGATGCAGGTGAGGGCCGTTTTCGAGGCGGCCTGCGAGGTGACCAGGGAAGGTCACAAGGCGATTCCGGAGATCATGATTCCACTCACCAGCCACGTGAACGAGCTGCGTCGCCAAAGGGAGGTGCTCGAAGCCGAGGCCAAGAAGGTGATGGAAGAGCAGGGTATCGACGTGAAGTACCAGTTCGGCACGATGATCGAAGTGCCTCGTGCCGCGTTGACCGCCGATGAAATCGCGGAGTACGCCGAGTTCCTGTCCTTTGGGACGAACGACCTCACCCAAACCACGTTCGCGATGAGTCGCGACGACGCCGAGTCGGGCTTCCTCATGCGTTACCTCAGCGAGGGTATCCTCCCGGCGAATCCTTTCGCCACCCTCGACGAGGCGGGCGTCGGTAAGCTGATGCGGATGGCCGTCACCGAAGCGCGCAAGACCCGTCCCGAGATCGAAACCGGCGTCTGCGGCGAGCACGGTGGCGACCCGGCATCGATTGCCATCTGCGATCGCTTGGGCCTGGACTACGTCAGCTGCTCTCCCTACCGGGTGCCGATCGCGCGGCTCTCAGCGGCGCAGTCTGCGCTTAGGAATCGCGCCGAGAAGTAAGCCGTCCGCGGCCCTCGAGAAGAGCCTTCTAGCCGTAGTAGGCGATGGCCGTCAGGGTCGCTGCGTAGACGACCAGCAGCACGATGGCGTCGGGTTCGAGCCGCCGGAAACGCGTCCGTTCCGATTCGCCGACGATGGCGGCCACGGCGATGGCCATGAGCAAGATCGCGCCGAGCCCGGAGACGATTTGCGATTGTGAGACGGCGGCAAGAATCGGTCCCTCGGTGTAAGCGATGTCGGCGAACAGGAGCACGCTCATGTTGGCGACGTTGCTGCCGAACAGATTGCCGACCGCCATGTCGTAGGCGCCGATGCGTACCGAAGCGATCGAAGCGATGAGCTCGGGTAGGGAGGTCGTGACGGCCAAGAGCGCGGCGCCCAAGAATGTTTGGGCAATGCCGGTCGAGTCGGCGATCACTTTGACACTGAGGGTGACCACGGGCGCGGTGATCAGAATCACCAAGGCCGCCCCCGCAAAGCGGGTCCAGAGGCTCCGCGTCGATCGTTCCGCGGCTTTCTTGCTCCAGCCGGTGGGCTTCTGGACCGAAACCTTGGGCACCTCGAGACCCGGGCGCGCCAGCAGCGGCATGCGCCGGAACCATGCAATGGACGCCGCATAGAGCCCGGCGATCAGAATCGGAGTGATGCCAACCCATCCGATGCTGATGGTCGTCTGCGTGTAGATGCTCAGCGCAACCATGGCCGTGAGCGCGATCGCGACGGCGGCCACCCGTGCATGACCAAGCTCGACCGAAGGCCAAACTCGTCCACGGTAGAGCAGGTCGATGCTCGCGAGGATTGCCATGTTCGCCATGGACGAACCGAACAGATCGCCAAGCGCGAGATCGGGCGCCCCCGCCCTGGCCGCAGTCACTTCGGTGACCAGCTCGGGCAGCGACGTCGCAAACGCCAAGAGCAACGTCCCGACGAAAAGCCGACTCATCTTCGTCCGGTCCGCAATCTGGTCCGCATACCCAGCCAGCGAAGACCCCGCCCGAACCAACACAGCCGCGCTCAGGACAAACACCACAACGGCCTGCCACAAACTCATCCCGCCTCTCTACCACGAAGGGGACACTCTCCGGGTGCGTAACACACCGAAGTTACACAGCCTTTCAGGCAAAGATCGCAGCGACCCCTAATTCCCGCGTAGGAAGCCTGGTTTAAAACGGGGGCGAACCCTGCGTGTGCACGCCTGCAATCTATCCCCCTTGCGTCGAGGGGGAGGGTTGAGTAGGTGGAGGTCGACTAGGACGCGTAGCTCAGCTGGATAGAGCGCTGCCCTCCGGAGCCGTCGAAAAGTCACGAATTCTCCGCAAAAATCAGGGAATTCCGATTTCGCCGGGATCGCAAGAAAGCCAACAAAAACGCATTGAGACTCAGCCAAACTGGCACGGTGCCAGTTACGAAAACCTCGATCGGGCGCGTCGTGCTTGGGGAGCGCTGAGGGTCATCTAGGGCGCTCGGACTTCACTTTGCGTCGCCGAGATCGAGCGCAGTTCTCTCACGCCGATAACACGAGTTCGAATCTCGTTGGGGTCACCAAAAGAGACGCGTCGTCTGAAATCGGATCTATCCAATCGAAAACACTAGCGGTTTTCTGAGTTTTAACTCCCTCTCCATCCCACATGACTCCGGAGGGGAAAAAAAGTGTCTGAAGCCTCGTCTTTTGCGGGGGTTCCGCACGGTTCCAACTGCCTGCGAGATCACAGAGCGTTCGCTCCGCAAACGCAAGCACCGCGCCGACGTCCAAGTCTTCGAGCTCGGCGTCGTAGCGTTCCAACTTCGCAGTCGCTTCTTGCTCCCGAAGCCGGTCCATGTGATCGCGAAACGTCTTCGCGTCGATGGTCTGCTCGTGAACGTGTGCCTCGACCAGTCGATCTTTCTTCTTTTGGATGCCGTTCAG
>JBARTN010000309.1:0-2463 GCA_049645265.1 Polyangiales bacterium
GTCCTGTCCTGCCAGGTCAGTCCGTTGTTCCTTTTGATCCGCCGAGCCACCATCCCCTGCCGGCGCATCGACTCCGCGACGGTCTTCTCCGTGACTGTCCACCCTTCAGCACGCAGATCAGCCTGCAACCCCGGTGAACCGTGCAACCCCGTGGCCTTGCCGCATGCGACCGCTACCGCCCGATCCAACGGGACTGCACACCGCCCGTGTCAGCTCCGGTTGAATCGTGAGCAGCCTGCTCTGGTTGAAAAGTGAGCAGGTTTACGGGGTTGAGTTTGCCTGACGTTCGGCTTCCACGGAGGGCAGGGACTCGATTGCGGTGTGTTTGATGCGGTAACTGGCGCCTTTGAGGGCAATGACGTCGGCGTGGTGGACGATCCGGTCGATCATCGCGGAGGCGATGGTGGCTTCGCCGAACACTTGTCCCCAGCGGGAGAACGGCAGATTGGAGGTCAAGATGATCGACGATTTCTCGTATCGGGTGGAGACCAGTTGGAAGAACAGGTTGGCTGCCTCGGTGTCGAAGGGGATGTAGCCGACTTCGTCGATGACGATGAGCCCGTAGCGGGAGATCTTGCGCAGCTCGATCTCGAGGCGGTTGATGCGGTGGGCTTCGGCCAGGCGGCTGATCCAGCCGGTAGCCGGTGCGAAGGCGACGCGATGCCCGCCGTGGGCGGCGGCGATCGCCAGCGCGGTGGCCAGATGCGTTTTGCCGGTGCCGGGTGGTCCGAGTAGGACGATGTTGCGGGCTTCGGTCAGCCAGCCGCCGCCTTCGAGGCGGGCGATCTGAGCGCGATCGAGACTGGGTTGGGCGGTGAAGTCGAAGTCGGTGATCGTCTTGATCGCCGGGAATCCCGCGTACCGGATACGTTGGCGTGCTCCGGATTCCGAACGGGCGTTGGACTCCACGGTCAACACCGCTGCCAGGTACTCCTCCAGTGACCAGTGCGCTTCGCGGCCCTGCTCGGCCAGCCGGTGATAGTGCTCAGCAATCCGCGGAGCCTTCAACAGCCGGGCCTGATGGGCGATCAGTTTGTCTGCGTCACTGGGGGCCGGGGTGCGTTTAGTGGTGGCCATCAGGCGATCGCCCCGGTCCCGAACACCGCGTCATAGGCACCCAGGTCGGCGACCTCGACATCAACCTCGCGCTGCCTGCCGGCGGTGGGCCGATGGGCGAACTGCTCACGCAGGACCGCCGCGGCCCCAACATGGCCGGGATCACGCACCAGTCCGGCACTACCCCAGAGCCGTTCATGGTCAGCGACGACCCGATCGGCGCAACGAGCCGTGATGCGCTCCAGACTCGTTGTCACGGTGATCATCCGCCCGATGGCCTCAGGGTGCACCGAGTAGGCATTGCCACCCACGCTGACGTAGTAGTCACGCCCCAACCGGGTGATGACGGTGTTTCCAACCGTCGGCGCTACCGGCGGGAGCTCCGCCATCGCCGTCCGATCGCCGATCAAGGCCTGAGCCGGGATCGTGCCGGTTGTGGCATGGCGGCGGAGATTGGCAACCTCGGTCAACCAACCGCCGAGCTGGGCGTTGAAGTCCGTCGGCGAGGTGAACTCCCGGCCCGGGAGAAACGAGGTCCCCAGATAGCCGTTGGCCCGTTCCACCAGACCCTTGGTTTCGGGGTCATAGGGTTTCGCCTGGATCAACCGGGTGCCCAGCACCCCGCAGAACCCGGCCACCCCGTCAGCCAGCCGGCCGCGCTGGCCAATTCCGGACTCGTTGTCCCACAACAAACTCCGCGGAACACCACCGATGTGCTGGGCCACTAACAGCCACATACCGGCCAGCAGATCCCCGGTTACCCTCGACGGGATCATCACCGCGGCGATGAACCGCGAATGCGCCGCAACCATCACCAGGACCGGAAAGGATCGCAGCACCCCGCCGTGATCCGGGACCAGTTGGCCGGGGAACCATAGATCGCACTGCACCTGCTCGCCCGGCAGATGCACCAAGCGGTCACACGGATCGGCCGGCGCGTACTCCGGTCGGATCCTGGCCACGTTCTCCGAAAACCAGGAATGCCCGCCAGCCCAGCCAACCCGCTCGGCCAGCACCGAGGCCGGCATCCTGGGATGCCGCATCAACAGCGCCCGCACCGCCGGTTCCACCGCCATCCAGGCCGAGGTCCTCACCGGCGCCCGCTCGTATCGAGGCGGACCCTGCGAGCCCAACACCTTGGCCACGGTATTTCGCGATAGCGACAGCTGCCGCGCAATCGCAGCCTGCGACAACTTCTCCGACCGATGCAGCCGACGAATCTCCGCCCAATCCTCCACAGTGATCACTCTCCAATCGAAGGGTGCTCACTTTTCGACCGGAATCACCTGCTAACTTTTCGACCGGAACCGACAGAGGGTGGAACCCACTTATTCAGCTTGGGAATTCGATCAAAGGCCGTTTCGCGCCTTCGCTGACCACCGGGAAGTTCGTCGAACGGAGTGTATC
>JBARTN010000310.1:0-8637 GCA_049645265.1 Polyangiales bacterium
AGATCATCCTGCAGAAGAACGTCTTCATCGAACGCATCCTCCCTTCGTCGATCATGCGCACGCTCAGCGACGCAGAGATGGGCCGTTACCGCGCGCGGTTTACCGAGCCGGGGGAGTCGCGTCGCCCTACCCTCACCTGGCCGCGCCAGATTCCGATCGGCGGAGACCCCAAAGACGTCCACGACATCGTCGACGCCTACTCGACATGGCTCCAGTCGAGCGATTCACCGCGGAAGCTCTTCATCAACGCCGACCCGGGCATCGTCTTGATCGGTCGGCAACGCGAGTTCGCGCGCCGGCTCCCCAATCAAGAAGAGATCACGGTAAAGGGGCTCCACTTCATCCAGGAGGACTCGCCGGCTGAAATCGGCGAAGCCGTCGCACGCTTCGTCCAGGCAAACGCGTGAGCGCTACGGAAGCGCTTCGGGATTGACCCACTCGTCGGGAGGCGGCTTGCACTTGGGGTTCTTCCCAGCCGCCCGCGCTTGTTCGTATGCCGCCATCGCCTTCGGAAGGTTTGCGCGGAGACGCTGAATGCGGGTCTCGTCCGAAGGGTGCGTCGACTGCCATTGAGCCGGACCCGGGCCGCCCGCCTGGGCCATGGCCTGCCAGAGCGTGATCGCCTCCGCCGGGTAGAAACCCGCACGGGCCATGAAAATCTGCCCTACTTCGTCGGCTTCGCTCTCGTGTTTTCGGCTGAATGGCAAGAGCACGCCGAACTGGGCGCCCACGCCGAGCCCACCGACGATCAGGTCTTGGTACTCCGGCGCCGCTGCACCCGCCGCGACCGAGGCGGTGCTCATGGCTGTATCGGCCAAGATCGACTGCGACATCCGTTCGTTTCCGTGGCGCAACAAAACGTGGCTGACCTCGTGGCCGAGGACCGCGGCGAGCTGCCCCGGTGTCGATGCGATGTCGAGCATCCCGACATGGACGCCGATCTTGCCGCCGGGCAGCGCGAACGCGTTCGGCGTCGGGTCGTCGAAGACCAGGACCTCCCAACGGCCATCATCGGGGCCGTTCTCCGGCGGAACGACTTTCACGATGGCGGCCGCCACGCAGCCCACATACGCATTGAGCGCCTTGTCTTGGCTGAGCTTGCCCTCGCTCTTGAGGCTCGCAAACGCGGCAATGCCCATCGCATCCATTTTGTCGTCATCGAAGAGGGTGAGCTGCTTGCGTCCCGTCATCGTCGTCGAACAGGCTGCCACCAAGAGCGATACGGCCAGCGCCAAAACCCCGATTCTCACGCACGGGTTATAGCACCATGCTAGGCTCCCCGCACGCATGACTCAGACCGCTCAACCCGAGTTCCCGGGCACGCGCATGCGGCGAAACCGCCGCAACGATTGGCTGCGCCGCCTCACGCGAGAGTCCCAGGTCACACCGGATGACCTCATCTGGCCCCTGTTCGTTCAGGAGGGCAAAGGCGCGCGCGAAGCCGTGCCCTCGATGCCCGGAGTCGAACGGCTGAGCGTCGATCTATTGGTCAAGGCGGTCGGCAAAGCCAAGGCGCTCGGGATTCCCGCGGTCGCGGTCTTTCCAGTCACCCCTCAGGGCCTCAAGACCCCGAGCGGCAAAGAAGCGACGAACCCCGAGAATCTGGTCTGCCGCACCGTCCGCGCCATCAAGGATGCGCACGATGACATCGGTGTGATCTGCGACGTCGCGCTCGACCCTTACACCAGCCACGGGCAGGACGGCATCGTTCGCGATGGCGAGATTCTCAACGACGAGACCGTACAGGTGCTTTGTGAGCAGGCCATCGTGCAGGCGCACGCAGGCTGCGATGTGGTCGCCCCAAGCGACATGATGGACGGTCGTATCGGCGCGATCCGCCGAGCGCTCGATGCGGAGGCCCTCGAACACGTCAACCTGCTCGCGTATTCGGCGAAGTACGCCTCGGCGTTCTACGGCCCTTTCCGCGACGCGGTCGGCTCGGCGCAGAGCCTCGGCACCGCGGACAAGCGCAGCTACCAAATGGATCCGGCAAACACCGACGAGGCGCTCCGCGAGGTCGCTCTCGATGTGGCAGAAGGCGCCGACATGGTCATGGTCAAGCCGGGGATGCCCTATCTCGACATTGTCCGCCGTGTGAAAGAGGCGTTCGGGCTTCCCACGTATGCCTACCAAGTCAGCGGCGAGTACTCGATGCTCCGCGGCGCGGCCGACCAGGGCTGGCTCGACTGGGAGAAGGTCATCCTGGAGAGCATGCTCTGCTTCAAGCGGGCCGGCGCCAACGGGGTGCTGACCTACGCGGCCCCTGAAATAGCGAAGCTACTGGGCTGACGCCCGCCCGCTTGCCCGGGTTCGACCCATGTGCCACACCGGCCGTTCGCAGAACGAGGAGTCCCTGAATGTACCGATGTGAGCTTTGCAATCGAGTGTCGCGCCCCGGAGAGCGGGCGACGAAGGTGGTAATCGAGCGTCGTCCCGCCGAGTACCCGAGCCGCGGCAAAGCACCGAAGGGCCTCATCGGCACCCGGTCAAAGGGGCAGGAGGATCCGGGCGGCGCAGGCTACGAAATCGCCAAGGAGCGCATCATGTGCTCGACATGCGCGCAGGAGCATCTCGCGAAGGAAGCCGCGCAAGAAGCCGCGCAAGAAGCCGAATCGCTCGGCATGTAGCACAGCCGGAATCGCCCCGAGTGTGGTAAGCCCGCTCGATGGGTTGGCCGATCACGATCGTCGTTGGATCCGTCGCGATGGGCGCCGTGCTGGGCTTGATCGCCCCTGGGCGCGGCAGGCTTTTCGACGCGATTCGCACTTTCGCGGTCGTGTCCTCGGTCGCCGTCGTGGTCGGCCGCCTCATTCCCGACGCGGTCAGCGCCGGCGGCCCGCTGGTCTTGATCGCAGTCGCCGTGGCGTTCATTGCGCCCTGGCTCATCGAGCAGGCCGCGCACGAGGACCCGGAGCACGATCACTCCTCCACGATGGGCCTCGAGCTCAGCTATTGGGGCCTGATGATCCACAAGCTCGGTGACGGACTGGCGCTCGGCTCGTTTACGGGCGAGGCCCACGTCGGCCATCACCACGGTGACGTGCTCACCGCCATCGCGGTGCACTCCGTTCCGGTGACCGCCCTGATCACGCTTGCCTTCACCTCGGCACACGGCCGCAACAGCGGCATTCGGCGGGCGATCGGCCTGGCGGTGGTGGGCACGATCGGCGTCGTGCTCGCGCAGCAAACCTCGCTCGGCGCTTGGACACGCGGCGAGCCCTGGATCGAAGCCGCCGTCAGCGGGCTCTTGTTGCACGTGGTGACGCACGACTGGGCGCACGAGCACGACAGCCCGGCCCTTCCCGGCTGGCCACAGGTGATTGCGATTGCCGCCGGTGTCAGTGTGCTGCTGCTTGGCCGCTAGCCTCCGAGGAGCTGACGAGACGCGGACATGGCTCGTCCGAGCGCTCGCCGCACGGTGCGCTCCTGCTCCCCTGGCGGCACCGAGAGGAGACGTTCGGCGGTGAGCACCGCCCCGGTCCAGCCGCTCATGTGCCATTCCGCACCCTCCGCAAGCGCGGGAAGGTCGGCGGTTTCGGGATACGGCCAGGGCGTGACGTAGAAATAAGGCTGGTCGTAGGAGCCGTCGCCGGGGGAGAATCCGATGCCGATGCTGCGCGCCTCCTCGGCGTCCGCGTCCGCATCCAGTGTGATCAGGCTCGCCACGTCGAAGTGGTGCGGCCAGCAACGTACCGGTGACGCGGAGGCCTCGTCTGCCACGGTCTCGCGAATCAAGCGGAACGCGTTCGAAAACCAGGCCTCGAGCTCAGCGCGTGCGAGCGCTCCTGCATCTGAAAACACGCCTCCTTCGCCTACGGCGTGCGAAGGCATGTCGTGCACGGGCAAAACGAGGGTCGCGCCCTCGCCCGCTAGCTCTCGACCAAGCCAAGAAAGGCTCTGTTGCAGCGTATGCCCTGCAAGTCGCATCGAGGACCGTTCCCGTTCTCCCTCGAGGACCAGCAACTCCAAGCCCTCGAACCCCAATCCGGCGCGCAGCGATTCCGAACCCACCTGGCGCCCAGTCAAGACGCCGAGCTCGAAATCCCATCCGAGATTGGTATGTAAGTAGTCCTCCGCGGCGCGGAGCAAGCTCACTCCAGGAGCACTCAGCAACTGCGCCGCCCAGTGCAGCTCGACTCTTGCTTCGGAAAGACCATCGGGTGAAACGGCTCCGAGTGTCTTCCAGGTCATAGCGGGCCAACTCCTGCGTAGTGAATGCCGGTGAGGTCTGCGATCTCGCGCTTCCAGGTCGTGAGGTCGCGCAGCTCGAACTGGTCGAGATGGGCGTGGCCGCAGCCGCGGGCGAGTACTTTCATCAGATCCACCGTTGCGCTGAAGTAGTTGTGGAGTTGCTGTGCGGAGCTGTCGATCTTCAGTCGTGCGCGTAGATGCTCTCGCTGGGTCGCGATACCAACGGGGCAATTGTTGGTGTGGCAAGCCCGCATGCCGAGGCAACCAATCGCTTGAATCGCCGCGTTGGAAACCGCGATCGCGTCGGCGCCCAGGGCGAGCGCCTTCACGAAGTCGCTCTCGGTTCGAAGCCCACCAGTGATGACGAGGGTCACTTCGGGACGGTTGCGCGCGTCGAGATGGCGCCGTGCGCGCGCCAAGGCGATCATCGTAGGCACCGAGATGTTGTTCTTGAACACGTTGGGGGCCGCACCGGTCGCTCCACCACGGCCGTCGAGGATGATGTAATCGACGCCCACGTCCAACGCGAAATCGATGTCGTTCTCGATGTGCTGCGCGCTCAACTTGAAGCCGACGGGGATTCCGCCCGTTTCGTCTCGCACTTCATCTGCGAGGCGCCGAAAGTCCGCCGGGCCATCCAAGTCGGGAAACGTCGCAGGGCTGATGGCGGCCTGTCCTGGCTCGAGCCCGCGCACAGCGGCGATTTCGGGACTGACCTTGTTGCCCGGGAGGTGGCCACCGGTGCCTGTCTTGGCGCCCTGCCCGCCTTTGAAGTGAAACGCCTGACCCTTCTTGACCTTGTCGAGACTCCAACCGAAACGCCCCGACGCGAGCTCGTAAAAATAGCGTGAGTTGCTCGCCTGTTCTTCGGGGAGCATGCCGCCTTCTCCGGAGCAGATTCCGGTGCCCGCCAACTCTGCGCCCTTCGAGAGCGCGATTTTGGCCTCCCGGCTCAACGCGCCGAAGCTCATGTCGCTGACGAAGAGCGGAATCTCCAAGTGCAGCGGCCTCTTGGCCTTGGGGCCGATCACGACCTCGGAGCCGACCGGCACGTCGCCGAGCAGCGGCTTGCGGGCCAGCTGTGCGGTCAGGATCAGCACGTCATCCCAACAGGGAAGGTCCTGGCGTGGCACGCCCATCGCGGAGACGGGGCCATCGTGGCCTACGTTCTTCAAACCGTTCCGCGCCAGCTCTTGAATGTACGGAGTGAACGGCTCCACGGGCGTTCCGTGCACGTCCGCATAGAGACCGAGGTAGGCGTCGCGATCATAGGGCTGCGGGGACTTCTCCGCCCAGGCGCGGATCTCCGATTCGTCGACGAGCACCGCATCGGCGTCGACGTCGATCCAAGCACGGAACTTCTGAAGTACTTCCGTGTTGTTGTAGGAGCTCACGCCGGTGTCGTAGCGATAGTCCCAGCCGTGCAGCCCGCAGATCAGGTTCTCGCCCTCGACCTTGGCGTCGGCCATCAGAGCGCCGCGGTGCAAGCAGCGGCCGTAGAGGACCGAGACTTCTTCATCGTATCGAAGGACGACGAGGTCCACGCCGGCAACCAGCGCGTATGTGGGCTTCCGGTCCTCGAGCTCGCTCCACTTGGCAACGGGGGATTTGTTCGGTGTTCGAATCTGAGTGACGGTCATGGTGCATGTCACCACGCCTGGGACGCGCAGTGCAAGGGCCGTACGCAGATACGAAAGATTTGTTAGCGCCGGGTGTTAGCTGCGCATGCGAAGTGGATGATCCATGACCTCTTCGTGCTCCGCGGGGCAGTGCTCCGGATCGGCCGCCGACGCGCCATACCAGCGCGCCAAGGGCGCCGCTGAAAGTCCGTGCGCAACTACGCTGAACAGTACGGTCAGCATGACGAGCTCGAAGATGAGCGCCTCATTGGGAAGATCGGCTTCGTCGAGCACGAGGATTCCAAACAAAATCGAGGCCAAGCCCCTCGGTCCGAACCAGCCGAGAAACAGAACGGTCGGGAAGCGCAATCCCGTCCCGAGCATCGCAATGGCGACCGGAACCATTCGAACGAGTGTGAGACTCAGGATCGCGTATGCCAGAGCTCTCCCAGACGCCATCTCCAAGGCCGGCGCGGCAAAGCTCGCGCCGAAGGCGAGAAACACCAGTAGCATGAGCAGTTGGCCTTCAGCCTCGAGGAAGTCGTAAAGCCAAGCACAGCGGCCTCGTGTCCATTGTCCGAGCATCATCCCCGAGACGAACGACGCGATGAAACCGTTGCCCCCGACGTGCTCGGCACAGGCGAACGCAAGCAAGGCAAGCGCCAGCCCGGTCAGCCTCTCGAAGGGGGGCTCCATCCAACCTCTCGCCGTCGACCATTTCAGGAGCTTGTTGCCCAGCCAGGCCACGGCGATCCCGACCAACGGACCCAGAGTCACTTGAATCGCTGCGAAGCGCGCCCAGTCGGATGCGGAGCGAGTCATTTCCGCGCTCATGCTCGCAAGCGCCGCGAGCACCAGCACAGCAGGAAGCACGATGCCGTCGTTGAGCCCGCTCTCGACGTTGAGAGCCTGACGAACGCGGATGGGCACCGCCGGATTGCTGACCACTGCCTGGCCGAGCGCCGCGTCGGTCGGGGCAAGCACTGCACCAAGCACCGCTGCCTCGAGCCAGCCCAGCTCCGGGAACATCCACTTTGCAGCCAAGCCGCCGAACAAGATGGTGAGGGGCATTCCGATCGCCAGGAGGCGAACCGGCAATCCGAGCTCCTGCCGCAAGGCCGAAAGATCGATCCGCGCCGCGTCGCCGAAGAGGACGAGAATCAAGGTGAGCTCGGCCAGCACGTGCATCGCACCTTGTTCCACATCGAAATGGAGCCAATCGAGGCCCCACGGGCCAACCGCGAGACCCAGCGCGACGAAGACCAGGGGCGGCGTCAGCGGAGAGACGGACAACCGCCTCGACACCAGGCCGAAACCGAAGACGAAGCAGGCAACCAAGATGAACGCAGTGGTGTTCATCGCTCAGATGAGCAGGGTGTCTGCAAGAATCTCGACGGTCGCAGGGCCGTCGTGTGCCAAGGCCTCGGCAAGGGCTCCCTCGAGCTCTTCCGCTTTCGTCACGCGAAGACCCAAGGCGCCGCAGAGCTCCGCGTACTCCGCGAAGCTCGGATTGTGGAGCGACGTCTGCCAGACGTCGTAGTCGGCGCTGCGCTGCTCCTTGCTGATCTTGCCGAGCTCGCTGTTGTTGAGAAGGACGTGGGTGATGTCCATGCCGTACTTCACGGCCGTCGTGTACTCGGCCATGTACTGGCCAAAGCCACCGTCGCCGGTCACTGCGATCACCTTGCGACCACTGAAGCGCGGGTCGCTCTCCTGAGTCGCCGCCCAGGCGCCCATCGCGGCGGGGAATCCGAAACCGATCGAACCCAGATAGCCACTCATCAAGACCGACTGTCGTCGGCATTCGAAATAGCGGCCGAACGAATAGGTGTTGTTCCCAACGTCGACCGCAATGATGGCATCTTCGGGTGCAGTCGCGGTGAGCGCTGCGAAGATCGCCGCCGAATGCACACCCGCACCCTCGGTTTCGCTGAGCCGCCGCGTCTTCTCTTCCCTCCAGATCTTCCAGCGCGCTGCAACGTCGGCGCGTTGGTCCACTGCGGCGGCAGATCCGAGCCGGTCCTTCATGAGTCGCGCCGTCACGCCGATCTCGCCCCAGACAGGAACCGTCACGGAATGAAGGCGGCCGAGCATCATCGGATCGTAGTCGACCTGCACGATGGGCTTGTAGCTCGTGATCCCGGTGTGGTTGCTGAAGCTGGCGCCGAACACGATCAGCAGGTCAGCCTCGTTCATGAACCAACTCGCCACCGGGGTTCCACTCCGGCCGAGCACGCCGCAGCCGAGCGGATGGTCATCGGCGATGAGTCCTTTGCCCTTGAACGTCGTGAGCACGGGGGCGTTGAGTTGCTCCGCTAGCGAGGTGACGGGCTCCATCACGAAACGAGCGCCGTGCCCGACGATGATCACGGGCCGCTTGGCCTCGGCAATCAACTTCACCGCGTCGTCGAGCGACTGCTGAGGGGGAGTGATCTCGCGCGCCGCCATCCGGCCTACTGGCGACCCGGCCTTTGTTTCCGGCGCTTCGACGACCTGCACGTCGTCAGGGAACACCATGTGGGAAACGCCCTTCTCAACCATCGCATTCTTGCAGGCCAGGCTCGTAATCTCGGCGAAGTTGCTGTCCTTGGCCGCCACCGCGGTGTACTTGGCGACACCACCAAACGCCGCCGCCAGGTCGACTTCTTGGAAGGCGCCGCGTCCGATGAGATTCGTCGGCACCTGACCGGTCAGCGCCAGCGCCGGTGCGCGATCCACATGCGCGTCCCAAAGCCCGGTCAACAGATTGGTGGCGCCCGGACCCGCAATCGCGAAGCAGGCGGCAGGCCGTCCGGTCAGCTTTCCGTACGCCGACGCAGCAAACGCG
>JBARTN010000311.1:0-1546 GCA_049645265.1 Polyangiales bacterium
AGGGCCGCCGTCCGGCGCGTCGCCTTGCGCGCTACGAGCTGCTCAAGCCGAAGATGGCCGCACTCGTCGAGCGTGCCCAAGTAGAAAGCCTCGATCAGGTCACCCGCGCTCACACCGCGGACGAGGACGAATGGGAGAAGGTCGAGGAATACAGAACACTGGCGCCCGAGATTGAGGCGATCACCGCTGCCCAGGCCCGACTCGAATGCGAAGGTTTTTTTGAAGATCGCGGCCAGCACACCCCCGGCCTATTCGATTGGCGCACCCACGAGGCACTCGCCGAGTTCGAGCGTCGGCATCGCGTCTACGGCTGGGGCTTCATCGGCAAAGACACCCTGGCTGTCCTACAAGAGACGCCACAAGAGACGGAACGGGAAGCCGTGATCCGGGTCCTGACCGAACGCGCGATGCACGCCGCCGAGGTGATCGAAGACGGAAGCACCTCCTTCTTGAGCGACGGCGAACCGCGCACGTACAAGACCGAGGATGGCCGCGAGCTGCAGATTCCAAACTTCGAAGCGGAGCTTCGCGAGCGCCTCATCGAAGCGTTCGGGCTCCAGACGCCCGAGTCGACGTATGCCTGGTTGCAATCGCTAGGCGAGATCGCGGCCGGGAACGTCGTCGCCATTCAGGGCATCGAGCGGCCCCCTTACTACAGCGATGCCATGGACCTCAGCGTTTCGATTGATCGCGGCGACGTCTGGTTCGAATTCCCCTTCGACGAGGAGGGCAAGGGGCGCTCCCAGCCGGTCAACCGCCGCCCACGACTCACGATCCAGGTCAACTACAACGGTCAGAAGATCCCTCTGGCGCGTTTTGGGACCACTGTCGGAGGTTGGCGCAGCGACTACATCGATGGGGTCGTGATGTTGAAGTACAAGGTCTCGCCTCCCGGAGGGCGCGTGTGGAGTCGTATTTCCGCTGCGCCGGTTTGGGTGCCTCCGGAAAGCACGCCGCCGCGCACGATGGTTACGAAGCGACGCAAGCGAGGCACGGATTATTTCGAGGTGGACTACCACACGACGGGCCCGAGCTACGCGTCCGCGTACGGCTTGGTGGCGGCGTACCACCGCAAGTACTACCGCGGCCCCGACGGGACGATTCAGCTCGGCGGCGACGAGGGCATTCGGACGCACGGCTCGGTCGACTACATGAGCATCATGCGGCGTCACTCTCATGGCTGTCACCGCATGCACAACCACATCGCGGTCCGGTTGATGTCGTTCGTCCTCGAGCACCGCCCGCATACACGCTACGGCCAGCAGCCGATGATCTACCGTCGCGAGTTCGAGTACGAAGAAGAAATGTACGTCATGGAGTTCGACAAAGGCGGCTACAACTTCGTCCTCGATGAGCCCTTGGATGTCCAAGTCCTTCCAGGTCGAGTTCGGGGCCAAGTCAAAGAGCCGATCGAAGTCGCTCTGCCGCGCTATGACCGCGATGTCGGCGCGTACGTGATGCCCGACGGCGCATGGGTGAGCGTCGACCGCTTCGGCAACTTGACGCCTCGGATCAAGCCGTTCGATTTCGACGCGCCTCTCGAAGC
>JBARTN010000312.1:0-16766 GCA_049645265.1 Polyangiales bacterium
CGCCACCCTTGGCACATGCGTGGCCTTGCTCTCCCTGAAGCCCCCGCTGCGAATAAGCCGAAGGCGTTGAGCGCGGCAAGCGGGGATTGAAGACATCTCTGATGTCTTACAATCCCACATCTTGCCCGGGACTAGCTGCGTTCTTCACTGCAAGTTGGAGCAAGCCTCTGAGCCGCGCTGAAACCCGATGGGACTACGGGCGATAAAAAATTATTGGCAGTGATTGGCCGCGATTCGCAACCATCTGACGCAAGTCAGTGTCGCGGGGTTTCAATCAGTATCGCCGAGTCTCGCACGATTTCATTCGGTTCCAACGAAGTCCAACGAGTTGCAGCAGATTCCAGCTCAGCTCGGCGCGGTGGACGAAAAAAAATGTGTCGGCCGCGAATACTTTTGGTCTCCAAAACCGATAACCTATCGTGAACCACAGATCCCTCTCGAATCACCTGCCCGCGGAACCGCCTGACGACGAGCCGTACGCTTGCTTCCTTCAGCGAAAGGAGCAGATCGCAGCCTGGTTGCGGTCTGGTTACTCGGTCAAGGGCGTGTGGATGGCGTGCCGACGCGCCACACCGCCGTTCCAAGGCTCGTACCAGACGTTCTGGCGGTATTGCCGCAACCACAGCCTCAGCATGCCTCGGGGGGCCCCTCCGGCAGCACTGACGAAGCCCCTATCGGAGGCGACGAATGCTCCGAAGCAATCGTCCGCGCCAGCGTCGTCTCCGAAAGTCTGGCCACGACTGCCCGGCAAGCCACGGGAGTTCATTCCGAGGATGGAGGACTAGGGGCGATGGGAACACCTCCTGAGGAAGTCGGACACTGGCTGACTTATTCCCAAGCCGCATACCACACCGGCTGGTCGATCCGGCATCTAAGAAACCTCGTCTCGGGAGGACGTATTCCGGTCTACGGACGGCCCAGGGTCCGCCGTTTCCGCCGGGATATGTTAGACCTCTACCTGACGAACCCAGACATGGCGATGCGGAAGTTCCTATCAGAAAGGAACCGAATGCATGGCCGTTAGAAGACTAGACAAATCATGGCAGTACGACTTCACGCTCGAAGGCCACGGACGTCAGCGCAAAGCTGGTTTCCGAACGAAGGCCGATGCGTCAGAAGCCGAACGACAGAAGTGCAGAGACCTGATCTCAGGTCGCAAGCGCTACCTATTGGCGGACGCGTACACGATGTACATGTCTGCGACCACGATGAAGGTCGGCAGCCGCGACTACTACGAGCGCTGTTGGAAAGACCTGCAACCGCATATTGGGCACTTGCTCATCGAGGAAGTCGGCACGTCTGCGATCGACACCCTCAAGAGCAAGTTCTCCCCCACCCTGGGACCCAAATCGGTGAACAACCGCCTCTCGCTTCTGAAGGCCGTTCTCCGGTTCATGTGGAAACGGGAATACCTCCCATCGGTGCCGTACGTGCCGATGGAAAGCGTCCCCGAACGAAGTCCCGAGTGGTACACCGAGGAGGAGCGCGACTGCTTACTCGATGGCATCTTCGAGATGCACCCACAGTGGTACGCGTTTTTCTATCTGACGACCCGGCTCGGTCTCCGCGCTGGCGAAGTCTACGCCGTGGCACGAAGTCGCATTCGGGACGTGCCGCCACAACTGATCGTCGATCGCGCTGTGCAGCGGGGAAACAAGAGCCGACCCGCGATGCTCGGGCCTCGCAAGAACAACAAGGCCTTGACCCTGGCGCTCACCGAGGACGTGGCCGACGCCATCCGCTGGCACATCCGCCAGGGGTACGCCGGCCCCGAGTTCCTGTTCAGCAAGGACGGGACCTTCTCGGTCCGCAACAACGCGCACGAGCGACCGCTCCGTGCGGTACAGCGAGCTCTCGGTCTTCGCGAGCTCAGTCACCACAAAGTGGGCCGCCATTCGGTGGCCAGCCAGGCCGCCACGAACGGCCACTCCCTCAAGGCCATCCAGGCTCAGCTCGGGCACCAGTCCGCGCAGAGCACCCACCAATACGCCCACCTCGGGCAGCGTGCGCAGCTCCGATTGGTGGCCGATCTGGAGCCCTCTGCGCCACCTCATGTCAACGTCAGGTCAACGAGCGGAAAGGTTTAGGAGGCGCCAGCCGCACAACGTTTTGAAATGACACCGTAAGTGACGCGGCCCCTAGCCCAGCGAAGCGAGGTCTGCGTCCTCACTCACCAAAGGATGCGATTCGATTGACGGATCGGCCCAAAACCGCTTATCTTTTTGCTTGAAACGGACATTTGCGGTGACAATAGAACTAATCCGTTGGATGGCTAACCAACTCCGCCTGACCCTCCTCGAAGAAGAGGAGAACGGCACCGTGCACGGGAACCCTGGCGCACTCGTGGCCCTCCAGGGAGCGGCGCCCCCCGATTTGATCGCCGGCGCGCTCCAAGTGCTCGGGAGGGTCGATGAAGCCGGGTTGCGAGAGGCCGTCGAGAGCGCGCGTGCGGGGAAGCAGGCCGTATTCGCTCCGCGCCCCGGAGTGCAGATGCTCGCGATTCCAATCGACGCCGGACGCGCGGCGGTCTTGATCACGTCGCAAGAGAGCCCGCTCGCCGAAAGCATTCAAGCGAAGGCGGCCGCTGCCGACCTCGCCGCCGGCGTTTCTCATGAAGTCGCCAACGCGCTGAGCGCAATCGTGGGCTGGGCGCAAGTCGCCCGCGAGCGCCCCGACAAAGCGCCTCCGGAAGAAGCGCTGAGCTTGATCGAGAAAAGCGCGCAGGTGGCCCGTGACGCGACCCAAGACCTCTTACGAATGGTGCGGCACACCAACCACGAACGCACACGTACCGACCTCTCCGTCGTCATTCGGGACGTCGTTCGTCTCATTCGTCCAGAAGCGCAGAGCAAGCGTGTGAACGTTCACACCGATGTCGAGGACTCTTGCTGGGTCGAAGGCAAGCGGTCGCAACTCTTCTCGATCGTCTGGAACCTCGCCCACAACGCGGTGCAGATGGTTCCCGCAGCGGGCAACGTGTCCATTCACGCCTACCCACGCGGCTCTCTGATCGAGCTCGAGGTTCTCGATAATGGCCCGGGGATGTCCGAAGCCGAGCAAGCGCGCGCGTTTGAGCCCTACTATACGACCCGAACGGAAGGCACGGGCCTGGGCTTGGCGATCGTTCGTGGCACAGTCGAGTCTCTTGGCGGAAGGATTCGGCTCGATACGTCACCGGGGAGAGGGGCGAAGTTTCGAATCGAGCTGCCGGAGGCCGGCGTGAAGCGCGAGTCCGACTTGGTGCCCAAGCGACCCCGGATCAGCCGCGTCATGAAACCCGAAGAAGCCGAACGCAGCCACATCCTGGTCGTGGAAGACGACGAAGGCGTTCGTGGCCTCATCGCAACGACCCTGATGCTGTCCGGTGTGGCTTCGACCTGCGTCGGAAGCGCCGAAGAGGCGCTTGCGAGCAAGGGGCCCTTCTCTGCGGCGATGATCGATCTCACCCTTCCCGACGAGCGGGGAGACATCCTGCTCGGGATGCTGCGCAAAAAGGGCCTGGTGACCCGCGCGGCGATTATGAGCGGAGCGCCGCCTCCCGACGATGCCGATCCGGACGGCAAACCCGAGCGCTGGCTCCGCAAGCCGTTCGATCCCTCCGACCTGCTGCAGACGGTGAGCGAGCTCATCGGTTCGGATGCAAATGCGCGAACTGCGGCCAACCGCTAAGCAAAGCGATCGGCCAACGCTTGGATGTGCAGCGGCCCCATTCCGCAGCAGCCTCCAATGACCGACGCGCCGGCCTCCTTCCATCGTTCGGCAACGGTCGCGTACGCATCGACGGCCGCTGGGCTCGTCGCACCCCAACCGAGCGCTTCGTCCTCCCGGCCGGCGTTCGCGTACACACCTGTCGGAACGCCAAGCGAGGCGATCGCGTCGACGTAGGCTCCGGTCCGCGACGCGGCGATGCAGTTCACGAGGAGCCGGTCGATGCCGATCGACGCGGCGTCCTTCCCGATCCGCGCCAGCTGCTGCGGCGTTCGAAGCTCGCCGAACGGCCCCGCGGTCAACGATAGCCAGACGGGCAAGCCGGTCGCCATCGCTGCTTCAGCGGCGACGAGCGCTTCTTCTCCATTTGCGAAGCTCTCGCATAGCAATGCGTCGCACCCCGCATCTGCCAGCGCGGACGCGACCTGCCGATGCTCCGACCGAGCCTCCCTACCTGGGCTCAGGTCCGGCCGATAGCAATCCTCGACCGGCGCCATGCTCCCGAGCACCGCCTGCCCCACCCCTACGGCATCACGCGCGATCCGAACCGCGTCCGCTAGCGCGACGAGCCAACCATCCCCGAACGCGCGAGGCTGCGTCCGAAAGGTGTTGGCGGTGTGGAACGTCGCGCCTGCCTCCGCGTAGGCCGCGTGCAGCTCGGCCAGCAACTTTGGTGCCTCATGGATTGCGCGAGCACTCCACTGCGGCGCTTCGAGCCTCAGGCCGTGTGAAGCCAGCTCGGTCCCGATCGCCCCGTCGAGGATCTGCAACGCCATCGCAGGGCGCAGTCTAGCAACTGACCAGACCCAAGGGAGCTGTTACGCTTCGGTCGTGGACGCACGGACCCAAACCTCGTTCATCGCCGCGCTTCTGTGCTTTGCGCTCGCGGCGAGCGTCCTTTTGCGCACCCAACGGCAACGCGATCGCTGGCTTTTTGGCATCCTCGCCACGAACACCGGCCTTTGGTACGTGAGCACCTTCGTTCTCGGCGTCGTCGGCCGAGTGCCGTTCTGGGAGCGCTTCAACTTGATCTGCGGCGTCTTGCTCCCGCTCGCCGCGGTGCGCTTCTTCAGCGTGTTCGCGCCTGGGGAGACCGGTCGCACGCGCTTCCTCAAACGCGCCTCCGTCGTCGCCGCAGTGGTCCTCCTCGGCGCGATGTTGACACCGTTCTACGATCACGCGGTCGTCGTCGGAGGCTTGCTTCTCTACGCGACGGTCTTCCTCTCCCTGGCCCTCGGCTACCTCTACAAGCTCGGATTCGAGACCGACTCTCGGGTCGAAGGCGCCCGTCTTCGCTACATCGCGTTGGTCGGCGGCTTCGGCGGGCTATTCACGTTGGTCGAGTACCTCCCGTACGTAGGTCTCGACATCCCGCCGGTCGGCACCATCCTGATTCTCGTCTTCCTCTACGCGCTCTCGCAGTCGATTACCCACTACCGCCTGTTCGACCTCTACGAGCTCGCCGGGCGCCTCGGCGTCCTGACCGCGCTCGCCTTCGTGCTGGCCTTCATCTTGTGGCTGATGCGGCTGGTTTCGGGGGAACAACTTTTCCTCCATGTCGTCGTGTCTGCATTCGTCGTTCTCATTCTCTTCGACCCTGTTCGCACCAAGGTGCAGGAGTGGATCTCGCAGGTATTCTTCCACGAACGCTTCGAGCTCGAGCGAACCATCCTGGCACTTCGTAGATCGGTCGCGCACATCCTCGACATCGACGAGCTTGGCCAGGTCCTGATCGATGGGCTCGATGCCTCGCCTCGATTCACCCAGGGCGCGCTTTACCTTCTCGGGCCCGATGCGCGCGGGTTCAACCTGAAGAACCACTTTGGCCCCAAGCCCACCGAGCGGGTCGAAATGGCGCCTGCGCGACCGCTGCTCGATCGCCTCTCGAGAATTGGCACGGCAGTGCTCGAAAACGCGGAACGCGAGCTCGAAGAGCGAAGGCTGGTCGGCGACGACCGGGAAGCCGAAACCGCGCACGACATCGCAGTCACGATGCGCGCGCTCCAGGCCTCCGTGTGCCTCGGCCTCCGGGGCGAGTCGGAGGACCTGTACGGCTTCCTCGCCCTCAGGGACGACCGGCTGAGAGACGCCTTCTCGCGGGAAGAAGTCCAGCTGCTGGCAGGCTTGGCCAACCAGATCGCCGTCACCGTCGAGAACTCTCAAGTCTATCAGCAGATGAAGGAAAAGGATCGGCTCGCCGCGCTCGGTGAAATGGCCGCCGGTCTCGCCCACGAGATTCGAAATCCGCTGGGTTCGATCAAAGCAAGCGCCCAGTACCTGACCGAAACCTCCGCGCCGCCCGAAGATGGCGCGGAGTTCCTCGACATCATCGTGGACGAGGTCGACCGATTGAATCGCGTCGTGAGCTCATTCCTGGACTACGCGCGACCCGCCCATAGCGACCCCGAGCCGATCTACGTGAACGCCGCCGTCGAGCTGACGCTTCAGCTTCTTCGCCCCGAATGCGACTCGGTTGATGTCACCCTGCACGTTACAATGGCGCAGGACCTGCCCCGAGTGCGCATCGACATCGAGCACCTCCGACAGGTCCTCATCAATCTCGTGCAGAACGCGGTGCAAGCAATGACGAGCGGCGGAGACATCTTCGTCGAAACGCGCAATCAGGACAGCTTCCGCATCGGGGGCGGCGCGCGGCGCTGGGTACAAATCAGCGTGCGCGATACCGGCCCGGGAATCCCACCCGACCTGCTCGCCAACCTTTTTGTGCCCTTCGTCACCACGAAGCAGCAAGGAACCGGCCTCGGTCTGGCCATCTCCCAACGAATCGTCTCCGCGACGGGCGGCCGTATCGACGTACGCAGCCGTGAAGGGGTCGGTACGACCTTCGTGATCTTGCTCCCCGCCGAAGGCGAGGCGGCGCTCGACACGTTTGAAGCGGAACAAACGGTCGATCCCGCAGCCGAGCCGACCGGCGCGCCGGCTCACCTCGAACCGGTCGAACCCTGATCGATCGACACCGTCTGCATCCGGACGCGATAGAGGCGCAGGTCGTTGCGTCCGAAGCTGTCCTCGGGCAGGCCGTTGTCTCGGAATAGCCGCTTGTATGCATCGGTCGGGCTGTCCGTCATTTGAGTCGCGCGAGGCAGCAGATAGCGCCAGCGTGCCGGCTGCTCGTAAGCAACGCCGTGCTGAGGCGTGACGAGCGCGTCGATCAAAGAGGCGGCCCCTGCATCGAAGGTGCCGTCGTCAAACAAGAACGCGACCTCGACGTCGAGCTGATCGAGTCGCTCGCCGAGCGGCCCCCCCATCGTCTCCGCCCTCTCCTCCCAGCGTTCCCGCGCCGCGAGCGATGCGGTGATCAGCCCCTCGGCAATCGAGTGCGCACGCGCGGATCGCCACAGCCGTGGACCGGTGCCGCCACTCAGCAAGATCAACACCTCGACCGCTTGCTCTTGGGTGAGCTCTTCGGGAAAAGCGTCCATCGGTGGCGGATCGCTCCCTTCGAGAATGCGGCGCGCGACGCGAGCGAGGACCCGATCCGAAATCACGACCGGCCACTTGGTTCCGTCGACGACGTAGAGAAGCCCCTGAGGCGTGAGCGCCGCTCCCCGAAATCCCCGAACCACCGCGCCGGCCGCGAAACGTTCCGCCAAGGGGAGCCCCGCCCCCGATGGTGGCTCCAGCGACACGCCTACCCAGAGACCCTGAAGCCCGGCTGCCTCGAGCGCCTCGCGCAAGCGCACCGGATCGCTCCCCTCGACCGCTTCCTTCACCTCCGGGTAGGCATCGAGCCGATCCCAGTCGAGACCGAGAGGTGGCGCCACCAGCGCCGCGACGTCCGTCCACTGCAACAAGGTCGCAGAAGCCTCCGGCCGGCTCTGACGCCATAACAGCAGAGCCCCAACGACTCCCAGGATCACCAACAGCCAGCCCCGCTTTGCCATGCCGCTACCCTCTATCGTAAGATCCGGCGTGCCCCAAGGCCTCAAGCTCCGCGCCTCTCCGACGACCAGCCCATTCCACGTGGTCCTGGTCGAGCCCGAGATCCCGCCCAACACCGGCGCGGTCGCCCGGACCTGCGGAGCGACCCAGTCGCCGCTGCACCTCGTAGGGCCGCTCGGCTTCCAAATCGACGAGCAGGCGGTGCGCCGGGCGGGCCTCGACTACTGGGATCTGGTCGAAATCCACCACCATGAATCATTCGAGGCTTTCGAGGAATCCTATCCACAACACCGAATTCATTTATTTTCTTCCGCTGCCTCGCGTTCATACCTGGAAGCTTCCTTCGAGCCTGGTGACGCCCTCGTCTTTGGCCGGGAGTCGGTTGGGCTGCCGCGCGAACTGCTCGAGGACCGGCAGAATGTCTGGGCCATCCCCACCATCGGAGCCGTCCGGAGCCTGAACCTGAGCAACGCCGTGGCCATCGTGTTGTACGAGGCATTACGCCAAAATCGGGCCTTCGAGGACACCTTTCTGGGCTAGCCGGCTGGGCATGAAT
Source organism: Polyangiales bacterium (assembly GCA_049645265.1). Classification (GTDB taxonomy): domain Bacteria; phylum Myxococcota_A; class Polyangia; order Polyangiales; family Houyiibacteriaceae; genus SG8-38. The sequence continues at coordinate 8,168 of JBARTN010000312.1, forward strand.
ACCTCCGTTCGGGCTGCGTCGGAGGGGCATGGCCAATTCACGCGCAGTCTCCCTCCTTCCGTTGCTCCTGCTCCTCGCCGGCTGCCCCATTTATGGCTCCGGGCCGGTGCAGCGCGAAGTTCAAGTCTCCTGCGAGAGCGACTTCGATTGTCCCACGGACACGTTCTGCGATCCGCAGGCGAACAGTTGCATCGGCTACGATTTCGGAATCTGTCTCACCGACGGTGACTGTCCGGTCGGCAGCTATTGCGACCGAGCCGACGGCGGCTGTTACATCCCCGCCGTCGCCGAATGTCGCGCCGACCCCGATTGCATGTCGGGCTTCGAGTGTGACTTCCGAGACAGTTGCCGGCCCGCCACCGCGGGGAACTGCTTAGCCGACGACAATTGCCTCGGCGGCGAGCTCTGTCTCGAGAACCTCTGCACCGCGGTCACCGAGACCTGCCAGTTCGATTTCCAGTGCTCGGCCGGCTTCACCTGTGCCAACAGCCGTTGCCGCCTACTCTGCGGCCCTGACACGATTTGCCCGAGCGGCACGGCCTGCGAGGCGAGCCTCTGCCAGCCGATCGTCGGCGAGTGCATCGACAGCAGCGAATGCCCGGACCTCGCAACCAACTGTGTCGAGGGAACCTGCCTCCGCCGTTGCGACGAAGGCTGCAACGCTACGATTGAGGTTTGTGACGCCGAGGGCTTCTGCCGGCCGCGCACGAGCCCCGACCCCGCTGCTCCCACGCCTTATTGCCGCACCGATGCCGACTGCGATGGCAGCATCTGTGTGGAAGGATTGTGCCGCACCGAGTGCGACATCACCGCCCCCGAGCCCGATTTGATCTGCACCTCGCGCGACGGTCAGGTCCCGCTCTGTGGACCCGACAACCTCTGCTACGCCGAAAGCGAGCTCCAGAGTGATTGCCGCGTTCAATCGGACTGCCCAAATGGGGAAGATTGCCTCGACGGCAAGTGCCGCTAGGCCAGCTGGTAGCGTAACCGCCGGACGTCCCGAAGGACACGGTTGATCGAATGCACCGGCTCGTACCCCAATTCGGTGCGAGCCCGTGAGTCGTCGACCATGCAGACGTAGCGCAGGTGGTCGAGCTCCTCGGATGGAAACGAGCTGAGCCGGAGCTTCCAGAGCTGGTCGAGGGCTACTTTAGCGAGCGGTGAAGGAACGAAGCGCGGACGACCACCGGATTGGCGGACCAGATGCGAAAGCGGCATCTCCCCGGGCCCCCGAATATTGAAGATGCCGCGGACGCCGGGCCGAAGGGCGAGCTGGATCGCGTGGACGACGTCTCGTTCGTGCACGACCTGCATCATCGGGTCGAAGCCCATCACCATCACCGGGCGCTCGAGCCGGAGGTAGTTGCTCGCGGCGTTGTGAACCCGGCCGACGATGTGGCAAGGCCGAAGGACGACGGTCTCCGTGTCCGCCTGCTTCCAGAAGAAGCTTTGGGCGAGCATGTCGAGCTCGACCAGGTCGCGCATGCCACCGAACTGCTGGGCGCCCAGCAAGGGCGCGTCCTCGGTCAGGAACTGCGGGTTACTGGGCTGAGGGCCGTACACGTTGGCGCCCGAGAGCACGACGAGCTTCGGAACTTTGTACTGTGTCATGTAATCGAGCAGCTTCTGGAAGGCGACGACGTTCCAGGAGTGCCGCTCACGATCGCTTCGCCGCGGGTCGTGAATGATGCCGAGGTGAACGACTGCGCGAATGTCGCGGCCGCGGAAGATGTCTTTCATCTTCTTGCGCCGCATGTCGATTTGATGATGGATGATGTCCTTGGGACGGTCGTCGAAGGAACGTCGATCGACGCCTACGACGCGATCGGTTCGATGGAGCTCCCGGACGAGAAGCCTGCCGAGACGTCCACAGACGCCGGTCACCAAGACCGCGCCTTCGGTGGCGGACTTCGGGCGCTTGCCCGTCGTGGGCTCGGCTCGGCGTTGCGGCTGCACTTGGGGCTGCACCTGGGGCTGCGCTTGGGGCTGGGGAGGCTGCTCGACGGGCATCGAGGGCTTGGCCGAATGACCGAAGACGCCGCGCGCGACCGGCGCCCTCGCGGACGGACGCTCCCGAACGGGCTCACGCCCTCGGCGCGCGCTCGGTCTGGTTCGGTTGCTGGTGTGAGGGTTCGGCATCGCTACGGTCTCGGTCAGATGAACACGCCCTTACGCTCGCGCAAGCCGCGGTTCACCATGCTCTGAATCGTGCTCTTCACGAGCCAGACTTTTTCTTCAATTTTGGAGTCGTCATCGTCAGCGTCGCCTTCGAAATGGAAGGGTTCGCCGAAGTAAAGACGGTACTTGGTGGGCAGGGGCGCGAGCATGCCGAAGAAGACCTGCGGCATGACGGGAAACGCGGGCATCCTCAGGAGCCGCGCCAAGGGCTTGAAGTCCGCGATCGACGGATATTGCTCTTCCCCGCCAATGACGGCGACCGGGACGATCGGCGTATTCGTTTCGAGCGCGAGGCGGACGAAGCCCAGGCCAAAATCGGTGAGCTGGTATCGCTGATCGAAGGTCTTGCTGATGCCCCTGGCGCCCTCGGGAAAGACGATGAGGCTTTCTTCCTGTCGAAGCAGGCGCCGGGCGTTTTCTGGCGAACCCACGACCTGGCCGAGCCGAGGATAGAGCGTGGAAATGAAGGGCAACTCGGCGGTCCAGGTCTCGACCATGCTCCTTGGAAACCGCGGAGGATCCACGTCGAGCATCATGGCGCTACCGATCATCACCGCGTCGACGGGCAGCTGACCGGAGTGATTGGCCACGATGAGCACCCTGCCCTGAGGGACCCTGTCGATTCCGAAGACTTCTGTTCGGAAATAGCGGCGGTGCAAGAGGGCGGCGACGGCCAGCGCGTAGCGGCTCGTTTCCGGATCGAAGCCGAACGGATCGTGACCGACCTCGTTGGGATGGGTCTTGATGCCGGCGATGCGAGCATCGAGGTCTTGGCCGACGACCTCTTCGGCGAATCGCACGGCTCGATCGCCGATGGACCGCACCGCTTGGCGCAGAGGAGACTCCCCCAACAACCGAGTCCGCCGCCAGCCGGCGAATGGCACGATCGACCCCCGTTGCGCCATAGGGGCTATGGTGGAGACAGAAGACGCAGCCGTCAATTGGAAACGATGGAACGAGAGGTCATGCTCCGCCCATGAGCGATCGCTTCGACATCAGTCGCATTGGCGGACCGGACGGATTGCGCGCGCTGGAAGAGGTTGCGCGCCGCGCAGGAGACGCCGCGTTGAAGCATTTTCAACAAGGCGTCGTGCCGGAGAAGAAGCCGGACCGCAGCCCGGTGACGATCGCCGATCGCGAAGCGGAGCAAATCATTCGTGATCACGTGGTTGCGGTCTATCCAGATGCGGGCTTCCTCGGCGAGGAAACCGGCGCTCGCGAGGGCAGCACGGGGCTCCGATTCATCGTTGATCCGATCGATGGCACGCGCGCCTTCGTCCGCGGCTGGCCGACCTGGTCGGTGCTCTTGGGAGTGGAGGCGGAAGGGGTTCCGGTCGTCGGCATCGCGTACATGCCGGCGGCAGATGACTTCTTCGTCGGGGTGCAGGGCAAGGGCGCGACACACAATGGCAAGCCCGTCCGCGTTTCGAAAATCGGGCCACTCGCCGACGCCACCGTGACCCATGGCGGGCTTCAGCAATTCACGATGACCGGGGTTGGAGAGGCGCTCCTTCGCTTGTCCGACGCCTGCGACATTGCGCGGGGCTGCCCCGACTTCGACGGTTACCGGCAGATTCTTCTCGGACGCTCGGATGCGATGGTCGATCCGGGCGTTCAACCCTATGATATCTGCGCACCGGCGGTGCTGATCCGCGAGGCGGGCGGGAGGTTTACCTCCTTCCGTGGCGAAGAAACCATTTATGGCGGTGGAGCCATCGCGACCAACGGAATCATTCATGACGAGTTGGTCGCGGCTCTAACGGCTGCTCCTTACAAATAGCAGCGCAAACCGAGCGATCGACGTAACGGCTTGCTTTCAGGTGCGTCTTGCAGAAAGTTCACCGCCCGAACCTCAGGAGAGAAGTATGACGAAACCAGTACGGCGAGCAGGTGTGATCGGAGCGGGCGTTATGGGCAGTGGCATCATGGCGCACTTTGCCAACGCCGGGGTCGACGTCGTGATGCTCGACATCGTGCCACCGGGGCTGAGCGAGGCAGAGAAGAAGAACCCTGCCAAGCGGAACCAGTTCGCGGCGGGTGGGCTCAAGGGCGCGCTCAAGGCGAAGCCCGCGGCGTTCTTTCATCCGAACTACGCCAAGCGCGTCACGATCGGCAATCTCGAAGACGACATCGAGCTTCTCAAAGGATGCGACCTCGTGATCGAGGCGATCATCGAGAACGTCGACATCAAGCGCAGCCTCTTCGAGAAGCTGGAGAACACGCTCGACGAAGGAACGGTCATCGCTTCGAACACCTCCGGGCTTCGCATCGCCGACATGCTCCAGGGCCGCGGGGATGCATTCCGCAAGAACTTCCTTGTCATGCACTTCTTCAACCCTGTCCGGTACATGAAGCTTCTCGAGCTCGTCGCGGGTGAGGAAACCGACCCGGCCACGATGAACCGCATGAGGCTCTTCGGGACGGACCAGCTCGGCAAGGGCATCGTCGTCGGCAAGGACACGCCGAACTTCGTCGGCAATCGCATCGGTTGCTACTCGATGTCACTCACGATGAACCAGATGCTGGAGGACGGCCTCACACCCGAGGATGTCGACGCGATCACCGGACCGCCGATGGGGCATCCGAAGAGCGCGAGTTACCGGACCGCCGACATGGTTGGGCTCGACACCTTCAAGCACGTGTCGGACAACTGCTACGCTGCACTTCCCGGCGACCCGGAGCGGGATGTCTTCAAGCTGCCCGAGTTCATGAACGTCATGGTCGAGCGAAAGATCCTCGGCAACAAGACCCGGGGTGGCTTCTACAAGAAGACGAAGGAAGGCATTCAGACCTTCGACCCGATCAAGCTCGAGTACCGGGCCAAGGCTGGTGACGCGGACATCAAGAAGTTCTGTAAGAGCCTCAAGGGCTCGCCGGCAGACCGCGTGAAGGCGCTCGTCGAGCACGACGGCCCGGCCGGCAAGTTTGCCTGGAAGGTGCTCTCTCGCACCCTCGCCTACTCGGCCAACAAAATCGGCGAAATCGCCGACGAGGTCGAAGCCGTCGATGACGCGATGAAGTGGGGCTACAACTGGGACCTCGGCCCGTTCGAAACCTGGGACGCCATCGGCTTCAAAGCCGGGTACGAGCGGATGAAGGCGGACGGGCTCTCGGTGCCTGCCTCGATCGACAAGATGGCCGAGTCGGGCGCGGAGAGCTTTTACACCGATGACGGCCGAGTCATCAATCTGATCACGGGCAAGTACGACGCGCGCGACATCGACCCGCGCAATGCGAGCCTCACGATCATGCGCCAAGGCGATGCGCCGGTATTCAGCAACCGTGGCACCGAGGCCTGGGACCTCGGCGACGGCATTCTGGGGCTGACCTTCACGACCAAGGCCAACAGCATCGACGACACGGTAGTCGAAGGCATTACCCAGGCAGTCGACATTGCCGAGCGCGATTTCCGCGGCATGGTGATCTACAACGAAGGCGACCACTTCTGCGTCGGCGCAAACCTCTTCGCAGTCGTGATGGCGGCGCAGCAGAAGGCCTGGGATCAGCTCCGCGCCACGATCAGCGGCCTGCAGGGCGGCCTGCAGCGCATGAAGTACTCGACCGTTCCCGTGGTGGCGGCGCCCTTCGGCATGACCGTCGGCGGCGGCTTCGAGGTCTGCATGGGCGCAGATGCCGTCCAGGCGGCTTCGGAAACCTACGTCGGTCTCGTCGAGGTCGGCGTGGGCCTGCTTCCGGGGGGCGCTGGCAACATGAACATGCTCTGGCGAGCGCTCGAAGGCATCCCGGACGGCACCGAGGTGGACACCCTTCCCTTCGTCTCGCGCACGTTCCAAAACATTGCGATGGCGCGGGTCGCCACAGGCGCCGGGGAGGCACGGGAGTTCGGCTACTTCCGAAAGTCGGACGGGATCTCCTTCGACAAGGCACGCTTGTTGACCGAGGCCAAGGGTCGCGCGGTCGGGATGGCCGAAGCAGGCTACCACCCGCCGCCCCGCCGCTCGTACCGGCTCCCCGGCGAAAGCGGCATCGCCACACTCGAGATGATGATCGACTCACTCGAAGCGGGCGGTTTCGCGAGCGCTCACGACGCGCTCATCGCGCGCAAGGTCGCCACGGTGCTCTGCGGCGGGCCGTCGGGCGCTGCCCACGAGGTCACCGAACACCAAATGCTCGAGCTCGAGCGCGAGGCCTTCATCAGCCTCTGTGGCGAGCCCAAGAGCCAAGAACGCATGCAGCACATGCTCACCACCAACAAGCCTTTGCGGAACTAGGCCAACCCGAGACGCACGAGCCAACCAGGAATCAGGAGTAGAGAGATGAGTAAGATTGTCGTCGTAGATGCGGTTCGAAGCGCGGTTGGTCGCGCCAAAAAGGGTTCGCTTGCCAACCGGCGTCCGGATGAGCTCGCTGGAGAGGTCGTTCGCGCTTTGATGGCGCGCAACCCGGGGGTGGACCCGGCCACGGTCGAGGACTTGGTTCTCGGATGCGCGTTCCCCGAAGGGGAGCAAGGCATGAACGTGGCGCGCATGGTCGGCAGGCTCGGAGGCCTCTCGGAGGAGAGCTCGGGCATGACGATCAACCGCTTCTGCTCGAGCGGGCTACAGGCCATCGCCTTGGCCGCCGGCTCGGTCAAGGCGGGCTTCGACGATGTCGTCGTCGCAGGCGGCATGGAGTCGATGACCATGGTCCCGATGACCGGCAACAAGCCCAGCGCATCGCCCGAGGTCATGGAGAATTACCCCGAGACGTACACGCCAATGGGCATCACCGCGGAGAACGTCGCCAACCGCTTCAACATCAGCCGTACCCAACAAGACGAGTTCGCAGCGTGGAGCCACGAGAAAGCGCTCGCCGCGATCGAACGGGGCGCCTTCGTCGACGAGATCGTGCCGGTGCATGGCGTGACGTTCGACAACGAGGGCGAGCGCCAGATGTTCGAGTTCAAGGTCGACGAGATGCCCCGCCCCGGCACCACCGTGGAAGCGCTTTCGAAGCTTCGCCCCGTATTCGCCGCGAAGGGCAGCGTCACGGCGGGCAACTCGTCGCCCCTTTCGGACGGCTCGGCCGCGGCCATCGTCATGAAGAACAAGCGGGCGAAAGAGCTCGGCATCACTCCCTTGGGGATCTTCAAGTCGTTCGTCACCGTCGGCGTCGACCCGTCGATCATGGGGATTGGTCCTCTCCCCGCGGTCCAGAAGCTCCTCCGAAAGAACGACCTCACCATCGACGACATCGACATCTTCGAGGTCAACGAGGCGTTTGCCAGCCAGGCGGTCTACGTTCAGAAGGAGCTCGGCATCCCCAACGAGAAGCTCAACGTCAACGGCGGAGCCATCGCCCTCGGCCATCCGCTCGGATGCACCGGCGCGAAGCTCACGGCCACGGCCCTCCACGAGCTCAAACGGCGAGGCGGCAAGCGCGCCATCGTCACGATGTGCATCGGCGGCGGCATGGGCGCCGCGGGTCTCTTCGAAGCCCTCTAGCGCTACCAGCTCCCGGTGTTCTGCATCGATGCCCAGGGCTCTTTGGGTTCCGACGCCTCGCCCTTCTGGAGCAGCTCGATGGAGATCCCGTCGGGCGATCGAATGAACGCCATGCGCCCATCTCGAGGCGGGCGGTTGATCGTCACACCGGCGTCCATCAGGTCCCGACAAAGTTTGTAAATGTCTCTCGTTTCGAACGCGAGGTGACCAAAGTTGCGACCGCCGGTGTATTCCTCCGGATCCCAGTTAAAGGTCAGCTCGACCAAGGGTGATGCTTCACTGACGGCACGCCCCCCGTCCTCGGGTGCGACGAGGAATACGAGCGTGTACCGCCCCGCCTCACTGTCATGCCGCCGCTGCTCGACCAGCCCAAGCTTGTTGCAATAAAAGTCGAGCGACGCGTCCAGGTCACTCACGCGGATCATCGTATGGAGATAACGCATGACCAGAGGATAGCGCCGACCCGGGCGCTGTCACTGGCACTGGCACCCTGCCCCGTGGGCGATGCGTAGCATCGACTTTACGGGGTGGCACTGGCACTGAGGGTGTTGCAGACTCCGCCCGATGTCCAACGACTACGAAGCAATCGTCATCGGCGGGGGCCCCGGGGGGTACGTCGCTGCCATTCGGCTCGGACAGCTGGGCGTGAAAACCCTTTGCGTCGAAAAGGAGGCGATGGGTGGGGTGTGTCTCAACTGGGGCTGCATTCCGTCCAAGGCCTTGATCGCGGCCGCGAACCTCGCCAACAAGGTTCGCAACGCGGGGCACATGGGCATCACGGTGAAAGACCTCGAAGTCGATGTGGCCAAGATGCAGGAGTGGAAAGAAGGCATCGTGAAGAAGCTCACGAGCGGCGTGTCGAGCCTCGTGAAAGGCAACGGCGGCACCATCGTGATGGGCACCGCGAACATCACCGGACCCAATTCCGTCGAGGTGACGAGCGCAGACGGAAAGCGGGAAACCTACACGGCGAGCAA
>JBARTN010000313.1:0-7193 GCA_049645265.1 Polyangiales bacterium
ACGATGCTCGCCGCTTCGGCCGCGGCGCCCGCGCCCTCCACGATACGTGAGGGGTGGCGTAGGCCTTCGCTGCCTTCGTGCGCCAAGTAGCGGATTGCGTTTCCGATGCTGCGCACGGGCCTGAACGCCGTCGAAATGAAATCATGCCGTTTCGGCGCTTCCGTTGCAGGCTCTTCCACTTCACCGATCGGCGCATCACGGGCCATGTCCATGAGGCGAAACAGGACCGCGTTCATGGCCGTGCCATCGCCGATGCAATGATGGAGACGCATGACCATGGCCGCCCCGCCCGCCACGTTCTCGACGAGATGGATGTGCCACAGTGGCTTCGAAAAATCGAGTGGCGTGCTGGCGAGATCGCTGATGAGGCGCTGGAGCTCGACCATGTCGCCCGGTGCCGGCAGGGCCACGCGATGGATGTGCGCATCCAGATCGAAGTTTGGATCGACCTCCCAGTGGGGCGTACCCACCGGCAGGGCCGATTCCACCACGCGCATGGTGAACCGATCCAGGGTGAGCAGGCGGACCTCCAGCGTCTTGCGGAAGCGTTCAAAGTCGAGCGGCTTATCGAGCAGCGAGACGCCCGTGATCATCATCAGATTGGTCGGCTCGTCCATGTGCAGCCAGGCCGAATCGACGGGGGACATCTGTTTGGTTTTGGTGGTCATGGGTGCACCGTCATTCAGGCGGGGGGAACCTTCAGCGGAGCGACGATTCTCACGATTTGGAGAGCGCACGCTCGACCATCTTGGCGGCAACTTGCCCCGACTGCATACACGGGAGGACGCCGTCGCCGAACACGCCCGCGCCTGCCAAGAAGAGGTTGGGCAAGAAGGTCGAGCTTGGGAAACGGAAGAACATCGATTGATTGGGAGTCATCGCTGGTCCGTAGAGCCCGCCGTCGATCGCGTTGACCCATCCCTCCATGGCCAGCGGAGTGGAAAAGTCCATCTCCTCGACGTGATCGACGACGCCGGGCAGTCGTGCATCGAGCTGCTCGAGAAGCTCATCTCGCAGCCGGTCTTTCAGCAGGTGGAAGTCGTCACCACGCTCCTTGGGTGGCACGTTGGCCCAGGCGCCAAAGATCGAATAGGGCGCTAGGGTGACGACCTCGAGCGATGTCTTTCCCCTCGGCGCCATCTGGCCGGTGGGATCCTTCAGGGAGTTTGCCGAGATGAACATGCCGGGCTTTTCAGGAAGACGACCGTGGAAGATCGGATCATAGAGCGCATCGATGTCGATGGTGGGGTAGTCCCAGACGTTGAAGGCGCCGAGCCCGACCTCCCGCAGATCGCGGTTCACACCGAGATTGAGGGCCATCGCCGAGATTGACGACTCGAGGCCGCGCACGCGCTGCAGAAGCTTCTTTGGTACCGCGTTCTCCGGAATGAACCCGCCGAACACGTGTCGGGGATCGACCGCGGCGACCACCGCATCGGCCTCGATGCGCTCACCGCCCTGCAAGTGCACGCCGCGCACGCGCTCGCCCTCGACCTCGATGTGCTCGACCTCGGCGCTGGTACGGAACGCGGCGCCTCCCTGGTTCGCGACGTGCTGGACCGCGTCGCGCAACGTGCCGCTGCCGCCTCGCGGGAAGGACGCTCCGTCCATGTAGTGGTAAAGGACTGCCAGACCCACGAGCGCCGATGCCCGGGATGGCGGCAACGCGTAGTCGCCGCACGCCGCCGCGAAGACCGCTTTCAGCCGAGGATCGGTCACGGCATGATCGAGGAACTCCCCATACGTCGCCTTGACGTAGCGGAAGAGCGGCGCTGACTTGAGCCCGTCCCATACGTCCGAGAGTCCCAGCTTGCCCGTCGGCTGCAGGTGCTCCAGGACCTTGTTGAAGCTGCCAAACTCGCCGACGGCTTCGAATACCTTGTCGACACCGCGGACGTCCCCCGGGAACTGCGCGGCCAGACGATCGCGATACGCCTCGGCGCCGCGGCACATGCGAACCTCGAAGTCGGGGAAGCGGTACACATCAAAGCCATCCGGGTCCATCTCCGCCATGAGCTCGGCGCTGCTGAGGCCGAGCGCATCGAGAAGCCGATCCATCGCTTGACCCGGCCCGCACTGCCCGAGGTAATGCACGCCTGGGTCGAAGACATAACCCTCGCGCGAATAGGGGTTGAGTAACCCGCCGACGTGGGCCGAGCGCTCGAGAGCGATCACTTCAAAGCCCTGCTTGGCGAGAAACGCGGTGGCAGAGAGGCCGCCCGCGCCAGTTCCGACGACAACAACGCGACGACTGCTCATGGCCTCCCCTTCCTTGGTTGGGTTTCGGAGTCGGGCTCTGTGAGTGCATCGGGCGTGCCAGCCCGGATCCGCTGATTTCCGATGGTCTCACAGCACCGTGACTGAAAAATCTGCGTTTCGGCTGGAGGAAGCGCAATGGGTGCGTGGGTCACCCGCGTCGGGACGCGCCGAAGTCGCCTAGGGCTTGTTCGAGAACATGGCGGCAATGGCGACGCCCAGAACAATCGCCACCGGCACCGCTTGGAACGGCGGAAATGGCGGGCGCTGGGCTTCCCGCTGACAGCCGCCGGGTATCAAGTGTGGTGAGGCCGTGTGGCCGGTTGGGTGGTGTTGAGGAACTCGGCAATCAGCCGCCCCACCCGCTCGTCGCGTAGGCCTTGTACCAGAGGGCTACTTTTTGGCGCGACGGGCGCGCGTCGTTTTGGCTTGCTGCCTCTTGCGCGCCACGGCGTTGAGCTCGAGCTGAAGGCCTAGGGCCGCTACGTACTTCTCTAGTGTGGAGACCCTCACGTCGTGGCCCGACTCGAGGCGGCTGACAATGGCTGGGGAGGTCTGCATCAGCGCTGCGACTTGCGTCTGGGTCTTTCCTCGAGCTCGCCGGCGCTCGGCCATCTGGCGACCGAACGCCAACCGCGTTCGCGCATCGGCGACGAGGGCGGCGAAGCCGCGCTCGCGTGCCTCGCGTTCAGCGACGTAGAGGTCGATCTCATCTGTTGCTTTGGGTCGGCTCGGCATATTATCGTATTTAGTATACTTCTTATGATACTGCAACTCACTCAACGATCCCGCCCTCTTCCACGGCTTCACCAATCAGCGAGACGGCGCTCGACGAGCTCAATGGTTCGAGCCGGCGTCTTCTGGGTCTTCTTCCTGAACGCTTCCAGGGCCGCGTGCCAGCGGCCCGCGCCGGAGGTGCGCGTTCGCCTCGCGGGCGGTATCAACTTTGGTGACGCCGCGCGGCCGGTTGGGTGGTGTTGAGGAACTCGGCGATGAGCTTGGCGACTTGGTCGGGGTCATCTTCTTGAAGGAAGTGCCCGCAGTTCGGCAGTGCGGTGAGCTCGGCTTCGGGGTGGTCGCGTTTGAGGCGGGCCATGGTTTTGGCGACGTCGGGGAGGACGCGGTCTTTTTCGCCGTAGATGAGGCGGATGGACGTCGGGTAGCCGGGGAGCTCGCGGGCGATTTTGGCGAGGCCGCGGACGCCGAGGCTGCCGCCTGCTTTGATGAGGGCTTTGCGCGCGGCGGGGCTCTCGAATGGGGCGGTGTACGGGGTGAGGACTTCGCGGTTGAGACGGGCTTTGTTGGCGACGCCGAATTGCATGGCGCCGACGAGGCCCTTTGGGCTCACGAGGAAGTCGCGGAGGCCGGGCGTTTTCATCGCGATGAGGAAGAGCTTCACGGCCCAGGAAGTCTCCGGATAGACCAGCGTGTTCAAGATGATGAGCTTCGGGACGCGGCCTGGGTTTTGTATTGCCCAGTAGAGGCCGACGGGGCCGCCTAAGTCATGCACGGCCAGGTTGGTTTCCTCGATGCCTAGGGCATCGAGGAAAGAATTGAGCACGTCGGCGTAGAAGTCGTAGTCGTACGCGACGTCGAGCGGTTTGTCGGAGAGGCCGTAGCCTGGGAGGTCGAGGGCGATGGCGCGGTGGGTTTTGGCGAGCTCGGGGAGGATGTTGCGGTAGAGGTGCGAGGAGGTTGGGAAGCCGTGGAGGAGAAGGATTGGGTCGCCCTCGCCTGCTTCTAGGTAGTGGAGGCGGAGGGAGTTGACGGTGGTGTAGTGGGAGGAGGGCTCGGTCATCGTGCGATGATGCCTGCTTTGCTCGCAGCCGAACAGGGCGCGCGGACTAGCGGCTCTTCGCCCTGGCGGAGGATGACTCGCGGCCGGCTGCCTGCCGAACAATCCGCGGATGACGGGCCGCGATCTTGAGCAACGCGATGGCGGGGCCTTCGGGCTGACGGCGGCCCTGCTCCCAGTTGCGCAGCGTGTGAACGCTGATTTCGAGAGCGCGCGCGAACTCTTTTTGGCTGAGGCCGACGAAGCGCCGGAGCAGGATGATGTCTCTACCAGACTCGATCCGTCCCTCGCGTATGCGCCGCCTGACAGGCGCCGGAATCATCCGTCTGAAGTCGGCTTCTGTGAGCTCGCGGATTTCGAGGTCGTCAGTCATTGATAGAAACCCAACTTGTATCGCCGATATCGTTCGCGCTCCCGCTTGGTCGATGGCCGAACGCTGATGATCCGCACCAGGTCGTCCGCTGGCTCAGTCCAGACCACCGTGATGAGGCCGGACGCAATGGGCCCGATGGAGATGAAACGCTCTTCGTTGGCCCAGTGCCGTTCGTCGCGTTCGTCCAACCGTTCGGCTTCCCAAATGAAGATCGGCTTTGCGTCTTCGAAGCGTAAGCCGTGCTTTCGTTGGTTGGCATCGTTCTTCGTTGGGTCCCACTCGAACCGAATCGACATTCGAAGTGTGGCCTTTCAACAGGGGTAAGTCAATGGCTTACCCCTGGGCTCGGAGCGGACGGGTGCATCGCGACGGTTATCGGCCGACGCCGAGACAAGGTGCGTGCGAGCGCGCGCCGTATCAACTTTGGTGAGGCCGCGCGGCCGGTTGTTCGAAGAAGGTTCGAAGGGAGCCGTGTAGGGGGTGAGCACCTCGCGGTTGAGGAGCGGGGTTGAGGAGCGGCTTCGGGAGCTTTGACCTAGGCCTTGCGAGGTGCGCTGTCGGCGCCTTCGAACCAGGGCTCGTCGATGACCACGTTCATCGTGTGACCCGTGATTCGGGGCACGATCGAATCGCGTTGTTCTTCGACCTCAGGCCCGTAGCGCTGCCACCAGCGTTCCGCATCGGCTCGAGTCCAATGTGGGAGGTCGAGCTGGTCGAGTGCGTCTGCGAGCGCCTGCGCTGACGTGGGTCGGTCGTCCTTGTGCTTCGCCAAGCACGATAGGATCAGCCGCTCGAGCTCCTCCGGGATGGGCTCGCCGCGTGCTTCGCTCAAGGGGGCGGGAGTGGCCTGCACGTGCTGCATGCAGACCTCGAACACTGTGTCGGCTTCGAAGACGGGCCGGCCGGTGAGCAAGTAATAGCCCACTGCGCCGAGTGAATAGAGGTCGCTTCGCGCATCGACCTCGTTCGGCGTGTTGACTCCCTCGGGGCTCAGGTAGTGTGGCGTCCCTGTGATGGAACGGGTGTCGCCCGTCTCGGGGTCGCCCTCGTCTTGCAGGCGCTTCACGAGCCCAAAGTCGACGACCTTGACGACATCGTAGGACCCACCCTGCCGCGCAAGCATGATGTTGCTCGGCTTGACGTCGCGGTGGATGAGCCCGACCGAGTGTGCTTCGTCGAGCGCAAGGGCGACATCGCGCAGGATACGGACGACGCGCGGCACGGGTTGAGGCCCGGTGGCCTCGACGATGTCTTGAAGGCTTGCGCCGTCGAGGAGCTCCATCGCGTAGTAGAACAAGCCCTCCGGAGTGCGGCCGTAGTCGTAGATCGTGATGGTGTGCGGATGCTTGAGCGTCGCCGTCAGCTGCACTTCGCGCCGAAAGAGGTCGTGCACCTCGCGGCCGCCGAGCTCGGGTCGCAACAGCTTCACGGCCGTGGGGCGCTTGAGCATGCCGTGGGTCGCCTGATAGACTACGCCCATCGAGCCTTCTCCGAGCTTGCGCTCGAGCTGGTACTGACCGAGGCTTCGGATGCTACTCACTTCGCTCCGCAGGCGATGAATGACGTAACTGGCGATGCTCGACAGGCCGACGGTCAGCGTCCACCACATCGTCGTCATCAGGGCGGTCGAGATGATGATGGTGCTCCGTTCAAAACCACGGGTGTCGTAGCCAACCATGCGCCACATCGCGGGGTCCACGTCGCGATAGTGCAGAGCCATCATGCCGACGAGGGGGACGCCGATGATGAGACCCAACCAGGCGGTGTGTCGCGCCGTGCTCGGCACCAAGACCGCACGCGAGAAGAGGGCAAACGAGAGCGCAAACGCCGTGATGACATCGGCGCCAACCTCCGGCGGAATCGTCATCCCCATGCCGATGTAGCCCACCGAGGCGAAAAGCAGGCCCATCGTCTCGGTGCCGATCACTGTGGCGAGCTGCCGCGGACCGCCACGGCAGACGAGCCACATCGCCAAGCACGGAACGATGGCCGACGCGTGAAGCCAGAAACCCGGCTCGCCCAACTTCTCGAGAAGCGTCCCGGACGCCAGCCCGATGACGATCCGAAAGACCAACCCAATCGCCCCCGCGACCGCGATGCTCAAGCCAAAGGAAGCGACGCGGCTCTGATAGAACGCTTTCGCCTCGGGGCTCGTGAAGAAGGGGCTGGTGGTCACGGGGGGAGTCTACAACGCGCGGGGGATGGATAGACGCGCGAAGACCAATTCGGGCAGGCCGTGCGCCTGTTGTTTTTGGGCATCTTTGGCGTGTTTTGGAGGGGGCTATGCGGCAGTTGCGGGTTTGATTTGGTTGAGCTCGGCTTTGTGGAGGCGCTCGGCTTCCCAGAGGTCCAGCTCGCGTTGGGCGTTCAGCCAGAACTCCGGGCTGTTGCCGAAATAGCGGGAGAGGCGGAGGGCCATGGCCGCGCTCAGCGCGCGCTTCTCGTTGAGGAGCTCGTTGACGGTCTGGCGCGAAACCTTGATGGCTTCGGCGAGGTCAGCGACGGAGAGGTCATAGTCGGGGAGGAAGTCCTCACGGAGGAACTCTCCGGGGTGTGTGGGCCTGACAAGCCGTTTGTTTGGGTTCTTGAAACTCATGGTTCTCTCCGGAACGTCGGGACGTTCCAGTGATGAACAAGTCCCTCGAGTGCTTGTCAGCAAAGGACTTGATCATTGGAAATGTAACGCGTCACGTGACACGAGTCAACTCGGAAAGATTCGGCAGCGGCGGGTCGAAGCACGAGGGGGTTATCGACCCGTGGTGCGCCCCG
>JBARTN010000314.1:0-18966 GCA_049645265.1 Polyangiales bacterium
GAAAGGTGTCGCGCGTTCTGCCCGAGCTCGCTGAGCTCTTTTTTGAACTGATCGACCTCTTCGATGACGAAGATCGGTAGGACGACCGCGTTGTCCTCGAATTTATAGACCGCTAACGGGTCGTGAAGGACCACATTGGTATCCAAGACGTAGGTCTTCTTCACGTTGATGAACGCTAGCACGCTTTGGCGTCCGCCGTACGGAGAAACGAAAACGCGGTATAGTGCGCACCCGGAACGTTCATGATCGAGGAGTTGAGTTACCAAAGCCTCGCAATCCTCGCTGCGGCAGGGGTGCTCGCGACGATTGTGAACGTCATGGCTGGCGGCGGCGGTATGATCGTACTCCCTGCATTGATGGCCCTCGGGCTCCCTGCAGACGTTGCAAACGGTACCTACCGACTTGGCGTCGTCACGCAAAGCATCGCCGGAACCGTCGCGCTACGGCGTGAGGGCAAGCTCGACACGAGCGCGATTGTTCCAATTCTGATCCCTACCGTGATTGGCGCGATCCTTGGCGCCTTACTTGCGACAAGGGTTCCACGGGAGGTGCTCAAGCCGATCATGCTTGCGACGATGATCGTCATGGCGGCGCTGATCGCCTTTCGGAAGCGAACCTTGATTCCCGGCGAAGGGCCGACGCTGAGTCCGCAACAAGCGCCTCGTTCCTATGCCGGCCTCTTCCTGGCGGGTCTTTACGGGGGTTTCATCCAGGCGGGAGTGGGCTTCTTGTTGCTCGGTGTCCTCGTTGGAACGCTGCGTCACGATCTGATTGGCGGCAATGCACTCAAGTTGGTGGTTACGCTCACATTTGGCACAGTCTCACTTGGAATCTTCGTCTGGGCGGGCCTGGTGTCCTGGACCCCGGCAATCGTTTTGGCGGCCGCGTCGATCATCGGCGCTCGGCTTGGCGTTCGCCTCATGCTCAAAGTCCCCGTCGCTGGCTTGAGGTGGTTCGTGTTCGCAGCCGTTGTTGCGACCTGCATTGCCGCATGGCTTCGATAGTTAACAAGGATCATGGTTGGTGATACTCTGATCGACAAGGAGGACTTCGCGATGGGGGAAATGGTCAAGCAGATTGCTGCCCTGCAGGACTACGAAAGCTACCAGGATCTACACTGGGAAGGCTCCTTTGAAGAGTACCTTCAGATCGTTCGAGACAAACCTCAGGTTACGCGGAACGCGTTCCAGCGCCTCTACGACATGGTGATCTCGTACGGTGAAGAGGAGTACATCGACAACAAGAAGAAACTGATTCGCTATCCGTTCTTCAAAGATCCAATCGAGAACGGGAAGGACGCGATCTTCGGCTTGGACATTCCCTTGATGCGCCTGGTCCACGTGCTGCACGCCGCGGCGCAAGGCTATGGGCCAGAAAAACGAATCATCTTGCTACACGGGCCGGTCGGTTCCTCGAAGAGCACGATTGCTCGTCTGCTCAAGAAGGGGCTCGAGCGCTACTCGCGAACTCTAGAGGGCGCGCTCTATACCTACGAGTGGACCAACCTGCACCAAACTGGGCTTGCGGGCGGCGATGACGTCTTCCCTTGCCCGATGCATGACGAGCCGCTTCGCCTGATTCCAGCCGAGTGGCGCGACCAGGCCATCCAAGAGCTTCGCTTAGGCGACGATCGGCGACGCGTCTACGTGAGCGGCGAGCTCAACCCCGCATGCCGATTCATCTTCAAGAGCCTCCTCGAGCGTTACGACGGCGACTGGTCGAAGGTGATGGCCAATCACATCAACGTGAAGCGCCTGATTTTGAGTGAGCAGGATCGGGTGGGAATCGGCACGTTTCAGCCGAAGGACGAGAAAAACCAGGATTCCACCGAGCTCACCGGCGACATCAACTACCGAAAAATCGCCGAATACGGCTCCGATTCGGATCCGAGGGCCTTCAACTTCGATGGCGAGTTCAACATCGCGAACCGTGGAGTGGTCGAGTTCGTCGAGGTCTTGAAGCTCGACGTCGCCTTCCTCTACGACCTGCTCGGTGCGACCCAAGAGCACAAGATCAAGCCGAAGAAGTTCGCTCAAACCGACATCGACGAGGTGATCATCGGTCACACGAACGAGGCGGAATATAAAAAACTCATCAACAACGAGTTCATGGAGGCGCTTCGCGACCGCACCATCAAGATCGACATTCCGTACATCACCAAGATGAGCGAAGAGATCAAGATCTACCAAAAAGACTTCAGCTCGGCTCGCTTGCGAGGCAAGCACGTTGCGCCGCACACGCTCGAAGTCGCAGCGATGTGGGCGGTCTTGACGCGCCTCGAAGAGCCCAAAAAGCATCAGCTGGCATTGCTTCAAAAGCTGAAGCTCTACGACGGAAAGATTCTCCCAGGCTACACGCAGGACAACGTGAAGGAGCTGCGCAAGGAAGCGAACCGCGAAGGCCTCGAAGGTATGTCGCCTCGGTACGTGCAGGACAAGATCAGTAACTCGCTCGTCCGAGAAGGCACCGAGGGGTACATCAACCCGTTCATGGTGCTCAACGAGCTCGAAAAGGGCCTCGCCGCGTCGCTTACCGTCGCCGACGAGCAAGGCAAACGCTACGGCGAGCTGATCGGAGTCGTGAAGGCCGAGTACGACGAAATGGTCAAGAACGAAGTGCAAAGAGCGATCAGCGCCGACGAAGAAGCGATCGGGCGGCTGTCTGCGAACTACGTCGACAACATCCGTGCTTATCTGATGAAGCAGAAAGTGAAGAACAAGTACACGGGCAAGGACGAAGAGCCGGACGAGCGCTTGATGCGTTCGATCGAAGAGAAGATCGACATCACCGAGCCTCGCAAAGACGACTTCCGCCGCGAGATCATGAACTTCATCGGCCACTTGGCGCTCGAAGGGAAGAAGTTCACCTACGAAACGAACGACCGTCTGCGGCGGGCACTCGAGATGAAGCTCTTCGAAGATCAAAAAGACTCGATCAAGCTGTCGAGCTTCGTGTCGAACGTCATCGACAAGGAGACGCAGGACAAAATCGACATCATCAAGAATCGGCTCATCAAATACTATGGCTACAACGAGGCGTCGGCGACGGATGTGCTCGCTTACGTCGCCAGCATCTTCGCGAGGGGCGACGTAAAGGAGTAACGGGTGTCGCTGCGCATCGACCAGGATCATTCCCGGTTCCGGAACATCGTTCGCGGTCGGATTCGGCAGAATCTGCGCAAGTACATCTCCAAGGGAGAGCTGCTCGGCCGACAGGGGAAGGACATCGTCTCGATCCCGATTCCTCACATCGACATCCCCAAGCTGCGTTTTGGCGACAAGCAGCAAGGCGGCGTTGCCCAGGGCGATGGAGACCCGGGCGATCCGTTGTCTGGGAGCTCGCAAGAGGGTGACGGTGATGGCAAGCAAGCAGGCGATCAGGCCGGCGACCATCCACTCGAAGTGGAGCTCACCCTCGACGAGCTAGCCGACATCCTCGGCGAGGAGCTGGCGCTCCCCAACATCGAGAACAAGGGCAAGAACGCAGTCGTCGACAAGAAAGATCGCTACATCGGCGTTCGCAACGTCGGGCCGAACTCGCTGCGCCACTTCAAGCGGACGTTTCGAAGCGCGCTCCGCCGCCAAATCGCGCTCGGCACCTACGATCCGAAGCACCCGGTGATCATTCCGACCCGCGAGGACATGCGGTACAAATCATGGAAAACCGAGGAAGAGCCAGTCGCGAACGCGGTCATCATCTACATGATGGACGTGTCCGGTTCGATGGGCGACGAGCAGAAAGAGATCGTTCGCATCGAATCGTTCTGGATCGACACCTGGTTGCGCAAGCAATACAAGGGCATCGAAACGCGCTTCATCATTCACGACGCCGCCGCGCGCGAAGTCGACCGCGACACATTCTTCCGCACGCGCGAATCCGGTGGAACGATGATCTCCTCCGCATATCGGCTTGCAGCCGACATGGTCGAACGCGACTACCCTTCCTCGGAATGGAACATCTACCCATTCCATTTTTCAGATGGCGACAACTGGAGCGTCGACGACACCTTGCTCTGCGTCGACATCCTGAAAAAGCTATTGCTCCCGGCTTCCAACGTCTTTTGTTACGGCCAGGTCGATAGCCCATACGGGTCCGGACAGTTCATCAAGGATTTGAAAGAGCATTTCTCTGGCGACGAGCAGCTGATCACGAGCGAAATCAACGACCGCGACGCAATCGTCGAGTCGATTCGGGAGTTCCTGGGGAAGGGCAAGTAGCGCGTGGCCCAATTCGCACTGAAAACGGCCCTTCCAAACTACCTGCGCGACGAGCAGCGACGGATCGAAGAGTTTGCGCGAAACGTCGGCTTAGATTTCTTCTCGACGATTTTCGAAGTCTTGAGCTACGACCAAATGAATGAAGTTGCCGCCTACGGTGGCTTCCCCACTCGCTACCCGCATTGGCGCTGGGGGATGGAGTACGAACGCCTGAGCAAGAGCCACGAGTACGGGCTCTCGAAGATTTACGAGCTGGTAATCAACAACAATCCGTCCATCGCTTACCTTCTCGAAGGCAACAGCATGGTCGACCAGAAGCTCGTGATGGCGCACGTGTATGCGCACGTCGATTTCTTCAAGAACAACTTCTGCTTTCGAATGACGAGCCAAGGCCGCGATCCCCAGACCGGCGCCGACGTTCGCAAGTGGATTGACACGATGGCCAATCATGGCGCGATCGTTCGGAAGTGCGCCAATCGCAGCGGCATCGAGACGGTCGAGCAATTCATCGACGCCTGCTTGAGCCTCGAGAACCTGATCGATCCACAGAAGCCGTTCCTGCCCAAAGAGAGCTCGCCGAGCAGTTCCGAAGAGGAAGAGCCGCCCGAAACGCCGGAAGTTGCGCTCCTCCGCGTCGACCGCGACTACATGGAGTCGTTCATCAACCCCGAGGAGTTCGTCGAATCACAGAAGCAAAAGCTCGTCGATGAGGCCGCGCAAGCGCAGCGATTCCCGACGGAGCCGCAGCGCGACGTCCTCGGCTTTCTGCTCGAGAACGCTCCTCTTCAGCGATGGGAACGCGAATGCCTCGCAGTGATCCGCGAGGAGGCCTATTACTTCTTGCCGCAGATGCAGACCAAAATCATGAATGAAGGCTGGGCGAGCTACTGGCACAGCCGCCTCATGACGGAGAACATCTGCGACACGAGCGAGATCGTCGATTATGCCGATCGCTGCGCCAGCGTCTTGGCAACCACGCCCGGGCAACTCAACCCCTACAAGCTCGGCATCGAGCTCTTCCGGCACATCGAAGACCGCTGGAACAAAGGCCAATTCGGCAAAGAATGGGACGAGTGCGACGACTGGGGGCTTCGGCGCCATTGGGATCGCCGCACCGGCCTCGGCCGCGAGAAAATCTTCGAAGTGCGCTCGCTCTACAATGACGTGACCTTCATCGACGAGTACCTGACCGAGGACTTCGTGGCCGACCAGAAGCTCTACTCCTTCGGCTACAACCAGCGAAACGATCGTTGGGAGATCGAGAGCCGCACCTTTCAGGATGTGAAGAGCCAGCTACTGACGAGTCTCACCAACGCCGGCAACCCGATCATCTCCGTCGTCGACGCAAACCACCAAAACCGCTCCGAGCTCCTTCTCGAGCACCGTCATCAGGGGGCCGACCTACGCTTGGACTGGGCCAGGGAAGTCTTGAAAGCGCTTTGCCGCGTCTGGACGCGCCCTGTCGAGATTCACACGATCGTGGACGAAAAGCCGACTGCACTGCGCTACGACGGCAACGACCACTCGCAGAAGTCGCTCTAGAAGCCTCTGCAGTTGGCGAACTGGATCGTCGTCGGACCACCGCCCACGGCGCCCACGTCGAAGCCGAAAGTGTCGGTCACACTGCTCAGCAAGGACTTGCACTCGATGGCGAAGCTAACCTCGCCATTGCCGGTGACGACGCTCGAGAGCTGACAGGACTGCGCCATCGAGGGCGGTTCTTCTCCACAGCCACCGATGTCGTAAGGAACTTCGTCCTCGATGATCGTGACATTGCAGCTTACCACCGAGTCATCCGCCGTGTTCACCCGCGCCCCTAGCTCGAACGCAAACCTCGGCAAGCTCCCGCCGCCGCGGTCGACGTTCACCTCGATCGAGATGTTTCTCGTTCCGTCCGTGCGGTCGACAGATTCGCAAACAGCCAAGATGGCGTCGCCGGTGCACGCGAGCTCGCCGTGCTCGCCCAAGATCGTTCGTTGACCGACGCTGCCGAGACAAGTTTCCGGTGCACGCGAGCCGCAGTCGACTTCACTATCCGCCGGACATGTCAGGTTCCACTGCGCGTCGACGAGCGCGGGACCGCCATCCTGGGCACAGGAAAGCGCCAGAACCGACAACAGGAGGCACGCAAGACGGCTCGTGTTCATTCCAAACCTCACGCGATCAGGTTAGCGAGCTGACGAAAGCCTCGCAACTATGCGGTGAGAAGGGCCTGCTCGAGGTCCTCTCGGAGATCTTCGACGTCTTCGAGACCTACCGAAAGGCGGATCAATCCGTCCCGAATGCCCTGGGCTTCCCGGACGTCTTTGGGCATCGATGCATGGCTCATCAGGGCCGGTTGCCCGATGAGCGACTCGACGCCCCCGAGACTCTCGGCCAGCGAAAACAGGCGGACGCGCTCGAGGAGCGTCCTCGCTCTCCTGGGGCCGCCTTCCAGCTCGAACGACACCATCCCGCCAAACCCGCTCATCTGCCGGGCAGCCAGCGCATGCTCGGGATGGTCTTGAAGCCCAGGGTAGTGCACGGCCACCACACCGTCCTGCGTGCGCAGCCATTCAGCAAGCGCTTGGGCGTTCTCACAATGGCGCGCCATCCGAAGCGGAAGTGTCTTGACCCCTCGCGCCACCAGATAGCAATCGAAGGGCGACGGCACTGCACCGCCGGCGCGCTGAATGAAGCGAAGCCGCTCGGCCAGCTCGTCGCGCTGGCTGATCACCGCGCCGGCGACCACGTCGCTGTGCCCGTTGAGGTATTTCGACATCGAGTGCACGACCAAGTCGGCGCCCATCTCGAGCGGCCGCTGAAGCATCGGCGTCGCAAAGGTGCTGTCCACGACCGTCCACGCGCCGCGCGCGCGGGCCAGGGCAGACACGGCCTCGATGTCGAACACGCGGAGCAAGGGGTTGGTCGGCGTTTCGATCCAGACCATCTTGCTCCGCTGGTCGATCGCCGCTTCCACCGCGGCCAGGTCGCACATGTCGACCCAGGCGACTTCGACCCCCATCGGCTTCACCAGCTGCTCGATCAGTCGATAGGTGCCTCCATAGACGTCGCCACAGGCCACGACCTGGTCGCCGGGGCGGAGGAGCTGGAGCGCCGCGTGCATGGCGGCGCAGCCGGATGAAAATACAGACGCGCTCGATCCGCCTTCGAGCGCCGCGAGGCTGTGTTCGAGCGCATCCCGGGTCGGGTTGCTGACACGGCTGTACGCATGTTCTTCCTGCTCGCCAGATGCCCGCTGGAGGAAGGTCGTCGAAAGAGAAATCGGGGAGGTGATCGGCTGTCCGGCTTGCCCGCTGACCTTTCCAGCGTGCGTCGCGATCGTCGAAAATCGGTGTCCCATGACTTCGGAGGTACCCCGACGCACTCGGCTTGCCAAGCGGGGTTTGCAGCGCACGGCCGAGTCACGCTAATAGAAGCCACGCGGATGATCGAGCTGCTTTCCAATCCCGATGCCTGGGTCGCGCTGTTGACACTGACGCTCCTCGAGATCGTCCTTGGGATCGACAACATCGTCTTCATCGCCATCCTGGCTTCCCGTCTGCCGGTGGAGAAACAGGGGCTGGCCTATCGGCTCGGCCTTTTAGGAGCGATGTTCACTCGGATCGGTCTGCTGATGACCATCAACTGGGTGATGCAGCTGACCCAGCCGCTATTCGAAGTCTTCGGGCATCCGATCTCGGGCCGCGACCTCATCTTGCTCGGCGGCGGGCTGTTCTTGATCGCCAAGAGCACGCAGGAGATCTACGAGAAGGTCGAAGGCGAGCACCAAGAAGACATCAAGGGCTGGTTCAATGGCCTGTCGGGCATCATCGCCCAGATCATGGTGCTCGACATCATCTTCTCGCTCGACTCGGTGATCACCGCGGTCGGCATGGCAGAGGACATCGAGGTGATGGTGGCCGCCATCATCATCGCAATTGGGGTGATGCTGATCTTCGCCAAGCAGGTCGGTGACTTCGTCAACAAGTACCCGTCGATGAAGATCCTCGCCCTCTCTTTTCTATTGCTGATCGGGGTCTTGCTCACCGCCGAAGGTCTCGGACAGCACATCAACAAGGGCTACATCTACTTCGCAATGGCTTTCGCCCTGATGGTCGAGATGATCAACATCCGCTTTCGAAAGAAGCAAGAAGCCGCGTAAGCGAGATTTTTGCTGCGGGGGCTGGCCGCATGCGCCAGAATCGGGCGCGATGCGATTGGCGCCTCTCATAGGACCGGACCTCCGAGACGCGATCGCGATCGGTCCTGAGGCCGTTCGCGAGGCGGTTTCGGAATTCCATCCCGAGGACATCGCCGAGCTGCTCGAGGATTTGTCTGCGAGGGAGGCGGTCTCGCTCGTCCGCGCCTTGCCGACGGAAACCGCAGCCGACGTCGTCGAACGCCTGAGCCCGCATCGTCAGGTTGTGGTGTTCAACGCGATCGACACGGGCCGCGCAGTCGAGCTGCTCCGCGAGATGGACCCCGACGACCGCGTCGACCTGCTCCAAGAGCTCGAGGAGGACGATGCGGCCGCCTTGCTCACCGCGCTCGATCGGCGCGAGCCCGAGGCCGCCGAAGAAGTCCGTGAGCTCGTCCAGTACGAGCCCGAAACCGCCGGTGGTCTAATGACGACTGAGTTCGTGTCCATGCCTCCGGACACGAAGGTCTGGGAGGCGATGGAGGCAGCGCGGCGCTTCGGACGCGAAGAGATGGCGGAGATGCTCTATTACATCTACGTCTGTCGGCCCAATGGAGAGCTCCTCGGCGTCGTGTCGCTTCGAGATCTGATCCTGAGCGAACCGGGGCAGGCGCTCTCGGAGATCATGGTTGAAAACGTCTTCCAGGTGTCCGCATTCGACGACCAGGAGCGGGTCGCGGACGCAATCGCCAAGTACGACTTGGCCGCGCTTCCCGTTGTCGACAATCTCTCCCGGATGCTCGGCCTCGTCACGGTCGATGACGTCGTCGACGTCGTCATCGAAGAGGCCACTGAAGACGCACAGAAGATGGGCGGCGTGGTGCCGCTCGAGGACTCTTACTTCGATACGGGCTGGGCCGAGTTCGTATGGAAACGTGGCTCCTGGCTCGTGCTTCTCTTCATCGCGCAGCTGCTCACGGCGACGGTGATCCGCCAGAATCAGGATTTCCTCGCCGCGACGGTCGAGCTCGTCCTCTTCATCCCGTTGATCATCGCATCGGGCGGCAACGCCGGGTCGCAGTCTGCAACGCTGGTCATTCGCGCAATGGCGGTTGGCGAGCTCCGGCCGGGCGATTGGGCGAGGGTAGCTGGTCGGGAGCTACTGATCGGATTGTCACTGGGGATTGCGCTCGGCTTGATCGGCTTTGCGAGGGGCTGGTACGCAGGCGAAACCGTCGCGCCTATCGCGATAGCCACGGCCGTGGGGGCGAGCATTCTCGCCATCGTCACCTTGAGCACGATGATCGGCTCACTGCTTCCACTGCTGATTCGACGCGCAGGTCTCGACCCTGCCGTGTCCTCGACCCCTTTCATTGCATCGGTCGTCGACGTCTTGGGGCTCGTCGTTTATTTCGCGGTGGCGCAAGTGATTTTGCACGTGGTCTTCGGATCCTAGCCTCTCGATTTTGGCCTCAACCGTGTTAGGCTCCCCCCTTCGAAACGGGAGCTAGACATGCCGAAACTGACCATCAACTACAGCCAAGACGTCGATACGGTTTACCGATTCGTGACGGATCCGGAGCACATCAAAAAGCGCTGCGAAGCGTCCGGTGAACGAAACGTGCGCATCCAAGTCGAGGAGTCTGGTGGCACGAAGGTCATCACTTCGACGCGCGAAATCGACAGCGACCTCCCCGGCTTTGCAAAGAAGCTCTTCAGCGCGACCAATACGATCGTCGAGCGCCGAGAGTGGCGAGACGCAGGCGAAAAAAAGACCTGCAAGAGCCACATCGATGTCATGGGCACACCCGGCGAGATCGACTCCAATGTCACGATCTCCCCGAACGGGAGTGGCTGCACGTACGACATCGAGTTCGAGGCGACCGCAAAGGTGCCGCTCATCCGCAAGAAGCTCGAAGCCTTCATCGACAAGACCACGATGGAAGGCATGCGCGACGAGCACGATTACAACCAGCGCGCGCTCAACGAAGCGGGCTGAGCTTGGAGCTTCAATCTCGGAGCTCGCTGACCAGGTAGTCTTCGCCGGCCCAAAAGTCGCACTTCTCGGCAGCGTTGCTACCAACCCGAACGGTCGTGTCGTAGACCTTGTGTTGGTCGCTTCCTTCGTCGTAGGTCGGCCACTGAAGGCCACCGAGCGGGTTCGGATGATCGGTAAGCGCGAAGCGCCAGAAGTCGCTTAGGATCTCGGTCCAAAGTGCCCAGTCCGCCGCACCTGCTTCCCAGGTGTTGAGCGTGGTCGAGAAGTCCTCGAAGTTGATCACGAGAAGCGGATCGTAGCCAAAGACGTACGGAATATCCGCAGCGTGAAAGGCGCCCAAGTCGTAGCTCGGTAGACTGCCGTCGATGAAAGGCAACACCACTTCGAGTTGCGAGTGCCCGTCCTGGTACTCGAACTGATAGAGGTACGTCGGGGTGAACGCGCTCAGCTTCGCGGCTTCGAGCTTGCTCGGGCAGCGAAAAATCGTGTCCGTCGCCACCGCTGCGAGGGCTACGGCGGGCTCCGAATAGTCAGACAGCGGGTATTGCTCCGCCGCGCGGGCTGCGAGCTCGGTGTTGCCTCCGAGAAAATACGCGATCAGCTCCTCGTAGTTCTCGGCCGTCACCTCGAGAGGCGGATCTGCGAGCTCGCCCAGCCAAACGAACAGCCGCGCCTCTTCGCGCGTGAAACCGAGGATCGTCGGCACCTGGTTGAAGTTGCCCGAGCTGAACGATTCGCTCGGCTGCTCGGTGAAGAACGAGCCGTCGAGCACCGGGCCCCAGCTTCCCGTCAGGCCCTCGCTGGGGGTGAAGCCGAAGTTCGGCGCCGGTGGCAGTGCCGCGATGACGTCGTCCGCCGACTTGGCCCGCATGCAGGCCAATGCATCTTGCTCTGTGTCGCACTCCAAGGCTGCAGCGAAAGCGTCGCCCTGCGCCTCGGCGGCGGAAAGCGTCGGCCAGGGCCGCTCGCAGGAGCCGCTTTGGATGATGGCTTTGTCAAAGAGCCCAGCGCTCTTCGGAGAGGCGAGATGACTGCAAACGCTGAACGCGCCTGCGGACTCGCCGATGATCGTGACATTGTCGGGATCGCCACCGAAGCGCTCGATGTTGTCCCTCACCCATTGAAGCGCGGCGGTTTGATCCATCAAGCCGTAGTTGCCGGATGCACCGTCGGGGCTCTCCGCGGTGAGCTCGGCGTGCGCGAGGAACCCAAGCTGGCCGAGGCGGTAGTTCATGCTCACCACGACCGCACCCACTTCGCGGGCGATCAGGTCGCCCGCAGTGCCGCCGTCGGCCTGCAAGCCTTCACCCAAGGTGAACGCTCCGCCGTGGATCCAGACCATGACCGGAATGCCCGAGCCCTCGACCGGCGTGTCGATGTTGAGATAGAGGCAATCCTCGCTCGGCATGAAGCCGGGCACAGGAAGACCGGCGAACGCGACTTGCGGACAGATGTTGGGGTTCTCGGTGACCGGGAGCGTGTCGGTCCATGGCGCCGGAGAGGTCGGGGGTTTCCAGCGAAGCTCGTCGATCGGTGGCGCGGCGTACGGAATGCCGCGGTACGAGAGCACGCCGTCGTCCTCGTAGCCCTCGACGGGACCGAAGCTGGTTTGCACGCGGACATTGCGGGCGTTCCCGCAATCATCGATGCAGACCTGGTCGATTTGGGCAGTACTACAAGCAACCAAGAATGCCGCAAGCACGGCACCGCCAAGGATCCATCGTGTGACCATCGCAAACCTCTCAAGCCAAGGCTTGGAACCTAGATCGCGTGCCTGGCCGGCGCTATCCGACATCCATCAGCCCGCGAAGACCGCACGATCTTTGGCCCAATCCCGGAGGGCGTCGATGCGCTCGGCCATGGTCACCGAGAGCGGCTTCGTCATCTCAATCTCATCGGCGATGACCTCGGTCGTCAGGTCTTCCTGCTTCGAGAACGCCGTATAGAGGGCAGAGACGACCGCTTGCTCGATCTCGGCGCCGCTGAACCCTTCGGTCAGATCGACGAGCCGTCGGATGTCGAATGCCGCCGGATCGCGTTTTCGACGCTTCAAGTGGATCTGCAAGATCCGCTTGCGCGCCTCAGCCCTAGGAAGGTCGACGAAGAAGATCTCGTCGAAGCGGCCCTTGCGCATCAGCTCCGGCGGAAGCTTAGAGATGTCATTGGCGGTCGCAATGACGAAGACGTTTTCCTTCTTGTCCTGCAGCCAGGCGAGGAAGGTTCCGAAGATCCGCTGCGCGGGTCCGCCTTCTGCATCTTCTTGTGACAGCGCCTTTTCAATTTCGTCGATCCAGAGGACCACCGGCGCCATCGCCTCCGCGAGCTTGATCGCGCGCTTCAGGTTCTTTTCGCTCTCGCCGACGTAGCGGTTGTACAGATTCGATGGGTCGAGGCGAATCAACGGAAGCTTCCACTCCGCGGCCACCGCCTTCGCACAAAGGCTCTTTCCACAACCCTGAACGCCGATCAGCATCAGCCCCTTGGGAGGCGACAGCCCGTACTCCTTGGCTCGTTTCGGGTCTTCGAAAGCCGCTTGCCGCTTGCGAAGCCAATCCTTCAGCTCACTCAGTCCGGCGACATCACCCATCTCGTGTTCGTGAGGGAAGTATTCGAGCACCCCCGAGCGTTCGATGATCTGCCGCTTGGCGTCGAGAACGTTGACGATGTCTTCGCGCCCGAGGATACCGTCCTCGATCACCGCCTGAGTGATGATCTTCTGTACCTCGAAGAACGTGAGGCCGTGCAAAGCGGCAAGCAGCTTCGACACATCGACGCTCGAAAGCTCGACCTTGACGTGAAGCCGCTTGGCCAGGTCACGCAGCACCGCTTGGATGAACGAATGGTAAGCCTCGGGCGAAAGCGCATGCAGATTCAGCGGCGTGAAGAGGTGCTCGATTGCCGGGGGCATGTCGATGCCGTGGCCGGACAGGACGATGGCCCCGCGGTGTCCGAAGTACTTCTTGTGGATGTTCTTGATCTGGGCGATGACCACCGGCTCGTGAAGGTAGGGGCCGAGCCCCTTGAGATGAAAAATCGCCTCGAGGTTGGAACGCTCGATGAACGAGAGGGCCTTCTGTGGAGGTCCGCTCTCGGGCGTGTGCCCCGGGTCGGGCAGCTCACGGCGGAGGCCATCGACCTCGGTCCAGGAGAAAAGAGGCAGTCCGATGTGCTCGGCGGCATGCTCGAGCAGCACATGGACCCGCTCCTCTTCGACGGTATCGACCAGTAACAAAGGATGGTGCGCGCGAATCAGGATCTCCAGCTCACGCAGCTGGTCAGCCGATGGTGGTACCGCACGAAGCACGAATTCAGGATCGGAGGTCCCCGCGAGGGTGTCAAACTTATGTGAGTTGACAGCGGGTACGGCGAATCTACACTCGGCCGCATGGCAGCTCTAGGTGAGAAACTAGTCGACAAGCGCATCGTGGAACGCAACATCGCGAAGGGCTTGATTTCCAAGGAAGAGTACGAGCGGCGATTGGCGGACCTCGCCGATCAGGAAGGCTCGTATGACAAGGTCGAGATCGACCCCGGCGATTCGAAAGACGAGTCGCAGGCGGAGTAGCTCGCATGACTGAGGAAGAGAGCGAAGCTCCGAGCATCGACTTCAACACCTTCATCTTGTCGTTGAGCACGTCCGCGCTCATCCATCTCGGCAACTTGCCTGGTGCTGAAGACGACTCGACGGTGAACCTCGCCCACGCGAAGCAATCGATCGACTGCATCGCGCTCCTCGAAGAGAAAACGAGGGGGAACCTCACCGGCGAGGAGGAGCGGCTCATCTCCGAGGTGCTCTATGACTTGCGGCTTCGATTCGTGGCAGCCGCGAAAGCGGCGGACGACTAGGCTTGAAGAAACTGACCCTGCGTCTCGATTCGTACAGCGAGGACGCCCGTCGGTACGTCGCCGCGGCGCAACAACTCGCAGACGATCGCAGGCACGCAGAGGTCCAACCAGTCCATCTTTGGTACGAATTGGTCGATCGGGCGCCGGCGGTCCAAGCAGCACTCGAGGCCGCGGGCGTCGACGCAACCGACGTTTTGGTCGATTCCGAATGGGCGCTCCGGAGGCTCGCGAAGACCGACGGCGATGGCGTAGCGTATCTGTCGACGCGATTCCTCGAACTCCTGTCGAGGGCGGAGCTCGAGGCGACCCGGCATGCTGGGCTTCCGGTGGGCACCGCGAGCTTGGTTCTGGCCTGTGCACAGGAGCCCGAAGGCCAGCTCCGCGCGGTCCTGCGCACATCGGGCTTGAGCAGCGCGATCTTGCGGGAAGTCTTGGCGGGCGGCGGCGGAAACGATAGACCCGACGGAGTTGCAGGAACGGACATGGGTGTTCTGGAAGAGTACGGCCGCGATCTGACGCGCTTAGCAGGCCAAGACGCCTTCGATCCCCTCGTCGGACGGGAGGCCGAGCTTCGCCGGATGCTCCAAGTCCTTGCCCGGCGCGGGGAGAACAACCCTCTGCTCGTCGGCGAAGACGGAACGGGCCGCACCGCGCTCGTTCATGGCCTCGCCTCGCGGATCGCGGCCGACGAAGTGCCCGACCTCTTGGCCGACAAGCGCATCATTGCTCTCGATTCCGGAGAGCTCGTCGCGGGGACCACGCTTCGGGGTCAGCTCGAAGAGCGCATGCGGGCGATCCTCGATGCGGTCCGCGACTCGGGCGGGCAGGTGATCTTGTTTCTGCCAAACCTGGCCTCTTTCCTTCGCGCGAAGGGAGGCGCCGGCGACATGCTTGCCAATGCTCTGAGCCGGGGCGAGGTCCGGGCCCTGGCTCGCTGTACGCCCGATGAGCTTCGGGAAATCAACGACGAAGCGAGCACGCTGTCACGGAGGTTCGTGCCGATTCAGGTCGAGCCGCCAAACGCAGAAGAGGCGGTGGCAATTCTTCGAGGGGTGAAAGCCCGGTTTGAAGCGGCGCACGAGGTCGAGATCACCGAGTCGGCGCTCGAAGCCGCCGTTCGCTTTGCGCGCCGCTACGTGGCGGGGCGCGAGCTTCCCAAGAGTGCCATCGACCTCATCGACGAAAGCGCGGCGCGCGTTCGCCTGGGCCTCGACGGTGACGACTCCGACGACACGGTCGGCCCCGAAGACGTCGCCGCGGTCGTTGCGCTCTGGACTGGCGTGCCCGCCGCGAAAATGATGGAGGAAGAAGCGCAGAAGCTACTCCAGATGGAGGACCGATTGCGAGAGCGCGTCGTCGGCCAGGACCACGCCGTGAGCGCGCTGAGCAGAGCGGTGCGCCGAGGCCGCGTTGGCCTTCGAGATCCCAAGCGTCCCATCGGCTCGTTTCTCTTTCTCGGCCCAACGGGGGTGGGCAAGACCGAGCTCGCCAAGACCCTGGCGGCGTTTCTGTTTGACGACGAGGCTGCACTCACTCGGCTCGATATGAGCGAGTTCATGGAAAAGCACATGGTCGCGCGCCTGCTCGGAGCTCCGCCCGGATACGTCGACAGCGAAGAGGGCGGCTTTTTGACTGAAGCGGTGAGGCGCCGACCCTACTCGGTCGTCTTGTTCGACGAAGTCGAGAAGGCGCACCCCGATGTGTTCAACATCCTGCTCCAAGTTCTGGAGGATGGCCGCCTCAGTGACTCACGCGGACGGGTCGCGCATTTCCGAGACACGGTCATCATCATGACCTCGAACGTGGGGAGCGAGCTCATTCTCGAGCACCGGGGTTCCGACGAGGCGCTGAACGAGCGGATCGAAGAACGGCTCCACGATTACTTCCGGCCGGAGTTTCTCAATCGGGTCGACGAGGTTCTGATCTTCGACCGGCTCGACAAGGAGGAGCTTGCGGCGATCCTCGAAATCCAGCTCCGACAGGTGGAGAAGCTCCTGACCCCCCGGGAGATCGGTCTGACGTTGACGGATGCCGCAAAAACGCGACTGATCGACCTGGGTTACGATCCAGCATTCGGCGCGCGTCCCTTGAAGCGGGTCCTCGTTCGGGAGTTACAAGACCCCCTGGCAGAGGCCCTTTTGCGCGGCCTGTTCGACCACGGTGACACGATCGCAGTCGACTCCGACGGCACGTCGTTCTCCTTCGAAAAAGGCTGAGCGCGGCGGGTACGCCCTCGGCCTCGGCTCGGGTATGCTTCGCCGATGAGCAGCACCCACTACCGAACCTGCAATCTCTGCGAGGCGATGTGCGGAATCGAAGTCGAGATCGACGGTGACGAGGTCCTATCCATTCGCGGCGACGCCCAAGACGTCTTCAGCCGAGGTCACGTTTGCCCGAAGGCGACCGCACTGAAAGACCTCTACGATGACCCGGACCGCTTGAAGCAACCGGTGCGTCGGGTCGGTGATCGCTGGGAACCGATGAGCTGGGACGAGGCCTTCGACGAAGTCGTCGATCGAATTCAGAGGATTCAGGAAGAGCACGGCAGGGATTCGGTCGGCGTCTATCTCGGCAATCCGAATGCGCACAACTTCGGCACATTGGTCTTCGGGCCTCCGTTCCTTCGGTCGCTCCGTTCGAAGAACCGCTTTTCTGCGACCTCTTGTGATCAGCTGCCGCTCATGATGGCTTCGTACTTCATGTTCGGGCACCAGCTCCTTTTTCCGGTGCCGGACGTCGACCGCACCGACTTCATGATGCTGATCGGCGCCAACCCGCTCGCCTCCAACGGCAGCATCATGGCTGCACCGGGCATCAAGAAGCGCCTCGAAGCCATCAGCAAGCGCGGTGGAAAGGTCGTCGTCGTCGATCCGCGTCGCTGTGAGACGGCACGCATCGCCGATGAGCACCTGTTCATTCAACCCGGAACCGACGCCCTCTTCTTGCTCGGCCTGCTCCATGAGGTCTGTGCGGCGGGGATCGATCTGGGTCGCATCGCGCCCAGCATCAAGAACGCCGAACGCATCGTCGAGATCGCGAAAGCTTACCCGCCGGGGCAAACCGAATCGATCACCGGTATCCCTGCGGAGACGGTGAAGCGACTGGCTCGCGAGCTTCGTGCCGCACCGAAGGCAGTCCTCTACGGACGGATCGGCGCTTGCACACAGGAGTTCGGCAGCCTCTGCATGTGGCTGATCAACGTTCTCAATGCGGTCACCGGTAACCTCGACGAGCCCGGGGGCTCGATGTTCCCATCTCCGGCGATCGACGTGCGCGGCACCGTCGGCGGTTTTGGCGCAGGGCGGGGGTCCTTCGGCCGTTGGAAGAGCAGGGTGCGGGGCTTGCCCGAGTTCGGTGGCGAGCTTCCGTCCTCGGTCATGGCCGAAGAGATGCTCACCGAAGGCGAAGGCCGGATTCGTGCGATGATCACGATCGCCGGGAATCCGATCTTGTCGACGCCGAACGGCGCGCAGCTCGATCGCGGATTTGCCTCGCTCGATTTCGCGGTCTCCATCGACTTCTTCATCAATGAGACCAGCCGGCACGCCGACATCATCCTGCCGCCGGTGTCCCCGATTCAACGAAGCCACTACGACCTGGCGCTCTATCTCACGGCGGTGCGCAACATCGCCAAGTACTCGCCAGCCCCGTTCGCCTTGAAGGACGGCGAGCTCGACGACTGGCAGATCCTCACGGAGTTGAGCACCAGGCTTGCGGCTCGGCGGCACGGGAAGCTGAGCAGGCAGTATCTCACTGCCCTGGCATCGCAGAAGGCGGGCCCCGAGCGCGTGCTCGACCTCGGACTTCGGCTCGGCGCCTACGGCAAGCGCTTCAACCCGCTTGGGACGGGGCTTTCGCTCGGTAAGCTCAGGAAGAACCCGCACGGCATCGACCTCGGGCCGATGCAATCGACGATTCCCGAGGTGCTTCCTGAAAAGCACGGGCCCGTCGACCTCGCGCCGGATCTGTTCGTCGCAGACCTCGATCGCTTGCGTGCCCGCTTTCTGAAGCCGGGAGCTGCCAGTTCCGACGGGCAGCTTCTGCTCATCGGCCGTCGGCAGCTCCGAAGCAACAACTCCTGGATGCACAACAGCCAGCGGCTGATGAAAGGCAAGTCACGCTGCACCTTGATGATGCATCCCGAGGACGCGGCACGAATCGGTGTGAAGGCTGGCGACGAGGTGACCGTCAGCTCGCGAGTCGGCCAAGTCACCGCGCCCGCGGAGCTCACCATCGACATGATGCCTGGCGTGGTGAGCCTCCCGCACGGTTTCGGGCACGGTCGCGATGGCGTAGAGCTGAGCGTGGCGACCAGTCATCCGGGCGTGAGCGTGAACGATCTCACCGACGACCAACTCCTCGACGTGCTCAGCGGCAATGCAGCGTTCAGCGGAGTCCCGGTCACCCTCAAGGCCGCAGAACAGGTCGCCGCAGCGGAGTGACCAGGCCTCAGCGGCGGCGTTTCGTCGGCAGCTGGGGCGGCCTGACGCGCACCGGAACGGGTGCCAGGGGTGGGCTGAGCAAGCCTTCGAGCGCGTCGATCAAGGCGTCCATCACCTCGCGCACTCGATCGGAAAACTTTTTCGAACTTTCAGCCACCTTCCTCTCATAATGGGCCCGCTGGTGACCCTGTCAACACCCAACTCGATATTGAACGGCAATTGCCGCGATCTGGAGCGCGCATGCACGTTCATCTGATCGGGATCGCGGGCACGGGCATGAGCGCGCTGGCTGCGCTCCTCGTCGAGGCAGGGCATCGCGTCAGCGGGAGCGACACGGCGTTC